>NZ_JBFACU010000034.1:0-97961 GCF_040641015.1 Streptomyces sp. NPDC021356 | reverse complement strand
AACTGCAGACACTCCTCGCCACCTGGACCGGCACCTGCCCCACCTGCCACCGCGACATACCCACACCCCTACGAACCTGACCAAGCCCTACTAGGGGCCGCGGGCTGCCCACCCCGCAGGGCCCACGGGCCGCCCGACGCGCAGGGTTCAGCGGCGGCCGCAGGCGTGGCCGCCGAGCAGTTCGCAGATGCGGTCCGGCGAGACCGGGCGGGAGTACAGCCAGCCCTGCCCGGTGTCGCAGCCGATGCGGCGAAGCCGGCTGGCCTGGTCGGAGGTCTCCACGCACTCGGCGGTGACGGTCAGCCCCAGCCGGTGGGCGAGCTGGATCATCGCCTCGACGATCACCTCGTCCGCCGGGCTCGGCGCCTCCGCCTGGCCCTGGTCCTGACTCTGGCACTGCTGCCCGTACTGGAAGCCCCGGACGAACGAGCCGTCCAGTTTCAGCGCCGACACCGGCAGCCGGCTGAGGTAGGCCAGGTTGGAGTAGCCGGTGCCGAAGTCGTCGATGGCGATGTGCACACCCATGTCGCTCAGAGCGCGCAGGACCTCCAGCGGCCGTCCGGCCGAGCCCATCACCGCCGACTCGGTCAGCTCCAGCTGGAGCAGGCCAGGCGCCAGACCCGTCTCCGCCAGCACCGCCGCCACGTCCGCGACCAGGTCGGAGTCCCACACCTGGCGGACGGCGACGTTGACGCTGACGAAGATCGGCGCCTCGTCCGGGTGGTCCAGCTGCCAGCGGCGGGCCTGGCGGCAGGCGGTGGCCAGGACCCAGCGGCCCAGCGGCACGATCGACCCGTCCTCCTCCGCCAGTGTGATGAACCGATTCGGCGTCAGGACGCCGAACTGCGGGTGCCGCCAGCGGACCAGCGCCTCCACCCCGCGCAGCCGCCCGTCCTCCATCGCGACCAGTGGCTGGTACTCCAGGGTGAACTCGCCGCGCTCCACGGCCGCGCGCAGGGTGGAGACGAGCGCCTGACGGGTCATCCGGTGCGCGTTGCGCTCCGGGTCGAACAAGGTCCAGCGGGCCCTGCCGTCGGCCTTCGCCCAGTACAGGGTCGTGTCGGCCGCCTGCATCAGGGCGGTGGCCGAGGTCCCGGCCGCCTGCCGCTCGACCACGCCGATCGACGCGGAGACGGACAGCCGCCGCCCGGAGATCTCGAACGGCGCCTGGAGAGCGGTGAGCACCGACTCGGCCAGCTCGGCCAGCTGTTCGGTGCCGGTGGAGTCCTCCACGAGCAGCGCGAACTCGTCGCCCCCGAGCCGCGCCACCAGCGGCGCGCTGCCCCGCTCGCCGGCGGCCTCGTCCGCGCAGCCCGTCAGCCGCCGCGCCACCGCCGACAGCAGCCGGTCGCCGACGCGGTGCCCCAGGGTGTCGTTGACCGCCTTGAACCCGTCGAGGTCCAGGTAGCACAGGCCGACCCGGCCGGTCCCGCCGCGCCCGTACGACTCCGCCTCCAGCGCGGCCGACAGCCGCTCGAAGAACAGGGTGCGGTTGGGCAGCCGGGTCACCGGGTCGTGCATCCGCAAGTGGCGCAGCCTGGACTGCAGTTCACGGCGGGCGCTGACGTCGGCGAGGGACAGCAGGACGGCTGGGGGCTGGGGGGAGGAGGGGGTGCGGGGGAGTTCGGGTGCGGAATCGTGCGGGGGCAGGGGCGCGACCGTGAGCTGGGCCCACAGGGAGCGGCCGTCGGGCCGCTTGAGCCGGCGGGTGCAGCGCAGCCGGGCCTGCCGGCCGCGCAGCACCTCGCGGTAGGCCTGCCAGGTACGGGCGTCGGAGGCGAGGTCCACGAGGTCGGCGGCGGCCTGTCCGGCGAGCTCGTCCGGGGCCGCCCCGACCAGCGTGCCGAAGCTGCCGTTCGCGCTGACCACCAGGCCCTCGCGGTCGACGACCGCCATCGCGAGCGGAGCGGCGTCGAAGGCCGAGCGGAAGGGGGAGGCGGCGGCCACGGAGTTGGCGGAGTTCGCGCAGTTCGCGGAGTTCGCGGAGTTCGCGGAGACCTCAGAGTTCGCGGAGACCCCGGAGACCGCGGAGGCCGTGGGGAAATTCTCCGGGGACTGGGCCGTCTCGGTGAATCCCGGGCGGGTGGGTCCGCGTTCCGCCATCGGAGTGAGGCCGGGTCTCGGGCGGTGCGCCGGTGCCGGCTCCTCGGCGGGCTCCGCGACGCCTGCGGATCCCGCCCCCGGACCGCCCGCGGGGGCGGCCGACGGGCCGAGCGCGGTGGTTTTGGCGGCGTGTCCGCCGACGGCGGCTACGGGCGGTTCGGCACCCGGAGCCTTCGTAAGATCACTCAGTGTGACTTTCGGCTGCATGAGGTCTGCCGCGGGCGTCGGCCCTTCGGACGTTCCGCTCACCGCTAGCTCCCGCAGTGCACTCGGTCTTCGTATCGGTCTCGTCGGGTGGCCGGCCGGAGGGGGAACGGCCGCCCGGCCCGTGTCCGCGCAGGAAAGTGCCAGGAAAGTGTGCCGATCATAGATGCTGGCGCGGGGCCCCTTCCAGCCGTTCACCGGTTCCACCGGCCGGCCGGCCCTCCTGGCAGATCGTTTCTGCCCACACCTGGACGGGTTCTTCAAGGGGACGACCGCTTGTGACGTTCCGTGAGCGACCCGCGGATGCCGGCTCCCTCGGGGTCACTGCGGCTCCACAGGCCGTGCGCGCGCGCCTCTCATGCTTCCGATCACCCTTCCGGTGCAGGCAAACAGGGCGTACTCCTACAAACTCCCACAGGCTGGGTGCGGTGTCCCCGCGAACCGCACCCGGAGGTCCCTGTGCCGCGTCAGCTCCCCCTGAAAGCGCTCGGACGTGACGCTTTCCAGGCGCTGAGCCGTGCGCGGGCGCGACCCCGACTGCGCAGCACCGCGGCGGTGTTCACCACCCTCTCGGCGGTCGCCGCCACCTCGATCCTCACCGGCCCGTCGGCCGCCGAGCCCTTCTCGACCGCCCCCTGCGCGCTGCGGCGCACCGATGTGCACCACTCGGAAGGCCTCGACACCTGGAACGCCTCCTACGCCCGTCCGACCAGGACGCTCGACGCGGTGATGATCTTCCTGTCCTTTCCCGACGCGGCCCCGCTCACCACCCCCGCCGAACTCGCCGCCGACCACTTCCCCGCCACCAGCCGGTTCTACGAGCAGGCCTCCTACGGCAGGTTCACGCTGCGCCCGCATCCCCTGCGGCACTGGATCCGGATGCCGAAGCCGTCCACGGCGTACGCCATGCACCGCGACTGGGACGTCCGGGACCGGGCGGCCTACCTGCGCGACGCGGTCGCCGTCGCCGACCGGGAGGTCGACTTCTCGCGCTACGACGTCGTCTACCTGGTGGCCGACCCGGAGGCGCCCGGCGTCGACTCCGACGCCACGAAGGTCATCAACCTGAACACCCCGCTGCGGGCCGACGGCAAGGACATCCGGCGGGTGGTGACGGTGTTCGAACGGCACCCACCCGACCGGCTGGTGCTCGCCCACGAGACGGGGCACGTCTTCGACCTGCCCGACCTGTACCACCGGCCGGGCGACGACAAGGGTGACTGGGACACCTATGTGGGCGACTGGGACCTGATGGGAAGTCAGTTCGCACTGTCACCCGACCTGTTGGCCTGGCACAAGTGGAAGCTCGGCTGGCTCGACCCCCGTCAGGTGACGTGCGTGCGGGGGACGGGTCCGACCCGGCTGACGCTGGAGCCGGTGGAGGCGGGCCCGCCCGGAACGGAATCGCCGGGGGCGGTGGGGGCGGCGGGGGCGGTGGGCACGGCGGTCGTGGGGGAGTCGGGGACGAGCGCGGCGGGGGCGGCGGGAGCACCGCTGTTCGGGCTGGGCGGCGGTACGAAACTCGCGGTGGTGCGGACGGGGAGCGACCAGGTGGTGGCCGTGGAGGCGCGGGCCGCGGTGGGCAACGACGTCTCCGGGTGCCGGCCGGGGGTGCTGGTGTACCGGGTGCGGGGCGACACGGAGTCGGGCGGCGGAGCCGTCCAGGTGCTCGACGCCCATCCGCACACCAGCGCCTGCCAGGGCAGCTCGGTCTACCCGCCGCTGGCCGACGCACCCGTCGACGTGGGTGAGAGCTTCACGGTGCCGGGCGACGGGGTCCGGGTGGAGGTCGAGGACCGGACGGCCTCGGGGGCGTACACGGTGAGGATCACGCCCGGCTGAGGCGGCGGGACGAGCGGAGAGGGTGAGCGGCGAGGGCTGAGTGAGGCGACTCGAACGAAGAAGGCGATGCGTGCTCGCTGATCGCGAACTCACATCGCCTTCGTCACCGTGCGCCGCCAGGGACTCGAACCCCGGACCCGCTGATTAAGAGTCAGCTGCTCTAACCAACTGAGCTAGCGGCGCCTGCTGACGTCGTAGACATTAGCATCCTGATCGGGGGGAGGAAAAATCGAAATCCGTACGGTCGGCCGGGCCGCGCGGACGGCCGCCCACACCAGGATCTCCGGGCCCGGCAGCCACGGATGGCGGGTGTCCGGCGCGACCAGCCAGCGGGACGCGGAACGCGCGGAGACGGCGGCACCGACGGGCGCCGGGACGGTGACGGCGTCGGCGGTGCCGTGGCACAGCAGCGGCGGTACGCCACCGGCGCGGCTCCCGCCGTCCTCCCGGCCCCGGGAACCCCAGTCCTCCCACTCCAGCAGCGAGGGCAGCCGGTGGGCGGTGCCGGGCGCGGTGAACAGCAGCATCCGCCCCCGGTGGACGGCCACCGGCCCCGAGCCGGGCCCCTCGTCCCACAGCCGGTCCAGCATGCGGCGGCCGAAGACCGCGGGCACGTTGACCACGTCGAAGACCGTTCCGCAGGGGAGCACGACCGGTGCGTCCGGGCGCTCGCGCCAGTACGCGAGCGTGCTGCGCGGGTACGTGCCGGCGGAGGCGAGCCATGCGGCACCGTCCGCGGTGACGCCGGTGACGCCGGTGACGCCGGTCGCGTCGCACCGGCTGCCGGTCGCGGCGTCGGGGTGGTCGAGGAAGGGGCGTGTCCCTGTGCGGCTCATGACTGTTACGTCTACCGAGTGTGAGGGCCCGCTTCCACACGGTTGCGGGAAACCGGGACACGAAGGGGCCAAAAGGAGTACCTTGCCCGCTGGCATATGCCAGGGCTGGGGATCGCGGACGGCCGGGGCGACCGAGGCGACTGGGGCGGTCGAGGCCACCGCGGACGACCGGGGCAGTCGGGGCCGCTGAGGTGGTTGGTGCCGCCGGGGCGTTCGGTCAGACGGGGTCGGCCGGATTGGCGTGCACGCTGCCCTCGGCGCCGCGCAACAGGTCCCGCCCGAACTCGACCATCTTCTTGGCGTAGTCCTCGGTCCACTCCGCCTGCTCGGCGATGTCCGCGGGGCTCAGCCGGTCGAAGCGGCGGGGGTCGGCGAGCTGGGCCGCCGCCACCGCCTGGAACTCCACGGCGCGGTCGGCCGCCGCCCGGAACGCCAGCGTCAGCTCGGTCGCGCGCTCCAGCAGCGCCCGGGGGTCGTCCATCGACTCCAGGTCGAAGAAGTGCTCCGGGTCGGCGGCGGCAGCGGCGGGCTCGAAGAGCAGGGGCGCGGGGCGTAGCCGCGATTCGTTCCGACGCGGCGTGGGCTCCGCCATGTCTTCTCCTCCTCGTACGGTTTCTGGTGGCGCCGTCCTGTGGAAGGCCCACCGTCCATTGTCTCGCGCGTGCGCAAGGGGCCGGGCGGTCCCTGCCCATCCCCGGACCATCTCAAGCCCCCACACCCACGGGATGTTCCCACCCGCCCGCCGGATGCGCCGCCCGTATGCGGCCGGGCCGCAGGCCACGGTCTCCAGGGCACCCGGTGTTCGCGCAGGCGGGCCAGGGCGGCGTGGTGGGCCTCCCGGTCCTGGGAAGGAAGGATCACCACATCTGCCCCGGGGGGCACCTGCAACGGCAGGCGAGGCTATGTCCAGCCCGCGTCTCTTGCACGGTATGCGAGTCCTCAAGGTGCGGCGTATCAGCCGTGACGCCGAGGACAGCTCCGCCCTGCTGCGCCAGGGAGAGGAACGCGCCCCTCGGTGGCGAACCCGGTCCACAAGCGGGTCTCGACCGACCAGCAGTCCACCGCCCGGCAGAACCTCGCCCCGGACACGCCTTTCCGCGTCCCGGAACGGGGGAAGCGTTCTGACCTGCGGGAACGCGCCGCTTGACGCTTCCCGGAACTCCGGAACCGTGAACGACGCGTCCGGCGTACGGCCGGCATCGAGGACCCGGTCGTCTTCGAGGAGGACCCGGGCACCTCCAGCCGCCTCTACCCCCTCCAGCGGGAACTGACGTACGACGGGCTGCGCGCGTCCGAGGTCAAGGGCGGCAAGGGCGGACGCCGCCCCGCTGTCCCGGCCGACAAGACCGGCGACGTCCGCACCGCGTATCTGGAGGGCCACTCCATCGCCGCCCTTGCGCGCGACCACCGGGTCGGCCGCGGCGCGATCCGCACGGCCGTCGCCGACCTCCTGCCCGACCACACCGCCGCCATCGTTCTCACCGGGATTTCCTGTACGCCGACCACTCACACCCGGGGCCGGTCGCGGTGCGGCTGTGCGCTCCAGGAAGAAGGGCAATCCTGACGGGAAAGAAGGGCAGACCCATGTCAACGCTGCGTAAAACATGATGAGTTGAAGAGGCCTGTGCGATGGTGTCTTTTCCGCCTGTCGCTGCGGAGATGTCGGCACGTCACAGACGGAGTTCTCCATGCGGAAGGTCATCGACTACATCGAAGAACATCGGAAAACGTACGAGAACCATCCATTCTTCACTCGCCTGCTCGCCGACGAGTCGCTCCCCGGAGAAAGGCGTCTGGCGTGGGGGCCCAGCGTGGTTCCCTTCATCATGGGCTACTCCGACCTGAACAAGTACGTCTTCCGCAAAGACGAAGGCAATGCCCGGCCGGATCAGCTGCAGGCCCTTCTGAACGCGCACACGTACGAAGAGGACTTCCACTGGCAGTGGATGCTGACCGACCTGGAGAAGCTGGGGGCCGACAGCAGCATGCCCCTGTCGGACGCCACGCGGGTCCTGTGGAGCGCGGACTTCAGCCACTCTCGACGTCTCTGCCTGGAACTGGCCGCGCTCGCCGCGGGCGCCCCCACGTACGCCGTTTTCGCGATGGTCGAGTCCATCGAGGCCGTCTCCATCACGATCTTCACCCACTGCCGGGGAATCGCCCTGCGGGACGGTCGCGAATGTGAGTTCTTCGGCACCAAGCACTACATGGCGGAGGCGTCGCACAGCATAAAGTCGCCCGAGGTGGAAGAGAAAAGCCTGCCGTCCCTCGACGACGCACAGCGCGAGGAAGCCAAGCGGGTGGTGGACCGTACGTTCTCGCTCTTCGACAACTGGTCGGGCTCGCTCCTGCGGTTCGCTCTCGAAAGCGGGGACCACGAGCGCACGTACGAGAGGGTGATCCAGGAGAGCAAGGACCTGCTGCCGGAAGCCGAGGCGGTGGCCGCTGCCGCCTTCTAGCCTCGATCGTTGCAGGTCAACTACAGGGCCCCGGAAGAGGCGCACCTTCACGATCTTCGACGACGCCAGGGTGCACGCGGACACCCTGGACGCTGCCGCCACCCTCACGCAGCCCAGTCAGGGGGAGCCTGTACAGCCGAGCCTTCGAAGGGCTGTCGCAGGAGGCCGTGAGGGGAGCGGCTGCACGTGCTCTCATAGCCGGTGCGCTGGCCTCCCTGGACTGACTGTCTGCGCGTCACCGCAGCTCAGGGACGCCAGGACACACGGTGCTCCAGCAGGTGAAGGTATGTGGTGAACATCGCATCCCAGCCGTCCGGGAACTTCACCGTGACGCCGAGCTGGACCGGTTCCGTGGACGGGTGGTCGTCCAGGAGTTCGCTCACGCCCGCGCGGCAGACGACGATGCAGGCGTGGCGATGGCGGGAGGCCAGGACGCACAGGCGGCCGGTCTCCAGGTGGAAGGCCGTGGCGTCGGGGCGGCCGGAGAGCGGGTGCAGGACGACGGTGACGTCGAACTCCCGGCCCTGGAGCCGGTTGGCCGTGTCCACGGTGACGTCCGTGACGCCGCGTTCCACCAGGGCCGCGCGGACGGCCGCCGCCTGGTCGCGGTGGGCCGTGCCGACGGCGATCCGGTCGGCGGTCAGCGGCGCCGGGTCCGGTCCCCGTTCCGACACGGCCGCGCCGCCCCGCTCCAGCAACCGCGCAACGACCGCGGCGAGCGCCCGCACCGCCTCCGGGTCCGTGCGCGGGGTGTGCCGGGCGGGCAGTTCCAGCAGACCCCAGCCGGACTCGGCGGCCTCGTCGATCACCCGGTCCGGCCCCGACCCGTCCGAGGGCACCGCGAAGGTCAGCCGCCGGTCCCCGGCCGCCGTGCCGCTGCGGAACGGCGTGTACGGGTAGAACGCGTCCGAGACCAGGGGCGCCGCCGACGCGGGCAGCCGCCACGACACCGGCAGCCGGTGCTGGGGCAGCTCCGGGTTGTGCGCCAGCAGCGTCGTCACCGCGGAGGCCGACGGGTCGTACGACAGTCCCGCCCACTGTTCGCCGCCCACGATCGAGAACGGGTCCAGCTGTCCCGGATCGCCCACGAACAGCGCCCGCTCGAACAGGCCGGCCACGGCCAGCAGCGCGTCCGAGCGCATCTGGTACGCCTCGTCGACGATCGCGTGCCGCCAGGGCTCGTCGGCCTTCACGTGCGCCCACTTCGCGGCGGTGGACAGCACGACGTCCAGCCCGGCGAGGTCGGCGGCCTTCGCGGACGTGCGGACGTTCGGCAGGGCGTCGAGAGCCTTGTCGTAGGCGTCCAGGTCGCTGCTGTGCAGCCGGCCGACGGGCAGCTCGGCGTTCTTCTCCGCGAGCCGCACCACCAGGTCGTCGACCTGCGCGTTGGTCTGCGCGACCACCATCAGCGGCCGTCCGGCGGCGGCCAGCTCCAGCGCGGCGCGGACGACGAGCGTGGACTTGCCGGCGCCCGGGGGGGAGTCGACGACGACACCGCGGTGCGCGCCGTGCAGGGTGTCGGCGAGGATCGCCTCGGTGGCACGGGCGGCCGCGGCGGCCGGGTCGAACGCGCTCACCGAGCGTTCCGCTCATGCCACAGATGGTAGTAGCGCGGCGTGCTGAGCGAGAACCAAGCCAGCACAGCAACCTCCAATCCTTGGGGAAACCGGGCTGGTTCCAACCCGGCTGGTGTTGATCGCGGAAGACTCGACTGCTCGCTGAGCGATCGAGCGGCGTGAGCCAGGAATCCCCCTCATCCGTGAGGGGGAGGGTTCAAAGGACGTCCTCCTCGGTCACCGGGTCGGGACCTTCTGGCACGGCGCCCGCCTCGCCCGGCGGGCCGCCGTGCGTCCAGGGGGTGTTCTCCGGGTCGGGCAGCTTCGGGCCGCCGCGCTGCTCGTGCTCGAAGAGCGTGAAGCAGACACGGTCGCCCTTCTCCGGCACGGAACCGGCCTCGGGCTCCTTGCCGCGGCCCATCTTGTCGAGGACGCGGAGCACGATCAGCGTGCCGTCCTCCTCGCAGGCGACGACCTCCGCCGACTGCGGCCTGCCGCCCAGCGAGCGGTACGCCCTGACCCGCTCGCCCAGGTGCGGCCGGTCGTCCGTGCGGACGGTGACCAGCGGGCGCGGGCTGGGGCGCTTGCCCTCGCTGTACACCATGGTCACGTCCGTGACCTCGCCGGCGAACGCCTCCCCGGCCAGCCGCCGCCCGGCCATGACCAGCGGGTCGTCCAGCGCCTCCTGGGCGTCCAGGCGGGCCTGCTCGCGCTCGCGCGTGGCCAGCTTGTTCGCCGCGGTGACCGCGTCGTCCCGGCGCGGCTGCGGCGGCTCGCCGGCGAGGACGCGGTCGCGGTGGGCGGTGAACGACCAGCGGTCGCGCGTCCACCGCTCCTGCACGCGCGCGCCCTCGGGCAGCGTCCGCAGCAGGTCCAGGCCCTCCCAGACCTTCTCCCAGGTGTGCAGGGCGCACTGGCGCACCAGGTCGCGGATGTGCTGCTCGGCCGCGGTCAGGGCGCCGAGCCGGTCGTCCGCCTCCAGGCCGTCCTCGGCCGCGGCGAGCGCTCCTCGCGCGCGGTCGTAGCGCTCGATGGCGGGCGCGAGGAGCTTGTTGTCGAAGGCCGGGTCGGTGGCCGGGCCCGCGGGCGGGCACAGGAGCTGGCCGGCCGCGTCCCGCTCCCGCTCCGCCCGCAGGGCCGCCTCGGCGCCCGAGTGGCCGTCCGGCGGGGCGATCCACGCCAGCAGCGCTCCGAGATGCTGGTCCTCAAGCCCGGACTGGCCGGTCGTCCAGTGCCGGGCCAGTACGTCGCTGACGGCCAGCAGCAGCGAGGAGCCGGGCACCCGGGCCCGCTCCCCGAAGTGGGTCAGCCACCGCCCGAGCAGCGGGACGCGGGGCGGCGCCGGGTGCGGGGCCTCGGGATCCTGCTCGGCGGTGCGCCGGAAGCGCATGGAACGTCCGAGCAGCCGTACGAAGTCGATGCCCGCCCGGCTGGGCACGATCAGCTGGGGCGCGTCCGCGCACAGCTCGACCTCGACCTTGGTGCGCTTGCCGGTCTCCGGATCGGTCTCGCTGCGCTCGGCGGCCTCCACCGCGTCGGCGTAGGAGTCGATGTACGGCAGGACGACGTCGGCCAGCTCGGCCAGGAAGGCGAACCTCAGGTCCCGGTCGCGCGGCTGCGCCACGGCGAGCAGCCGGGGCGCAGCCCGGTCGGTGCCGACGAGCGCGCCGAGCGGGGCGCCCGCCTCACCGGCGGTGGTGAGCGGTACGCACACCAGGGGCCGCTCGGACAGGTGCCGGTGCAGCACGGTCGCGGCGGGCTCGGCCCGCCCGGCCCGCACAGCCTCCAGCCGGGCGAGGGTCGTGATCAGTGACATGCGGCCCCCTCCCGGGCGTCGGCCCGTGCCGCCTCCCGCGGGCCGGGCCTCTCGCGCGGGTGGCCGCCCAGCGCCTCGGCCCGCAGCAGCGCCGCCCGGCGCAGCGCGGCCACCGCCGGGTCGTCCGGGTCGCCCGCCTCGCCGTGGGCCGCGGCGAGCACGTCATCGACGGTCGTCAGGCCGCCCAGTTCGGCGCGGGCCGAGCGGCCCAGGGCGGTCACCGCGCCCTGGGCACGGGCCCGGGAGCGGCAGTGGAAGGCCAGCTCGCAGGCGGCCAGGCACTCGGGCGCATAGGCGGCGGGGACCGCCTCGACCGCCGCCGTCAGCCCCTCCCGGGGCAGCTCGGGGGAGAAGGACGCCCCTTCGGGGAGCAGGTCGACGATGTCCTGCAGCCGGGTCAGGCGGGTGAGCTGGCGGGCGGTCACCGCCCGCTGCTTGCGGACGTCGACGGCACGGGCGGCGGGCAGGTTGGAGAAGTCCTTGGGGCACACGAGCAGCACCCGGTGCCGCACGCGCGGGGCGGGCGTCCCGTCCTGGCCGAGGCGGGCGGCCACGCCCTCCAGCGCCAGGACGTACACCGCGGCCTGGCGGGCCGCCGCGCCGACCTTCGCCGGGTCCGCGGAGCCGTCCAGCATCGGGAACGACTTGATCTCCACGACCGTCCAGGTGCCGTCCGGGTGGACGACCACCGCGTCCGGCTCCAGGAAGGCGGGGGAGCCCGCCACGTCCAGGGCGAGCATGGGATGGTCCAGCAGGGCCCATGCGCGCGCCTCGGTGGCCTCGCGCAGCGCCAGCGCCGTGCGCGCCGCGCGCCCCTCGGGGCCGACGGCGGTCAGATCCGGTACGTGGGCCTCGCGCGGCGGTTCGGCCCCGGCGTCCAGCCGCTGGTGCACCAGCCGCAGCAGCTCCGCGCCGCCGTCCGCCTTGACCCGCGCCTCGAACGCGTTGCCCCGGGTGAGGGCGAACTGCGACTGTCCGAACGCGGAGGGCGCGCCGAGCGCGCCCGCGAGCGCCGTCTTGTCCACGCCCGCGCCGTCCAGGAGCGCGCGCCGCCGGCAGCCCGGGTTGGCGGCGAGGGCCGCCAGCGCGCGGGCGTCCAGTGCCCGGGCCGGTACGCCGGGCCCGCGCAGCTCAGCGAGCTGGTGCCGGAGCGCCGTCCCCCGCGTCCTGGGGGGAGGCACCCGGCTCGGTGCCGGAACCGAACCGTGTTTCGCGCTGCCGTGGAATTCGCTCACCCGCCGAAGTCTGGCACCCGCCACTGACAACCGGGGAACCCTTGCCGGCCGAGCGGCCCGCGAGGGCGGGGACCCGCGCGGTCAGCGCCGCCCGCGCCCGGTCCGCGCCGCGCGTCACGACCGGCGCGAGCAGCAGTCCGACGCCCATCACGGCCACGCCGGCGACCGCGTCGAGGAAGTAGTGGTTGGCCGTGCCCATGACCACGAGCGCGGTCAGCAGCGGGTAGGCGACACCGGCCGCCTTCGCCCAGCGGGTGCCGCCCTGCCGCCAGAGCATCACCCCGCACCACAGCGCCCAGCCCACGTGCAGGCTGGGCATGGCCGCGTACTGGTTGGTCATGCCGCCCATGCCGCGCGGCGCGCTGGCGTCGGCGCCCCACCAGCCGTACGAGCTGTAGTGGGCCATGGTGTCCACGAACCCGTGGTCCGGCGAGAGCAGGCGGGGCGGGCAGGTCGGCAGCAGGGTGAAGCCGATCAGGCCGATGAACGTCGACGTCATCAGCCAGGTGCGGGCCCGGCGGTAGCAGGCGGTGCGGCTGCGGAACAGCCACACCAGGATCGCGGGCGTCACCACGTAGTGCAGGGACGCGTACCAGAAGTCGGCCGGGACACCGAGCCAGGGTTCCCGGGTGAACAGCCGGTTGAGCGGGTGTTCGAAGTTCAGCCGCAGCGTCTGCTCGAAGCGCAGGATCGACAGCCCGTGGTCGACGGCCCCCGCGACATCACCGCGCACCAGCAGCCGCCCGGCCGAATAGCAGCCGTACACGAGCAGGATCAGCGGCAGCTCGGTCCACCAGCGCAGCCGGGTCGGCGGGGGCGCCTCGGTGCGCGATGCAGGTGCCGGTGCCTCGGTCTGCGGCATCCGATGCCCCTCCCCCTTCAGGTCGCTCTACTCTTCGCTGCGGCGCCCGGTGATCTCCGGTGGTCCCCGGCCGGTCGTGCCACTTTACGGTGTATGCGCCCCGCCCTGCCGGGCGCCCCGGACCTCAAAGACGCGAACACCGCCCCCCGGGTTGCTCCTGCACAGGGTGCGCGATGATGGAGGGGCCCCGCCCGAAGATCTCAGTTCCTCCCGGAAAGGCCGCTCATGGCACCGCGCATCCTGCTGGCACGGCACGGACAGACCCGGTGGTCACTGTCCGGCAAGCACACCGGCAGGACCGACGTGCCCCTCCTGGAGGAGGGCAGGCGCGGCGCGAAACTGCTCGGCGAGCGGCTGCACCGGGCCCCCTTCGACGGCCTGCCGGGCGTGGAGGTGCGCACCAGCCCGCTGGTACGCGCGCGTGAGACGTGCGAACTGGCCGGCTTCGGCGAGCGCGCCCTGTGCTGGGACACGCTCATGGAGTGGGACTACGGCGCCTACGAGGGCATGACCCCGCAGCAGATCCAGGCCGAGAACCCCGGCTGGTTCATCTGGCGCGACGGCGTCCCGCGCGGGGAGACGCTCGCCGAGGTCACCGCCCGGGCCGACGAGGTGGTGGCCTGGGCGCGCGGCGAGGACCGCGACGTACTGGTCTTCGCCCACGGGCACATCCTGCGGTCGATCGGCGCGCGGTGGCTCGGCCTGCCGCTCGACTTCGCCGCGCGCGTCCGCCTCAACCCCACGTCGCTGTCCGTGCTCGGCTGGGCGTACGGCGAACCCGCCCTGGAGAGCTGGAACGACGTGGGGCACCTGGCCGCCTAGGTGTATTGACCCTGAGCGTTGTTGACGCCTGTCGGCACGTTCTTTTCGTCCGCTCGGCGCGGCCGGGCCTCACGCGGTCCGGGGTGTGCTCGCGTGCCGTTCCAGGAAGGCCGAGACACCGCCGGCCCGCCGGTGCGGCGACAGCAGGCGTGCCGTCCCCGCCAGCATCGTCTGGACCCGCGAGGACTGGACCTGGTCCAGGAGGTCCAGGACCCGCATCCCGGCCGCCGCCGCCTCGTCGGGGCGGCCCCCGCGCGCGAGGTCGTCGGCCAGCTGGGCCGTGTACAGCGCGATGTTCCGGGTGAAGTGCGGGTCCTGGAGCGCCGCCGCCCGCCGCGCGTGCCGTGCCGCCCGCGGCCAGTCGCCCAGGGTCGACCAGCACTGGGCCTCCAGCCCCTCCAGCTCGGCCTCGCCGTAGAAGCTCATCCACTCGGGGTCGGCGTCCGAGGGGCCCCGTCCGTACAGCGCCTGCGCGCGCGTGAGCGCCTGTGCGCAGCCGGTGCGGTCGGCGAGCCCCGCCCAGCCGCCGGCCTCGCGCAGCGCGAGCAGGGACATCAGCCGCGGCGAGCCGAGTGAGCGGGCGGCGCGCTGGGCCGCCTGCGCCGCTCGCACCGCCTCTCGGGGCCGGCCCGCGTCCCGTGCGAGGAACGCCGTGTTGCAGAACGCGTGCGCCTCCAGGGCGTCGTCGCCGGTCATCCGGGCGGTGGCCAGTGCCTCGGCGTAGTGCGAGCGGGCGTCGTCGAACCGGCCCGAGTCATGGGCCAGCCAGCCCACCGAGATGGCGAGTTCACCGGCGCCCGCGTGCAGCCGGTCGGCCGTGGTCTGCCGGGTCGCGCCGGCGTCGAGCAGGGCGTACGCGGCACGCAGCGGAGCCGCCGCGCGGCGGTAGAGGCCGTCCGCTCCGTGCCGGTCGTCCAGCAGCCGGATCCTGCGGACGGCCTCTTCGAGGGCGCCCGCGTCGCTCGCGCCGGCGCGGCGGAGGGGGCGGTCCGCGGCCGACGCGTCGAAGGCGAGCCCCAGGGGCCCCAGCGAGGCGGCGGCCACCGTGGCGCCCCCGCGGGTCATGAATGCGCGACGCAGCACGTCGCTCTCCTCGTGGTCCTCGTGCGGGTGGTACAGGTCTTGCCCGTCGTGCAGTTGGTGCTGGTCGTGCCGGTCATGCTCGTTGGGCTGGTGGTATTGGTGCTGCTGGTGGTACGGACGGGCCGTGCCCGTCGTCCCGGCGGGGGCGGGCCCGGCCTGCGCCGGGAGCTCGGCGCGTGCCGCGCGCCCGCGCACGGACGAGCGGGGCGAGAACCCCAGGTCGGTCAGCGTGCGGCCCGGGAACATGTGCAGGAACACACGTTCGTAGGCGTAGTTGGGGCAGCGGATCTCGCCCGCCTCCACCCGGCCGATGTAGCGCGCGTCGCAGCTGACCCGCTCGCCGATCTCGCGGGCGGCACGCCGCACCGCCGCGGCGAACTCGGCCGGCGAGCGCTGTCCGCGCAGGTGCCGGAAGGCGAGGTTCGGCCGCGGCGGCCGGGGGGACTGGGACGAGGTCACCGTCGACGACGTCATGGCCGGGCCCTCTCGTGCGAACCGTCAAACCATGCCGGATTCGGGGTGAGTTACCCGGGTTGCCCAAGTGGCACCCTGTTTCCGACGAGCAAGAACGTACCGGTTGTGTCCGCTCCACCACGCAGTGTTTGGCTACAAACCGGATATCTCATCCACGATCTGCCATGAACTGCCATCCTTTGCGGCTGACTTCGGCCGTAGCCGTTGACGCGCCGCCGCGTTGGACCCCGTGAACCGGGAGCCGCCCGACTCCCGACCCGCTCGCGCACGAGGAGGGGTACCCGTGGTGGAGACCGGGACGCAGACTCACCGGAGCGTCGATCACCGTCGGCCGCCGGCGCCGGAAGCCGGCTGCGACCTGGTGACGGTGCCGGCCCGGCAGGGCCTGGAGGCGGTCGACATCCTGCGCCGCGGGGCCGACGACGCCGTAGGACCCGTCCTGCACGACGACGGCGCCGACACGCTCGGATTCGTGGTCCCGGCGGGCACGGCCGCGGCGTGGGACGTGCCGGGCAGCACCTGCACCAGGACGGACGGCCGCGGGCTGCGGACGGCCCCGCGGCCCCCTGTGGAGGGCTCGGACTGGCTGCTCCCGCCCGGAGAGGCCGACCTCGCGACCGACCCCGCGCTGCTGCGGCGCGCCCTCGGCGAGGCGGCCCGCATGATCGAGGCGGCCGACAGCTGCCGCTGACGGCCGCTGCGGCCTTCCGCACCCCGGGGTGCGGTCGCGCGGGACTTGCGACAATGGCGGGATGGGAAGGTCCAGAAACGCCCGCCGTGAGCGCGGGGCCGCGAAAGACGTCGTCGAGCAGGTGGACGGCGGGCTGGCGCAGCTCGTCCCCGACCGGGAGCGCGCGCGGGCCTGGACGCTGCTGATCGACGGGGCACCGCAGTCGCACGTCGACCTGGACGACCCCGCGCACCTCTCCTTCGAGTACCAGCGCAGGCTCGGGCACGTCATCGACCTCGCCGCGCCCCCGGCCAAGCCGGTCCACGTCGTCCACCTCGGCGGCGGCGCGTTCACCCTCGCCCGGTACGTCGCCGCCACCCGCCCGCGTTCCACCCAGCAGGTCGTCGAACGGGACGCCGCCCTGGTGCGGCTGGTGCGCCGCGAACTCCCCCTGGAGGCGAACGCCCGGATCCGGGTGCGCTCCGCCGACGCCCGCGAGGGACTCGCCAAGGTGCCCGACGGCTGGGCCGACCTCGTCGTCGCGGACGTGTTCAGCGGCGCCCGCACCCCCGCCCACCTCACCTCGGCCGAGTTCCTGGACGAGGTCCGAAGGGCCCTGAAGGCGGGCGCCGTCTTCGCCGCGAACCTCGCCGACGGGCCGCCGCTCGCCCACCTGCGCGGCCAGATCGCCACCGCCGCCGCCCGGTTCGCCGAGCTGGCCCTGGTCGCCGACCCGGCCGTGCTGCGCGGCAAGCGCTTCGGCAACGCGGTCCTCGTCGCCTCCGACCTGCCGCTGCCGGTCGCGGAGCTGACCCGTCGCGCCGCGTCCGACCCGCACCCGGGCCGGGTCGAACACGGGCGGGCGCTCACCGACTTCACGGGCGGCGCCGTCCCCGTGACGGACGCGGCGGCCGTGGCCTCACCGGCACCGCCGCCCTCCGTCTTCCACTGACCCGGCGGCCCGGCGGCCCGGCGGCAGAACCTAGTAGTTGCCGACTTCCACCCGCGGCGGACCGTCGTGCCAGGAGCAGATGACCGACACCCGGTCCGGGCCGGAGGTGAACTCGACCCGGATCCAGGTCGACGTCTTCCACACCTGCATCGACCACCCCGTGCCCGGGGTCGCCGAGACGAGCGTCGCGGAGGCCTCGCCCAGATCGAAGATCACCCGGCCGCCCGCGGTGTCGTAACCCTTCACCTTCCCGGCAGCGCCGGACGTGCCGGTGGAACCGGTGGAGCCGGAAGATCCGGTGGAGCCGGCTGACCCCGCGGCCGAACCGCCCGCGCCCGCCGACGGCGTGGTGTGCGTGGTGCGCGCGGTGTCCGGGGTGCCCGGGGCGCTCGGGGCGGTCCCGGCGGGGGTACGGGACGGCGCGGCGGGCGGGGCGGAAGCGCTCGTCGAGGGCGCAGGGCGATGCGCGGCGGAGCCGGGCGGGCCGGACTCCCGCGCGTCCGCGCCGGCCGCCGTGATGGGCAGGGCGCGCGGCGGGTCGTAGGCGGTGCCCGCCATCACCGTGTGGACACCCCACCACGACAGCGTGACCGCGGCGCTCGTCGCCAGCGACCACGCCAGTACGTGTACGAGTCCTCTGCGCATCGGCGCCATCCTGCCGCACGCGTCCCGCGGGTGTCCCGGGCGGCCCGGGCGCCGTGGCTGGCGAGGGGGAGCGGCCGGGCCGGGAACGGGGTCGTCCACAGGCGGCGGGAGCCCCCGCCGGAAGTTGTCCACAGGCCCGCACCGGGTATGTCCGTATGGCGTACGGTGCGGCGCATGGCAAGTGTGCTCGTGGTCGAGGACGACCAGTTCGTACGCTCGGCGCTCATCCGTCACCTGACCGACGCCTCGCACACCGTGCGCAGTGTCGGGACGGCGCTGGAGGCGCTGCGCGAGGTCGCCCATTTCCGCTTCGACGTGGTCGTCCTGGACCTCGGACTGCCCGACCTGGACGGCGCCGAGGCCCTGAAGATGCTGCGCGGCATCACCGACGTGCCCGTCATCGTCGCCACCGCACGGGACGACGAGGCGGAGATCGTCCGGCTGCTCAACGACGGGGCGGACGACTACCTGACCAAGCCGTTCTCGGTCGAGCACCTGTCGGCGCGCATGGCCGCCGTACTGCGGCGGGCCCGCTCCGGCCCCGCCGAGGCCGCGCCGTCCACCGTCCTGCGCGTGGGCGGGCTGACCGTCGACCCGCTGCGCCGCCAGGCCGAGCTGGACGGCGCCCGACTCGACCTGACCCGCCGCGAGTTCGACCTGCTGGCCTTCCTCGCCGGACGGCCCGGCGTCGTCGTGGCCCGCAGGGAACTGCTCGCCGAGGTGTGGCAGCAGTCCTACGGCGACGACCAGACCATCGACGTCCATCTCTCCTGGCTGCGGCGGAAGCTGGGCGAGACCGCCGCACGGCCCCGCTACCTGCACACGCTGCGGGGCGTGGGCGTGAAGCTGGAGCCACCCGGGGCGGAGCCGGCGCGATGAGGTGGGCGCTGGTCAAGGTCTGCCTGGCGGTCACCACGATGGTCGTCGTCGCCTTCGCGGTGCCGCTCGGCCTGGTCGTCAAGGAGATGGCCCGCGACCGCGCCTTCTCCCACGCCGAACGCCAGGCCGCGGCCGTCGCGCCCGCCCTGTCCATCACCACCGAGCGCGACCAGTTGGAGCGGGTCGTCGCCTCGGCGGGCTCGGACGCCCGGATGGCCGTGCACATACCGGCCACCGAGGGCGGACGCGCCGTCGACATCGGCCGGCGGCGGGCCGCCGGGGCGGACATCGCCACCGTCCGGCGGATGGGCCGCGCCTCCACCACCGAGGTGCCCGGCGGATCCACGCTGCTCCAGCCGGTCGCGCTCAGCTCCGGTGCCATCGCGGTCGTCGAGGTCTACGTCCCCGAGACCGAGGTCGGCAACGGCGTGGGCACGGCCTGGGCGGTGCTCGCCGGTGTCGGCGCCGCGCTGGTCGTCGGCTCGGTCGCCGTCGCCGACCGGCTCGGCGTCCGCATGGTGCGGTCCGCGCGGCGGCTCGCCCAGGGCGCGCACGAACTGGGTGAGGGCAAACTGGGCGCGCGGGTGCCCGAGGAGGGACCGCCCGAACTGCGCCGGGCGGCCGTCGCGTTCAACTCCATGGCCGACCAGGTCGTCCAGCTCCTCGCGGGCGAACGGGAACTGGCCGCCGACCTGTCCCACCGGCTGCGTACGCCGCTGACCGTGCTGCGGCTCAACGCCGCCTCGCTCGGGCAGGGCCCGGCCGCCGAGCAGACCCGCGCGGCGGTCGCCCAGCTGGAGCGCGAGGTCGACACCATCATCCGGACGGCCCGCCAGGCCAAGCCGCGCACGGCGGCGGCCAAAGCGGGCGCGGGCTGCGACGTGGCCGAGGTCGTCAGGGAACGGATGGGGTTCTGGTCCGCGCTCGCGGAGGACGAGGGCCGCACGTGGCGGCTGGCCGGGGTCGAGCGGCCGGCCCGTGCACCGGTGGCCCGCGCCGACCTCGCCGCGGCCCTGGACGCCCTGCTCGGCAACGTCTTCCGGCACACCGCCGAGGGCACGGCGTTCGCCGTCGACGTGCACCACGCGGAGGACGCGGTGATCGTGCTCGTCTCCGACGCGGGCCCCGGCATACCCGACCCGGCCGCCGCCATGCTGCGCGGCCGGGGTTCGGGGAGCGACGGCTCCACCGGACTCGGCCTGGACATCGTGCGCCGCCTGGCGGAGGCGACCGGCGGCGACGTCCGGATCGGCTCCTGCGTGCTCGGCGGCACCGAGGTACGCGTCCGGCTGCAACGGGACGGCCGCCGGCCGGCACGCAAAGGCCACCGGGGCACCGTCCGCCGCCGGCGTACGGCGGTGGGCTGAGCAGGCGCCGCCGGCGACCGGGGACGCCCGCGGGGCCGTGGGACGCCTGCGGGGCAGTGGTCGGGACGACGGCCGCGAAGTGCGTGCGGGCGGTGGCCGAGGAAGCCGCGTCGTGGCTTGCCCGGACGCGGCCGTGCAAGCCACGAGGGGCACGGTCAGGGGCGTACGCGGGACCGGACGGCGGCCGCGGGACGGCGGCGACCTTTAACCGGCCCCGATGCCTTCCTTAAGCGCACCCTAAGAACCTCGACTGCCGTCCGGATCCGCCTGATTGCCCGGTTCCGCATCGCTAGCGTGCTGCCGCACCCACCCCCTCCGGGGCAGCCCCACGGACGTCCCCGGACCCCTGAACAGCGAAGGCAGGCACGCACGATGAGCACGCACCGGCGCAGGATCAGCGGCAGGAACAAGGTGTTGGGCGGCCTGGTGGCGGCGGCCGCGGTCGGCGGCGGGGCCTTCGTGTTCACCGCCACCGCGCAGGCCGCCGGGACCGGTGCCGCGTACACGAGGACCAGCGACTGGTCGACGGGCTACACCGCGCAGTACGTCGTCACCAACAACAGCGGCGGGACGCAGCGGGACTGGACCCTGGAGTTCGACCTGCCGACGGGCACGAAGCTGGGCTCGCTGTGGAACGGTGAGGCCGCTGTCAGCGGGCGGCACGTCACCGTCAAGCCCGCCAAGTGGGACACCGCCGGGCTCGCCCCCGGCAAGTCCGTCACCGTCGGCTTCGTCGTCGACGGCACCGGCGCCCCGACCGGCTGCCGGATCGACGGCGCCGCGTGCTCGGCGGACGACGGCGCCACCCCGCAACCCAGCGGGCGCCCCACCCGATCCACGAGCCCGTCCCCGACGCCCCGCCCCACCTCCACTCCCACCCCCACGAAGACGCCGACCGCCGACCCCACCCCCTCGCCGAGCACCGGCACCGGCACCACCACCGGCGCGGGCTTCGCGCCCTACGTCGACACCTCCCTCTACCCCGCCTTCGACCTGACGGCGAGCGCCGACGCGACCGGCGTGAAGAACTACAACCTCGCCTTCGTCACCGACGGCGGCGGCTGCACCCCCAAATGGGGTGGCGTCACCGAGCTCGGCAGCGACGGCGTCGCCTCCCAGATCGGCGCGCTGCGCGCCAAGGGCGGCGACGTGCGGGTCTCCTTCGGCGGCGCCAACGGGTCCGAGCTGGCGACGACCTGCTCCTCGGCGGACGCGCTGGCGGCGGCGTACGGCAAGGCCGTCGACCGGTTCGAGCTCACCAAGGTCGACTTCGACATCGAGGGCGGCGCGCTGTCGAACACCGCCGCCAACACCCGCCGCGCCCAGGCCATCGCCGAGCTCCAGCGGCAGCACCCCGGCCTGGACGTCTCCTTCACCCTCCCCGTCATGCCCGAGGGCCTGACCCAGGACGGCGTGAACCTGCTGGCAGGCGCCAAGTCCGGCGGTGTGCGGATCTCCACCGTCAACATCATGGCGATGGACTACGGCGCCTCGTACAACGGCGACATGGGCAGCTACGCCGAGCAGGCCGCCACCGCCACCCAGGCCCAGATCAAGAGCGTGCTCGGCCTGTCCGACAGCGCCGCCTGGAAGGCGGTCGCCGTCACCCCCATGATCGGCGTGAACGACGTCTCCACCGAGGTCTTCAAGGTCGACGACGCCACCCAGCTGGTGGACTTCGCCAAGACCAAGGGCCTCGGCGGGCTTTCCATGTGGTCGGCCACCCGCGACAAGCAGTGCGCCGGCGGCCCCAAGCCCACCGCCGACGCCACGTGCAGCTCCATCGCGCAGGAACCGTACGCCTTCACCAAGGCCTTCGGCGCCTACAAGTGACCGGCGCCAAGTGACCGGTGGGCGCGGCACTCCCCTCCGGCTCCCGCGTGCCGCGCCCCCCGCTTGCCCCCGCTTGCCCCCGCCCGCCCCCGAGCGGACGGTGGCCCGTACGTCAGACGGCGTCCACCGGCGGCAGCTGACCGGTCCGGGCCGCCCTCCCGTACCAGTGGGCGCTGGACTTCGGCGTCCGGGCGAGGGTCGCGTAGTCCACGTACACCGCCCCGAACCGCTTGGCATAGCCGTAGGCCCACTCGAAGTTGTCCATCAGGGACCACAGGTAGTAGCCGCGGACGTCGGCCCCGTCCGCGTTGGCCCGGTGGATCGCCGCGAGGTGCCCGTGCAGGTAGGCGATGCGCTCCGGGTCGTGCACGCGGCCGTCGTCGTCCACCTTGTCGGGGTAGGCCGCGCCGTTCTCCGTGACGTAGAGGGGAACTCCGGGGGCCTCGCGGGTGTAGCGCATGATCAGCTCGTGCAGGCCGCCCGGGTCGATCGTCCAGCCCATCTCCGTACGGTCGCCCGGGGCCTGGTGGAACGCCACGTCCTCGGAGCCCGGCCACGGCGAGTGCGCGCTCGACCCGTGCCCGTCCGCGCGCGGTCCCTCGGGGGCCGTGTCCGGCGACGACACCAGCGCGGTCGTGTAGTAGTTGAGGCCGAGCGCGTCCAGCGGCTGCCGGACGGCACGCAGGTCCCCGTCGAGGACGTACGACCAGTCCGTGACCGACGAGGTCGCCTCCAGCAGTGAGGCCGGGTACGCGCCGTGCAGGATCGGGCCGTGGAAGACACCGCAGGCCAGGTCGTCGATGCGCCGCGCCGCCGCCAGGTCCGCCGGGTGCTGCGACAGCGGGCGGATCACCTGCGAGTTGAGGCTCACGGCGACCGAGGCGCCGGCCGGCAGCACCGAGCGCAGTGCCTGTGTGCCCAGGCCGTGGGCGAGGTTCAGGTGGTGCGCGGCGCGCAGGGCGGCCAGGGGCTCGGTGCGGCCGGGCGCGTGCACCCCGGAGCCGTAGCCCAGAAAGGCGCTGCACCAGGGCTCGTTGAGCGTGATCCACTGGTCCACGCGGTCGCCGAGCGCCTCGCCGACGAGCTGCGCGTACTCCGCGAAGCGCAGCGCGGTCTCGCGCTCGGGCCAGCCGCCCGCGTCCTCCAGCTCCTGCGGCAGGTCCCAGTGGTAGAGCGTGACGGAGGGCTTGATGCCGTGGGACAGCAGTTCGTCGACCAGCCGCCGGTAGAAGTCCAGGCCCGCCTGTGCGGCGGGGCCGCGACCGGTGGGCTGCACGCGGGGCCAGGAGACCGAGAAGCGGTAGGCGTTCAGGCCGAGTTCGGCCATCAGGGCCACGTCGTCGCGGTAGCGGTGGTAGTGGTCGACGGCGACGTCACCGGTGTCGCCGTCGGCCGTCGCGCCCGGCGTACGGCTGAAGGTGTCCCAGATCGAGGGGGTGCGGCCGTCCTCCCGCACGGCGCCCTCGATCTGGTAGGCGGAGGTCGCCGCGCCCCACAGGAAGGCGGGAGGAAAGGTCACGGTCTTCGGTTCGGGCATGGAATCGCTCCCACGAGTCGGGTGGGCCCCATTATGCATGGGAGCGCTCCCACAGTGAAGGAGGGGCCCCGGAGGACCGCACGCCGTGGTGCCGGTGGCTCAGGGGCGGGCCTTCTGGTGGATCTCCGCGGCGTCGCGACCCTGGCCGCCGGGAGTCACGCGCCGGGGTCACCGCTCAGGCGGACGCCCGCACCACCAGTTCCGTCGGCAGCACCACTTCGCGGTGGCCGGTGCCGCGGTGGGCGATCTCGTCCAGCAGGAGGTCCGCCATGGTGCGGCCCATCTCCTCCAGCGGCTGGCGGACGCTGGTCAGCGGAGGGTCGATGTGCCGCGCGACGATCGAGTCGTCGAAGCCGACGAGGGCGACGTCCTGCGGCACCCGCAGGCCCGAGGCGCGCAGCTCCAGCACGGCACCCGAGGCCATCACGTCGGAGGCGGCGAAGACGGCGTCGAGGCCGGGCCGCCGGCGCAGCAGCTCCCGCATGGCGGCGCGCCCGCCCTCCTCCGTGAAGTCGCCCCGCGCGACGAGGTCGTCGTCGACGGGGAGACCGGCCTCCTCCAGCGCCGCCCGGTACCCGTCGAGCCGGGCCCGGGCCGCGTCCATGTCCAGCGGCCCCGTGATGGTGCCGATGCTCCGGCGCCCGCCCGCCAGCAGGTGCCGCACCGCGGCCCGGGCGCCGCCGCTGTTGTCCGCGCGGACGTGGCCCAGCCGCTCCCGGTCGCTGCGCCGCCCGGCCAGCACGGTCGGCACCGACAGTTCCTCCAGCCGGTCGGGGAGCGTGTCCTCGCTGTGCACCGCCATCATGAGGACGCCGTCCACGCGTTGCGCGGACAGGTACGTGGCGAGTCGCGCGTACTCCTTCTCGTCCCGCGCCAGGACCAGCAGCAACTGCATGCCCGCGCTGGCCAGTCCGGTGGAGACGCCCCGGATGATCCCCGAGAAGTAGGGCTCGGAGAAGAGCCGGGTCTCGGCCTCCGGGACGACCAGGGCCACCGAGTCGGTGCGGCGGGTGACCAGGGAGCGGGCGGCGCGGTTGGGGACGTAGCCGAGCTCCGCGATGGCCTGCTCCACGGCCGCGCGCGAGCGGTCGCTCACCTTGGGCGAGCCGTTGATCACCCGGGAGACCGTGCCCCGGCCGACCCCGGCGCGGGCGGCCACGGCGTTCAGGGTCGGGCGCCGGACGTCCGCCGGCCTCGGGGGCGGTTGGACGGGGCTCATCGTTCACCTTCCGGCGGTTGCGGTGGGGGTCCGCTCATTCTGGCCCAGAAATTCCGGCCACCGCCCCGGGCGTCCGGCCGCTGGGCGGGTCCGAACCGTTGACCTGTCCGTGACCTGCGTGAATCCTGCGGGGGAGCGGTCGGTGTCCGGCGTGTGACGGGGCGGCGCGTGACACGTTCACGTGACGTGCGGAACACGCTTGCGCAACAACGCCGTTTTCAAGTCTTGACACCCGGCCCGGCAGCAAGGAGTCTTCCGGCATGCCGCGTGGGAGCGGTCCCACGGAGCGTCGGGACTCTCTCCCGTGTGGACCCAAGTACCGACGGCCCTTCCCTCTACCTCGCATGGCACACCGTTGACCAGCACCTTCGCGCCACACGACACGTGCTGTGGGCGGGCCGCTGCTCGAACCGAGAGGGCAGGTCCCGACCGCCGGTCTTCCGGCGGTCTGATTCCTGAGGTCCCGTTCCCACTGGAACAAGGAGTAGTGGAATGCGCATCACCCGTACCGGCGGCGGTCGCGGCCGCAGAGCAGCGGCCTTGACCACGACGGTCCTGACGGCCTCGGCCCTGCTGCTGACCGGTTGCAGCAGTGACGGTGACTCGGACAGTTCGGATGCCAACGGGAAGATCACCCTCAAGGTGGCCGACTACGGGCAGTTCGGCTACAAGGAGGCCGGTCTGTTCGCCCAGTACGAGAAGCTGCACCCGAACATCACGGTGAAGGAAGAGACCACCGCGAACGAGGCGGACTACTACCCGAAGCTGCTCCAGCAGCTGAACGCGGGCAACGGTCTGGCGGACGTCACGGGTATCGAGGTCGGGCGCATCAAGGAGGTCGTCGACACCCAGGCGGGCAAGTTCACCGACCTGAGCAAGTCGATCAACGTCGCCGACTGGGTGTCCTGGAAGGAGAAGCAGGCCACCGCGAAGGACGGCTCGGTCATCGGCGCCGGCACCGACATCGGCCCCATGTCGCTGTGCTACCGCAGGGACCTCTTCCAGCAGGCCGGTCTGCCCAGCGACCGCGAGGCCGTCGCCAAGGCCGTCGCGGGCGGCTGGGAGGACTACCTCAAGCTCGGCGAGCAGTACAAGAAGAAGGCGCCGTCCGGCACTTACTTCATGGACTCCGCGAGCGCCATGTACAACGCGGTCGTCAGCTCGTCCTCGAAGCAGTACTACGACGCCGACGGCAAGGCGGTCTACAAGGACAGCGAGTCCGTCAAGCAGGGCTGGAACCTGGCCGCCGAGGCCGCCGCGAAGAAGCTGAGCCAGGGCGTGCCGCAGTTCCAGGACCCCTGGCAGGCGGCGCTGCGCAAGGGCACCATCGCCTCCATGGCGTGCCCGGCCTGGATGGCGGCCCAGATCACGACCTACTCCGGCGACAACTTCAAGGGCAAGTGGGACATCGCCCGCGCGCCCGGTTCGGCCGCGGCCAACTGGGGCGGTTCCTTCCTCGCCGTGCCCAAGAGCGGCAAGCACGTCAAGGAGGCCACCGACCTGGTCAAGTGGCTGACCGCTCCCGAGCAGCAGGCCGCGGTGTTCAAGGCGGTCGGTGTCTTCCCGTCGAACAAGGGCGCCTACGAGCTGGCCAGCGTGAAGAACGCGACCCTGCCGTACTTCAACAACGCCCCGGTCGGCCAGATCTACGCCGAAGAGGCCAAGTCCATCCCCGAGGCGGTGCTCGGCCCGAAGGACGCCGCGATCAAGGACACGATCTCCACGCAGATCAACAACATGGAGCAGCGCGGTACTTCGCCCGAGAAGGCGTGGGGCGCCGCCACCGAGTCGATCGACAAGGCGATCGGCTGACAGCAGCCGGCTGACCTCCGCCGGTGCGGGCGGCCCCTCCGGCCGCCCGCACCGCCCTGCACCCGGCGCCGCGCGACGGCCGCCGACGCGGGGGGACGACCGCACCCGGCCCGGCCGCCGAACGCCGGGCAGCAGCGGCCTTCCTGAGAACCGGGGCGTGGGGCGGGGCGGGCTTCGTCCGGTGCCGCTGAGGGGGCGGGACTGTTCGGGCCGCCCGGGCTGTCCGGGATGCCTGGACCGTGCGTGCCGCCTGGGCCGCTCGGCCTTCTGGCTCACCTAACCCTCCTGGCCCTCCTGGCTCCCTGGTTAGCCTGACCCGCTTGGTTGTTCCTGGTAGGGAGCGGCGGGGACTTCGCGGACCCGGCGTCGACCGACCCGTGAACCCGACTCCCGCCTCCGCCCCGCCCCCCTCCCCCTACCCGGCCGAAACCTCCCAGGGAAGGACTCCCTCCGTGGCAACGACAACCCCCACCCGGGGCGCCTACACCCCGCCGCCCGGCGGCTCCGGCGCCCAGCCGAACGGACGCGCCAAGTGGCGTTCCCGGCTGTGGCGCCTCGACGACAAGGTGTCGCCGTACGCGTACATCGCCCCCTTCTTCCTCGTCTTCGGCGCCTTCGGGCTCTACCCGCTCCTCTACACCGGCTGGATCGCCCTGCACCGGGTGGAGCTGACGGCCCTCGACCAGTCGCAGTGGGTCGGCTTCGACAACTTCTCCAAGATCCTCCAGGACTCGGAGTTCTGGACGGCCGTCTCCAACACCTTCGTCATCGGCGTCATCTCGACCGTCCCGCAGTTGCTCGTGGCGCTGGGCCTCGCCCACCTGCTCAACTACAAGCTGCGCGCCAGCACGTTCTGGCGGACGGTGATCCTCACCCCGTACGCCACCTCGGTGGCCACCGCCGCCCTGGTCTTCGCCCTGGTCTTCCGCGCCGACGGCGGCTTCCTCAACTGGGTGCTGCACTTCTTCGGTGCGGGCAACACCGACTGGGGCAACGGTGAGTGGACCTCCAAGATCGCCATCTCGGTCATCGTGATCTGGCGCTGGACCGGCTACAACGCCCTGATCTACCTCGCGGCCATGCAGGCGGTGCCGGCCGACCTGTACGAGGCGGCGTCGATCGACGGGGCGACGCGCTGGCAGCAGTTCCGCAAGGTGACCATCCCCTCGCTTCGGCCGACGATCCTGTTCACCATCGTCATCTCGACGATCGGCTCCATGCAGCTGTTCGGTGAGCCGCTACTGCTCCAGGGCGGCACGCTCGGTGCCGTCGGAGGCAGCGAGCACCAGTACGAGACCCTCAGCATCTACCTCTACAACTACGGCTGGAAGCTGCAGCATCTGGGCCCGGCCGCGGCCGTGGCCTGGGCCATGCTCGTCCTGCTGCTGCTCATCGCACTGATCAACTGGATCGTCGGCCGGCTCGTGCGCAAGAGCGCGGCCTGACGGGAGCGATATCGATGACCACGACTCATCCCGCCAAGAGCGCACCGGCCCTCGCCCCGGCATCGCTGCCCGCCTCCCCGGAACGGGGCCGCGGCCGTTTCAAGATGGGCGCCGGACAGCAGCTCAAGGGCGGCCCGTTCACCTACATCGCCCTCGTCGTCGTCGGCCTGGGTTCGATCTTCCCGCTGTACTGGACGCTGGTGGCCGCCTCCCACGACCAGCAGCGGGTCCTCGACAGCCCGCCGCCGCTGATCCCGGGCGGCAAGCTGTGGCACAACCTCCAGGCGGCCTGGGAACAGGCCAACCTCGGCAAGGCCATCGTCAACAGTGTCATCGTGGCCGGCTCCATCACCGTGGCCACGCTGTTCTTCTGCACGCTCGCCGGGTACGCCTTCGCCAAGATGCGCTTCCGGGGGCGGGGCGCGCTGATGACCGCGGTCATCGCCACCCTGACGATCCCGCCGCAGCTCAGCGTCGTTCCGCTGTTCATGCTGATGGCGGACATCGGGTGGGGCAACAAGCTGGAGTCGGTGATCTTCCCGACCCTGGTCGGCGCCTTCGGTGTCTTCTTCATGCGCCAGTACCTGCTGGAGGCCCTGCCCTACGAGCTGATCGAGGCCGCCAAGGTCGACGGGGCGAGCAACATCCGCATCGTGTGGAACGTCGTGCTGCCCGCCGCCCGCCCGGCGATGATGGTGCTCGGCATGCTCACCTTCGTCCAGGCGTGGAACGACTTCTTCTGGCCGTTCCTCGCCCTGAGCCAGGAGAACCCCACCCTCCAGGTGGCGCTCGGCCAGCTCAGCGCGTCCTACACCCCCGACCAGAGCATCGTCATGGCCGGAGCGCTGATCAGCACCCTGCCCCTGCTGCTGGTCTTCATCGTCTTCGGCAAGCAGATCGTCGGCGGCATCATGGCGGGCGCCGTCAAGGGCTGACCGCCGGACCGCCGGCCCGGCACCACTGACCGGCCGGCACCACGGGCCGCCCGCGACCGCTGACCGGCCGGCACCCCGCCCCGGCACGGACCCGCCCGTACAACCCGTACAACCCGTTCCGCCCCGTCCCCGACCCCGACCCCGGCCCGCACCGGCCGCCCCGCCGCGGGCCGGCCGTCCGGTACGGCCCGCCACGCACGCGGGCCGTACCGGACCACCTCCCCTTTCCCACGCCACCTTTGGGAGCGCTCTCACCATGACCGCCGTACGACCCGAGACCACTGCCCGACAGGCTTCCGGCGCCGCCTTCCCGACCGGCTTCGTCTGGGGTGCCGCCACCGCCGCCTACCAGGTGGAGGGCGCCGCCGCGGAGGACGGCCGCACCCCCTCCATCTGGGACACCTTCAGCCACACCCCCGGAAAGGTCCTCAACGGCGACACCGGTGACATCGCCGCCGACCACTACCACCGCTACCGCGACGACGTGGCGCTGATGAAGGACCTCGGCCTGAAGGCGTACCGGTTCTCCGTCTCCTGGTCCCGGGTCCAGCCCACCGGCCGCGGCCCCGCCGTCGAACGCGGCCTGGACTTCTACCGCAGGCTCACCGACGAACTGCTCCAGGCGGGCATCACCCCCGTCGCCACCCTCTACCACTGGGACCTGCCCCAGGAACTGGAGGACGCCGGCGGCTGGCCGCACCGCGACACCGCGCACCGCTTCGCCGAGTACGCCGAGATGACGGCCCACGCCCTCGGCGACCGCGTCGGCGTGTGGACCACGCTCAACGAGCCCTGGTGCTCGGCGTTCCTCGGCTACGGCTCCGGCGTGCACGCCCCGGGCCGTACCGACCCGGCCGCCACCCTGCGCGCCGCGCACCACCTCAACCTGGCGCACGGGCAGGCGGTCGGCGCCCTGCGCTCCGTACTGCCGGCGTCCGCGCAGGTCTCCATCACGCTCAACCTGCACCAGGTGCGCCCGCTCACCGACAGCCCGAAGGACGCCGAGGCCGCCCGCCGCATCGACGCGGTCGGCAACCGGGTCTTCACCGGACCGATCCTGGACGGCGCCTACCCCGAGGACCTGCTCGCCGACACCGCGCACCTGGTCGACTGGGGGCAGCTCGTGCGCGACGGCGACCTCGCGGAGATCTCCCGCCCCCTCGACGTGCTCGGCGTCAACTACTACGCGCCGACCGTGGTCTCCCACTCCGCCGACGGCGCCGCCACGAAGAACGACGGCCACGGCGCCAGCGACCACTCCCCGTGGACCGGCTCCGACGACGTCGCCTTCCACCTCGCCAACGACCAGCTCACCGCGATGAACTGGGCCATCGACGCCGACGGTCTGCACACCCTGCTGACTGCTCTGGCCGCCGAGCACCCCGGGCTGCCGCTGATGGTCACCGAGAACGGCGCCGCCTTCGACGACTACGTCTCACCCGAGGGCAAGGTGAACGACCCGCGGCGGATCGCCTACCTCCGCTCCCACCTGGACGCCGTCCGCCGGGCCGTCGCGGACGGCGCGGACGTGCGCGGCTACTTCCTGTGGTCCCTGCTGGACAACTTCGAGTGGTCCTACGGCTACTCGAAGCGCTTCGGCGCCGTCTACGTCGACTACGCCACGCAGCGCCGTATCCCCAAGGAGAGCGCCCGCTGGTACGCGGGTGTGATCCGGGACAACGCCCTGCCGTCGGCCGGCTGAGCCGGGGCGGCGGAAAGAGGGCAGGCGGCGGGGAGGGGCAGGGCGGGCCCGGGCGCGGGACCATGGGATCGGGGGGGCGGACTTCACGGGGTCGGGCGGCCGGGCCACGGGGCCGGGGGCGGTCCGGGCCCGGCTGTTAGATTCCTGACCTGGATTCCTGACCTCGATTCCCGGCCTGACGGCTGCGAACGGAAGGCGGCGACTATGGCGGTCAACGGTGGGCGGGGCCGGGGCGGCGGCCGGCCGACCCTGGAGGAGGTCGCCGCCCGGGCCGGCGTGGGCCGCGGCACGGTCTCCCGTGTGATCAACGGTTCGCCGCGCGTCAGCGACGCCACCCGCGCGGCGGTCCAGGCGGCGGTCGCCGAACTCGGCTACGTCCCCAACACCGCCGCCCGCGCGCTGGCCGCCAACCGCACCGACGCGATCGCGCTGGTGGTCCCCGAGCCGGAGACCAGGTTCTTCGCCGAGCCGTACTTCTCCGACATGCTGCGCGGGGTCGGCGCCGAACTGGCCGACACCGAGATGCAGTTGCTGCTGATCTTCGCGGGCGGCGACCGCGAACGCCGGCGGCTGGCCCAGTACCTGGCCGCGCACCGGGTGGACGGCGTCCTGCTGGTGTCGGTGCACGCGGACGACCCGCTGCCCGACCTGGTCGCGCAGCTGGAGATCCCGGCGGTGATCAGCGGTCCCCGGTCGGCGGCGGAGGCGCTGACCTCGGTCGACTCCGACAACTACGGCGGGGCCCGCTCGGCGGTGGAGCACCTGCTCTCCCGCGGCCGCCGCCGCATCGCCCACATCACCGGCCACATGGACGTCTACGGCGCCCAGCGACGCGTCGACGGCTACCGCGACGCGCTGAGCGACGCCGGCCTCGCCGTCGACGAACACCTCGTCGAGCACGGCGACTTCACGGAGGAGGGCGGACGCCGGGCGATGACACGTCTGCTGGAGCGCGAGCCCCGGCTGGACGCGGTCTTCGCCGGTTCGGACGTCACCGCGGCGGGCGCCCGCCAGGTGCTGCGCGCCTCGGGCCGCCGCATCCCGGACGACGTAGCCCTGGTCGGCTACGACGACTCGGCCATCGCCCGCCACATGGACCCGCCGCTGACCAGCGTGCGCCAGCCCATCGAGGAGATGGGCCGCGCGATGATCGACCTGCTCCTGACGGAGATCGCCGACCGCCGCCCGCCGAACGCCGCCGAACCGGAACGGCGGCACGCGGTCCTGCCCACGGAACTGATCGTGCGCACGTCGTCGTAGCGGCAGCGGCAGCGACAGCGGCAGCGACAGCGCCCCGCCCGGCGCGCGGGGCCGGTTGCCGCGCCCGCATTCCGGTCCGTCGGCCGCCGGCCACCCCGCGGCGCGGTCAGGCGGCGGTCACGCGGTGGTCACTCGGCCGGTGCCGACCGCCACACCGTCTCGCCGTCCTCGACTTCCCCGGTCGGCAGCAGTCCGGCCGCCGTGGCGACGGCGGCGGAGGCGTGGTGGGCGGGGTGGATGTGTGCGACGAACGTGCCGATGCCGCCGCGCCGCAGGGCCCCGACCAGCCCGCGCGCCGCCTCCGAGGCGAATCCGCGCCCCTGCCAGGCCGACCCCACCACCCAGGCGATCTCGGCCACCTCCCCGCCGCGCACCGTGGCCTGTACGGTCCCCACCAGGGGCCCGCCGGCCCGGCCGTCCCCGCGCAGCCGCAGCACCCAGTTGCACCACGAGACATCCGGGTCGTCGGATCCGGCCACCAGCCGCTCGTAACGCGCCCGCAGTTCCTCCCCGCCGAGCGGCGCACCGCCGATGAAGACGTGCAGCGCCGGATCGGACAGCACCGCCGCCATCTCCTCGGCGTGCCCGACGCGAAGCGGGACGAGATCGAGGCGGGCGGTACGGAAGGGCACCGCAGGAAAGGACTCGGCGGGAAAGGGTTCGGTGCGCACGCGGACTCCCGGAACCGGAAACAGAAAATCGGCCGGTGACCGCGATGTTCGTCGCGGTCACCGGCCGACTACACAGGGTGAGTGACGGGACTCGAACCCGCGGCATCCTGGACCACAACCAGGTGCTCTACCAGCTGAGCTACACCCACCATGACCGGTGGCGGTGGAAGCTTTCGTTTCCCCGACCGGCCGAGAAAAAGTGTACAGGGTCCGAAGGGGTGCTCGCGCACGTGTTTCGCGGCGCCCCTTCTCGGGACCCTTCTAACCGTGCTGAGCAGGCAGGACGTACTTCGCGGCGATCGCCTTGGCGGTGTCGGAGTCGGGGCCCGGCTGGGGCACGAAGACGGCCTCGCGGTAGTAGCGCAGCTCCGCGATGGACTCGCGGATGTCGGCGAGGGCGCGGTGGTTGCCGTTCTTCTCCGGGCTGTTGAAGTACGCCCGGGGGTACCAGCGGCGGGCCAGTTCCTTGATGGAGGAGACGTCGACGATGCGGTAGTGGAGGTAGGCCTCCAGGTCCGGCATGTCGCGCAGCAGGAAGCCGCGGTCGGTGCCGACCGAGTTCCCGCACAGCGGCGCCTTGCCGGGCTCCTTCACGTGCTCCCGGACATAGGTGAGGACCTGCTCCTCGGCGTCCTTCAGCGTCGTGCCGCCGGCCAGCACCGCGAGCAGGCCGGACGCGGTGTGCATCTGACGCACCACCTCCGGCATCGTCTCCAGCGCCAGGTCCGGCGGCCGGATGACGATGTCGACCCCCTCGCCGAGTACGTTCAGCTCGGAGTCGGTGACGAGGGCGGCCACCTCGATGAGAGCGTCGTCGGACAGCGAGAGGCCGGTCATCTCGCAGTCGATCCACACCATGCGATCGTTCATGTGTCTCACCTTACGGCGCCGCGCCGCGAGCGGAACCGACCGTGCGCGACCCGGACGGTACGCGACCTCGGCCCTGTGCGCCGGACGGGACGGGGGAGCGCGGTGCCCGCGCTCCCGCCGCCCGTGCCTCAGTTACCGCTGCGCTGGCCCGGCAGGCTCGCCGACAGGGCCGCCGGGGCGCGCCGGCCCGGGTGCGGCAGCGGACCGTCGGGGTGCAGCGACGACGGTGCCGGACCCGAGGGCTGCGGGACGCCGAGGACGGGAGCCGCCGTGGCCCCCGGTCCCGCCGGTCCCAGCGCTCCCATCGACGCCTCGGCGTCCGCGGGACGTTCGCCCTGCGGCCTGCGCGCCCGGTACGCCGCCCGGTAGGCGGCCGGGGACGAGCCCAGCTGCCGCCGGAAGTGGCCGCGCAGCGCCACGGGGGAGCGGAAGCCGCAGCGGCCCGCGACCTCGTCCACCGAGTAGTCCGACGTCTCCAGCAGCCGCTGCGCCTGGAGCACCCGCTGGGTGATCAGCCACTGCAGCGGCGCGCTGCCGGTGAGCGAGCGGAAGCGGCGGTCGAACGTGCGCCTGCTCATGTAGGCGCGCGCCGCCAGCGTCTCCACGTCGAACTGCTCGTGGAGGTGTTCCAGCGCCCAGGCGACGACCTCGGCGAGCGGGTCGGCGCCGATCTCCTCGGGTAAAGACCTGTCCAGGTAGCGTTCCTGGCCTCCGCTCCGGCGGGGCGGCACGACCAGGCGGCGGGCCAGCGCGCCGGCCGCCTCGTTGCCGTGGTCGGTGCGCACGATGTGCAGGCACAGGTCGATCCCGGCCGCCGTGCCCGCCGACGTCAGCACGTCGCCGTCGTCGACGAACAGCTCCCGCGGATCGACGTGCACCGACGGATAGCGCTTGGCCAGCGTCGGCGCGTACATCCAGTGGGTGGTCGCCGGGCGGCCGTCGAGCAGGCCGGCGGCGGCCAGGACGAAGGCCCCGGTGCACAGGCCCACGATGCGGGCGCCCTCCTCGTGCGCCCGGCGCAGTGCGTCGAGCGCCTCCTCGGGCGGTGGCGCGGTGATCGAACGCCAGGCGGGCACGACGACGGTGCCCGCCCGTGAGATCGCCTCCAGGCCATGTGGCGCGGTGAGTTCCAGGCCCCCTGTGGTCCGCAGCGGGCCTTCCTCGCCGGCCGCCACCAGCAGGCGGTAGCGCGGCACTCCGGCGTCCTGGCGGTCGATCCCGAACACCGACAGCGGTATGGAACTCTCGAAGATGGGGCCGCCGCTGAACAGCAGCACCGCGACGATCTCCTTGCGGCGGCGCCCGGACAGTTTCCGGGCCGCGTTTTCCGGCGCGGCAGTGGAGTCGTGGCTCATACTGCTAAGCCCCCCTCGGTGGTCGCGGCTCCTCGGTTGTGTCGCTCCTGCACGTTTCCCCTCGGTCCTGCACGAGTCCCCCGCCATAAGACAGTCAAGATCGAATCTACTGTGTCCCGCCGTGCCGCGGTGACCAGTTCGACACCCGGCACATTGTCGACATGGCAACTTGGCGTGAAGCATTCGATCACGAAGCGTTGCACTCCCACGGCGCGCAGGGAAGTACGCCTCGTGGCGGTGGCCAATCCCCGTAGGGCACGAAGTGCCCCCGAGACCCTTTCCGTGCAGGTCAAACGGTGGTTGAGGGGGTGGGGGGCGAGGGGATGCGCGAGTTCCAGAAGTTGGCTGAAAAGATACGGTCGGGTGCGCGGAAACCGGTCAGCTGACCGGTGTCGTTCCCCCCGGGTGCCGGCCGCCCCGGTGCGCGCCCGTGCCCGTCCGCTGGTGCCGGCCGCGGTGCGGGGCCCGCTCCTCGGCGCGCAGCCGGGCCGCCCCGCGCTCGGACTGGCGCAGCAGGACCCGGCAGGCCGCGGTGACGGCGGCCAGCCCCAGCGCGGCGCCGGTGGCGCCGGCCGGCGAGGCGCCGTACCAGAGCAGGACCGCCGGGACGAGGGCGCAGCTGAAGGCGGCCCAGCGCACCACGTCGCCCGCGGTGTCACCGGCGGCCCCGCCCGGCCCGGTGGATCCGGCGGTCCGGGCGGGCCCGGCGGCTTCGGCAGGCGTCTCCCGGGGCGCGTCGGGCGCCGTCCCGCGCGCCGGGGGCGAGGAGCGCCTTCCGGGCGCGGTCGAGGGGCGTCTCCCGGAGGCGGTGCGGGGTCCGGACACGGCGTGCTCCCTATGGTGCTCCCTGCGGCGGCGGCTCAGCGGGTTCAACGCGTGTTCGATGCTTCGGTCACTGTACGGAGCCGGACGCCACCGGTACGGCGGCCTCCGGCCGGGTGCCCGGCCCTCTCCTTACGGTTTCCGGCCGGGCCGGGGCAAGTGAATCCTGTGCAAACCGCCTGTACGGGGCAGCAACCATTGCGTTACGGGCGGCGGTCGTGCATGCTCCGGTGAACCGCCACGGAGAGTGTGCGGGATCTGGGCCAAGGAGGAGTGCGGCCGTACCCTTGCGGGTATGGGGACGGGAAGACCATTCCCGGACACAGCTCCGCCGCAGATTGTCGTCCCCGACAAAGGATCACATCGCCGAGACAGCCATGGCCGGTCACGAATTCTTCGAACACGCGGACCGCAAGCGGCCGGTCGCCGACCCCACGGCGGCCGAACCCCTGGCGGCACAAGAGCCACGCCATCCCTGCGATCCGGCGTTCAAGCACGGCGTCGTCGTCGGCTTCGACGGATCGGACTCCAGCGAGCGAGCCCTCGCCTACGCGATCGGGATGGCGCACCGCACCCGGTCCGGTCTGATCATCGTGCATGTGGCCAACCGGCTGCCGACCACGGTCTGGGCGGGGTGCGAACCCCCGGTCTTCGTGGACGTGCCGGACCACCGCACCGAGGTCCTCGGCCTCGAACTCGCGTGCGCGGAGTACCTCGCCGAGGTGCCCTGGATCCTGGTCGAGCGCGGCGGCGACATCTGCCACGAACTGGAAGAGGTCGGCAAGGAGTACGCGGCGGACGCCATCGTGGTCGGCTCCACCCACGGCATCGTGGGCCGCATCTTCGGCTCGGTGGCCGGCCGGCTCGCCAAGCGGGCGCAGCGACCGGTCGTCGTCATCCCCTGACCGCCCCTCGGGTGGCGTCGGCTCTCTCCGGCCCCACCCCTCCAACTCCCTTGGCCCCCTTGGGCCGACGCGCACATTACCCGTGCGTAGAGGTGTTTGTGCTTTTGTGAAGGGCATATACCGGTCACCGCACGACTGCACAGGCATGAAGGGAGCCCGCCGTGGCCAACGACGTCCCCGCGGGAAGCACCACCACCACGATCGCCGGACGACTCGCCCTCTTCGTCACCCTGACGGCCTTCGGGCTCGGCTGCACGAGGGTCGTCCACCAGGTCACGGCGGCCGATGCCGTGACGGTCGCTCACTACGTGGGCGGCGTGGCCCTGTTCCTGGTCGGGCTGCTGGCCTTCCATGACCGCGACACCGCCTCCGGTACGGCCTTCACCGCCCTCGGCGCCCTCTGGTTCACCTGGGCGCTCTCGGCGGGCGGCCCGGTCTCCGCCAACGGCTCGGGGCTCTTCCTGGCCCTGTTCGCCGCGGTGGTCCTCACCCTCACCCTCGCGGGCGGCGACCCGCTCACCCAGGGCACCTACGGGCTGTTCTTCGTCTCCCTGGCCCTGCTTGCCGTCGCGCGCTTCGCGGACAGCGGCGGCCTGGCGAAGGCGGGCGGCTGGTTCGCCGTCGCGGCCGGCGTGGCGGCGTGGTACGCGGCGACGGCGGCCCTCGCGCACTGGCCCACGGCCCTTCCGCGGCGCGCTGCGGGGCGGGGCGCGACCGCCGCGGGTTAGCCGCGCGGGCTGGAAGTGAGGTTCATGGGGCGCCCCCGAGGGGCGCCCCACAGGCTACCTACTCCACCGTCACGGACTTGGCGAGGTTCCGCGGCTTGTCGATGTCGCGGCCCAGGGCCAACGCCGTGTGGTAGGAGAGGAGTTGGAGCGGGATGCCCATGAGGATCGGGTCCAGCTCGTCCTCGTTCTTCGGCACGACGATCGTCTGGTCGGCCTTCTCCTGCTCCTGGTGGGCGACGGCGAGGATCTTGCCGCTGCGGGCCTTGATCTCCTCCATGGCCGCGCGGTTCTTCTCCAGCAGGTCGTCGTCCGGCACGATCGCCACCGTGGGCAGCGCGGGCTCGATCAGGGCCAGCGGGCCGTGCTTCAGCTCGGAGGCGGGGTAGGCCTCCGCGTGGATGTAGGAGACCTCCTTGAGCTTCAGGGAGGCCTCGCGGGCCACCGGGTAGCCCCGGACGCGGCCGATGAAGAGCATCGAGCGGGCGTCGGCGTAGCTCTTGGCCAGCTCCTCGATCTCCCCCTCCTGCTTCATGATCTCGGAGATCTGCTCCGGCAGCTTCCGCAGGCCCTCGATGATCCGCTTGCCGTCACGCACCGACAGGTCGCGGATGCGCCCGAGGTGCAGGGCGAGCAGCGCGAAGGCGACGCAGGTGTTGGTGAAGCACTTGGTGGAGACGACGCAGACCTCGGGGCCCGCGTGCACGTAGATGCCGCCGTCCGCCTCGCGGGCGATCGCCGAGCCGACCACGTTGACGACGCCGAGGACCCGCGCGCCCTTGCGCTTCAGCTCCTGTACGGCCGCCAGCACGTCGTACGTCTCACCGGACTGCGAGACCGCGATGTACAGGGTGTCGGGGTCCACGACCGCGTTGCGGTAGCGGAACTCGGAGGCCGGCTCCGCGTCGGCGGGGATGCGGGCCAGCTCCTCGATCATCTGGGCGCCGATCATGCCCGCGTGGTAGGAGGTGCCGCAGCCGAGGATCTTCACCCGGCGCACCGCGCGCGCCTCGCGGGCGTCCAGGTTGATGCCGCCCAGGTGCACGGTGGCGAACCGGTCGTCGATCCGGCCGCGCAGCACCCGGTCCACGGCCTCGGCCTGCTCGTGGATCTCCTTGTGCATGTAGGTGTCGTGGCCGCCCATGTCGTAGGAGGCCGCCTCCCACTCGACGGTGGTCGGCTCGGCGGTCGTCCGGGTGCCCTCGGTGGTGTACGTACGGAAGTCGTCGGCCTTGAGGGTGGCCATCTCGCCGTCGTCGAGGGTGACTATCTGCCGGGTGTGGGCGACCAGCGCGGCGATGTCCGAGGCGACGAACATCTCCTTCTCGCCGATGCCGAGGACGACCGGGGAGCCGTTGCGGGCCACCACGATGCGGTCGGGGAAGTCGGCGTGCATGACGGCGATGCCGTAGGTGCCCTCGATCAGGCGCAGGGTCTCGCGGACCCGGTCCTCCAGCTTCCCGGCCTCCGAGCGGGCGATGAGGTGGACGAGCACCTCGGTGTCGGTCTCGGAGAGGAACTCCACGCCGTCCGCCTCCAGCTTGCGGCGCAGGTCGGCGGCGTTGTCGATGATGCCGTTGTGCACGACGGCGACCTTGTCGTCGGCCGACATGTGCGGGTGGGCGTTCACGTCGGAGGGGGCGCCGTGGGTGGCCCAGCGGGTGTGGGCGATGCCGGCGGTGCCCTTGAAGCGCGCCGGGACCTTCGCCTCCAGGTCGCGGACCCGGCCCTTGGCCTTGACCATCCGCAGTCCGGGGGTCTTCGGCGAGGTGACGACGATGCCCGCGGAGTCGTAGCCGCGGTACTCCAGGCGCTGCAGGCCCTCCAGGAGCAGCGGGGCGACGTCACGCTTCCCGATGTATCCGACGATTCCGCACATACAAGTCCCTTTTCCCCGAGTCGATGCAGCGGCGCCGGCGCTGCCGGTTGGCGCGGCGGCGGTCAGCCGTAGACGATGCGCCGCAGCTGCCGCAGCGACAGCTCCGGCGGTGCCACCGCGCGGTACTTCAGTTCCGCCGCGATCCGTTCGAAGATCTCCGCGTTCACCAGGCCCTGGGCCTGCAGTTCACGGTGGCGGCGGCGGACGAACTCCTCGGTCGTCTCGTCGAACCAGGCGAGCACGTCCTGGATCACGCGCAGCGCCTCGCCCCGGTTCAGGGGCGTGGACCGCGTCAGATGATCAACGAGTTCGTCGTGCACCCGGTAGATCCTGGGGTACGGGCATCACTTTCGCAAGAATCTTGCCCGATTTCGGGCAAGCGCCTGTTAAGGGGCTGGTGAGGCGTTGTTCGTACGCCGTCCACCCGCCGTCCCGCGTGCCGTCGCACCGGTCGGCCATTTTCAGACGCCATGGACATTCCTCGCATGGGCGTACCCGAGAAGCTGGCCGAGCGCATGAGCATGGCCGAGCAGCACGAGTACCTGCGTTCCAAGTTCTCGCGGCGCACGATGATCCGGGGCGGCGCGGTCACCCTCGGCGCGGTCGCGGGTGGCGCGTTCGTGACGGGCACCGCCGCGCAGGCCGCGGTACCGGCCCAGCGCACCGCCGCCACCGCCGCCCCCGCCTCCTCGGCCGGTTCCGTCGACGGCGCCCTGGTCGCCCCCTTCGGCCGCCACCTCGCCTTCGGCAACGACCCGCGCACCGAGATCACCGTCTCCTGGCAGGTCCCGGTCGCCGTCAGGAAGCCGTTCATCCGCGTCGGCGCGCACCCCTGGGACCTGTCGCGGAAGATACCCGCCGAGGTCCGCACCCTGTACACCCCGGCCGGCGTCGGCGCGAGCGGCGACCGCACCCAGTACTACCTGCACGCCAAGCTCACCCACCTGCGCCCCGGCCGCACCTACTACTACGGCGTCGGCCACCAGGGCTTCGACCCGGCCGAGCGCCACCTGGCCGGCACCCTCGGCACCTTCACCACCGCGCCCGAGCACAAGGCGCCGTTCACCTTCACCGCCTTCGGCGACCAGGGCGTCAGCTACCACGGCCTGGCCAACGACGCGCTGATCCTCGGCCAGGACCCGGCCTTCCACCTGCACGCCGGCGACATCGCCTACGGCGACCCGGCCGGGCAGGGCAAGACCAGCGACAGCGGCTTCGACTCGCGGGTGTGGGACCAGTTCCTGTACCAGACCGAGTCCGTCGCCAAGCAGGTCCCGTGGATGGTGTCGTACGGCAACCACGACATGGAGGCCTGGTACTCGCCCAACGGCTACGGCGGCGAGGAGGCGCGCTGGACCCTCCCGGACAACGGGCCCGACGCCGAGAACCTGCCGGGCGTCTACTCCTTCGTCTACGGCAACACCGCCGTCATCTCGCTGGACGCCAACGACATCTCCTTCGAGATCCCGGCCAACCTCGGCATCTCCGGCGGCACCCAGACCAGGTGGCTGGAGGCCCAGCTGAAGAAGTACCGGGCCCACCGGGACGTCGACTTCGTCGTCGTCTTCTTCCACCACTGCGCCTACTGCACCTCCACCGCGCACGCCTCGGAGGGGGGCGTGCGCCAGGAGTGGGTGCCGCTGTTCGAGAAGTACACCGTGGACCTGGTGATCAACGGCCACAACCACGTCTACGAGCGCACCGACGTGCTCAAGGGCGGCCAGGTCACCAAGAAGCTCCCGATCGGCGGCACCGCCTACCCCGAGACCGACGGCGTCGTCTACGTCACGGCGGGCGCGGCCGGCAAGAGCCTGTACGCCTTCAGCGCCGACCAGACCTACGAGGGCCACGAGAAGGACGTCGACGCCGTCTCGTCCTTCGTCTGCCTGGGGGACGGCGCCCGGCAGAAGGAGACCGTCGACTGGTCGCGCGTGCGCTACCTCGACTACTCCTTCCTGCGCGTGGACGTCACCCCGGCCGCCCGGGGCCGCCAGGCCACGCTGACGGTGCGCGGCATCGCCGAGACGGGTGCGCAGGTCGACCGCTTCACGGTGGCCCGCCGCGCCAAGTAGCGCCGGGAGCCGGAGGGCGCCGGGCCGAGCGGCAGGGCGCGGCGACCACCTGCGGGCGGTCCTCACATCCGCTTGAGGACCGCCTGCTTGGCCCGCGTGAACTCCTCGTCGGTCAGCACCCCCTCGCGGTGCAGTTCGCCCAGCTCCCGCAGCCGCCGCAGCAGCGCGTCGTGCTCGTCCTCGGCCGGGGGAGCGGCGGCCCACCCCGCGGGCCCGGCAGGCCCCGCCGGCTCCTCGGGCCCGTCGGTCAGGGCCGGGGCGGACGGGTGCGGCAGCCGCGCCTGCACCGCCGCCGCGACCAGCGCCATCAGCGGGTCCTTCTTGAAACCCCACAGCTCGACGGCGTTCGGGTCGTACTTCGGCGGCGTCGAGGAGGAGACGCCCCGCACCGCCAGCCGCAGATGGCCGTTCTCCAGACCGGCGGCGGGCAGCCACTCCACGCCGGTGATGTCCGCCAGCGCGAGGGTGCGCGTGCCCGCTTCGGCCTTGGTGTCCTCCGTCTTCCAGTTCCACTCCAGCCGGACCCGCTCGCCGTCGAAGTTCGCCGTGCCGTCCCCGGCGGACACCGACAGCGGTACGGAGGGGCCGGGCAGCAGGTACTCCGTCACCGGACCGGACGGGACCTCCTCCAGGAGCAGGGCACCGCGGACCTCCTCGACGAAGTACTCGGCGACGCCGTAGCGCTCCGGCTCCACCAGGAGCTGGTAGGGGTCGTGGGGCTCGGTCAGCCGGCCGCCGGTGGCGTGCAGCAGCGGGTCGGCGCCGTCGCGCAGCCGCAGCCTGAGCCGCCCCGCCCGCTTGCCCTGCTCGAACGAGACACCGGCCAACGCCCGCAACGGCACGAGGAGTTCACCGAGGGTGCGCCGCAGCACACTGACGTTGCGGTCCCGCCCGGGGGTCAGCCGCAGGGCGTCGCCGTCGAAGGTCCAGTTGCCGTCCTTCTGGAGGATTTCCGCCATGGGGTGATTGTTTCACCGGTTCTGCGGGAGAGTGGTCTATACCCTCGGGGTACCCCGGGCCTCCCGGGCCCCCGCCCCAGTGTGAAGGGAGCGCATGTGAGACGGCACCGCAGCACGACTCCCCGCAAGTCCCTCACCGCCCGACCCGACGGGCCCGACCGGTCCGCCCGACCCGACCGGTCCGGCCGATCAGACCGGCCCGCCCTGTCCGCCCGCACCGGCCCCGCCACCCGCACCGCCCGCGCCCCGCGGGCCCTGGGCGCCCTGCTGCTGCTGCTGGTGGCGGCGGCCGGGGCCTTCACGGTCGGCGCAGCCCCCGCCGGGCGGGCCGCGGAACAGACCCGCACGGCCACCGCGCTGGACCAGGTGATCCCCGCACCGGCCTCCGTCACGGCGGGCGGGTCCCCGTACCGGATCACGCCCGGCACCCGCATCCGCGTCGACGGTTCTGGCGAGGTCCGCCGGGTCGGCGCCTACCTCGCGGACATCCTGCGGCCCGCCACCGGCTACCGCCTGCCGCTGACCACCCACGGCCACGCGGGCATCCGACTCCACCTGGCCAAGGGGCCGTTCGGCGCCGAGGGCTACCGCATCGACAGCGGCGCCGAGGGGGTCACGATCACCGCCGGGAAACCGGCCGGCCTCTTCCACGGCGTGCAGACCCTGCGCCAGCTGCTGCCCGCCGCCGTCGAGAAGAAGTCCGTGCAGCGCGGCCCCTGGACGGTCGCGGGCGGCACCGTGCGGGACCGCCCGCGCTACGCCTACCGGGGCGCCATGCTGGACGTCTCCCGGCACTTCTTCACCGTCGACCAGGTCAAGCGCTACATCGACGAACTCGCCCTCTACAAGATCAACGAGCTGCACCTGCACCTCAGCGACGACCAGGGCTGGCGCATCGCCATAGACTCCTGGCCGCGCCTGGCCCCCTACGGCGGTTCCACCCAGGTCGGCGGCGGACCCGGCGGGTTCTACACCAAGGCCGACTACCGCGAGATCGTCCGCTACGCCGCCTCCCGCTACCTGGAGGTCGTGCCGGAGATCGACATGCCCGGCCACACCAACGCGGCCCTCGCCTCCTACGCCCAGCTGAACTGCGACGGCGTGGCGCCCCCGCTGTACACCGGCACCAAGGTCGGCTTCAGCTCGCTGTGCGCGGCCAAGGAGACGACGTACGCCTTCGCGGAGGACGTGATCCGCGAGCTGGCCGCCCTCACTCCCGGCCGCTACCTGCACATCGGCGGCGACGAGGCGCACTCCACCAGCCACGAGGACTACGCCACGATCATGAACCGGGTGCAGCCGATCGTCGCCAAGTACGGCAAGACGGTCATCGGCTGGCACCAGCTGACCGGCGCCACCCCCGCCAAGGGCGCCCTCGCCCAGTACTGGGGCATGGACACCACCAGCGCCGCCGACAAGGCCCAGGTCGCCCAGGCCGCGCAGCACGGCACCGGGCTGATCCTGTCCCCGGCGGACCGGGTCTACCTGGACATGAAGTACACCAAGGACACCCCGCTCGGCCTGTCCTGGGCCGGGTACGTGGAGGTGCGGCGCTCCTACGACTGGGACCCCGCCGCCTATCTGCCGGGGGCGCCCGCGTCCGCCGTCCGGGGCGTCGAGGCACCGCTGTGGTCGGAGACGCTGTCCACGTCGGCGCAGCTCGACACCATGGCCTTCCCGCGGCTGCCCGGGGCCGCGGAACTCGGCTGGTCGCCCGCGGCCACGCACGACTGGGACACCTACAAGGTCCGGCTCGCCGCGCAGGCGCCGCGCTGGGACGCCCTGGGCATCGGCTACTACCGCTCGCCGCAGGTGCCCTGGCCGAGCACCTGACCGGCACCGACGCACCGGCGGGCGCCCCGGAGGGCCGTACTCCGGGGCGCCCGCCCGGCTGTGTGGGCGGGACCTACCGTCCCGCCAGCGGGTTGGCCAGCGTGCCCACCAGCTGCAGCGCGCCCGACGGGTCGGACAGGTCCACCATCTGCCGGTTGTCGCGCAGTTGGAGCCGGTTGAGGCAGGACAGCGCGAACTCGGGGGCGAACAGGTCGTACTGCCGGAACCGCTCGGCGAGTTCGGGCACCGACTCCTGGTACGCGCGCACGACCTCGGCGACCGTCGCCCAGAAGCCGTCCTCCCCCAGTACGCCCTCCTCGGCCAGGATCGCGGCCAGGAAGCGGAAGAAGCAGTCGAAGACGTCGGTGAAGAGGGACAGCAGCTTGTGGTCCTCCGGGACCTCCACCCGGATCCGGCTCACCTCCGGCGGCAGCACCGCCTCCGGGTCCATCACCGCGATCTCCTCGGCGATGTCCTTGAACACCGCCCGGCGCACCACCCCGTCCTCCAGGACCAGGATCACGTTCTCGCCGTGCGGCATGAACACCAGGTCGTAGGCGTAGAAGCTGTGCAGCAGCGGCACCAGGTAGGCGCGCAGGTAGCGGCGCAGCCACTGCCGGGGCGGCAGCCCGGAGCGGGCGATCAGCGCGCCCGCGAAGGAGGCGCCCTCGTGGTCGACGTGGAGCAGCGAGGCCATGGTCGCCGGGGACTCGCCGTCGCGCAGCGAGGACACCGGGCTCTGGCGCCACAGCGCGGCCAGCATCTTGCGGTACGGCGAGTGGCGGTCCGTCGCGGCCTCGTACTCCAGGTGCCGGTAGCCGACCGCCGCCCGCTCCCGGATGACGGTGAGCCCGGTGTCCTTCAGGACCGGGTCGCCGGCGATCAGCCGGGCCAGCCAGTCGTTGATGGCCGGGGTGGCCTCCATGTAGGCGGCGGACAGGCCGCGCATGAAGCCCATGTTGAGGACGGACAGGGCCGTCTTCACGTAGTGCTTCTCGGGGTGGGAGATGTTGAAGAAGGTCCGCACGGACTGCTGGGCCAGGTACTCGTCGTCGCCCTCGCCCAGGCAGACCAGGTACCGGCGGGCGACCTCGGCGGCGAAGGTGACGGAGAGCTTGTTCCACCACTGCCAGGGGTGGACGGGTATGAAGAGGTAGTCGGCGGGGTCCAGGCCCTGGGCGGTGAGCACCCCGTGGAAGCGGCGGACCGTTTCCTCGCCCAGCTCGGCGCGCAGGAACGCCTCGTACTCGATGCCGGTGCCGGCGGTGAACGCCGCCCGGGAGCGGTGCGCGGCCAGCCACACCAGCCGCAGCGGGCTCGCCGTCTCGGGCGCGTACGACCGGTACTCGTGCACGCCGAAGCCGAGCCGTCCGTTGTTGGCGACGAAGCAGGGATGGCCCTCGGTCATGCCGGTCTCGACGTCCTGGAAGGAGCCCTTGGCCAGTTCGGCGGAGGTGACCTGGGGCTTGGAGAGCTTGTAGCAGGTGCTGGAGAGGGTGGAGGAGATCTCCTCCAGGTAGACCGGCAGGACGTCGTCGCTCAGGCCGAGGGTCTTGCGCAGCTCGACGAAGAAGTCCAGGGCCGCCAGGGGTGCTTCGGCGCCGTCGCGGTGGCGGGTGAGCGAGTCGGGGTCGACCTGCCAGTGGTCCAGGGCGCGGCGGGTGGCGGTGAAGCGGTAGCTGGTCAGCCCGTCGTCGCTGCACACGACGTAACCGTCGCCGTCGCCGTCGCCGTCCGGCTCGGGCGTGATCAGCCGTTCGTGGGCGAACTCGGCGAGCGCCTTGCGGATCAGCAGGCGGTTCGCCTGTGCCCAGCGTTCGGGGGAGAGGTGGGAGACGGCGTCGGCGAGGCTCACGCGGCCACCGCCTTCTCGAACTGCTCCCGGGTGCAGAAGCTCAGCAGGGCCTTCTTCTCCGGCTTGCGGATCTCCCGCTCGGCCACGAAGCCGACGGCCTCGTTCAGGGCGTGCACGGCGGTGTTGCGCACGTCGGGCTCGACCACGACGCGCCGGGTCGCCGGGTCCTCGAACAGGTACCGCAGCACGGCGGTGATCACGGCCCGGGTGAAGCCGTGCACGGGGGTGTCGGTGGGCGCGACCAGGAAGTGCATGCCGACGTCGCCGGGCTCGGCCTCGTACAGGCCGGTCAGTTCGCGGTGGGCGGGGTCGTAGCGTTCCATCAGGAAGACGGGCTCGCCGTCGTCCAGGCCGAGGAAGGCGTCGTGGTGCGCGTCGCCCGCGATCTCCAGGTAGGCGCGCTCGACGTCCTCCGGCCTCGCGTCCTGCATCATCCAGAACACCGCCTTGGGGTGCGTGACCCAGCCGTGCAGCAGCTCGGCGTCCTGCGTCGGGTCGAGCGGGCGGATCGTGAAGGTCATACGGCGAACTCCTGGAATGCGATCGACTTCTCGACGGGGTAGTACTCGGTGCCGAGCAGCTCGCGGATGATGCAGCTGTTGCGGTAGGCACCCATGCCCAGGTCGGGGCTGGTGATGCTGTGAGCGTGCACGCCCGCGTTCTGGAGGAAGACGCCCCGGCCGGTCACGTCGACGGCGTAGTTGCGCCCGATGGCGTGGTTGCCGTGCGCGTCGTAGCGCAGCCGGTGGCGGACGGGTGCGAGGAACTCCGGTTCGGTGTACTTGTATCCGGTGGCCAGGACCAGGCCCTCGCTGCGCAGCTCGAAGTCCTTGCCCTGCTCCTCCTGGCGGAAGCCGAGGGTGTAGGTGCCGTCGGCGCGGTCGTAGGCGGCGCTGTTCAGAGCGGAGTTGGTGAGCAGGCGGGTGGGGACGGGGCCGCTGAGGTTCTTCCGGTAGAGCAGGTCGAAGATCTCGTCGATCAGGTCGCCGTCGATGCCCTTGAACAGGCCCTTGTGCTGCTCGGTGAGGCGGTAGCGGGTGGCTTCGGGCAGCGCGTGGTAGTAGTCGACGTACTCCGGTGAGGTCATCTCCAGCGTGAGCTTGGTGTATTCGAGCGGGAAGAAGCGCGGGGAGCGGGTGACCCAGTTCAGCCGGTAGCCGTGGACGTCGATCTCGCCGAGCAGGTCGAGGTAGATCTCGGCGGCCGACTGGCCGCTGCCGACCAGCGTGATCGACTTTTTGCGCTGGAGCATCGCCTTGTGCTCCAGGTAGCGGGAGTTGTGCAGGAAGTCGCCGCCGAGGCCCTGGCAGGCGTCGGGCAGGTGCGGCGGGGTGCCGGTGCCGAGGACCAGCCGGGGCGCCCGGTAGGCGGTCCCCGTGTCCGTCCGCACCGTGTACAGCCCGTCGCCCTCGTCGTACGTCACCTCGGTCACCGTCGTGCCGAAGCGGACGCTGCCGAGCCGGCCCGCCGCCCAGCGGCAGTAGTCGTCGTACTCGACGCGCAGCGGGTAGAACGACTCCCGGATGTAGAAGGAGTAGAGCCGCCCCTTCTCCTTCAGGTAGTTGAGGAAGGAGTACGGGGACGTCGGGTCGGCCAGGGTGACCAGGTCCGACATGAACGGGGTCTGCAGGTGGGCGCCGTCGAGGAACATCCCGGCGTGCCACGTGAAGTCGGGTTTCGACTCCAGGAAGACGCCGTCGAGTGCGTCGATCGGCTCGGTGAGGCAGGCGAGGCCGAGGTTGAAGGGGCCGAGCCCGATGCCCACGAAGTCGTGGGTCGTGGCGGTGGTGGCGGTGGTGCCGGTCGTGGCGGCGGGTTCGGCTTCAGGACGCGCGCTCAAGGGACTCTCCCAGGTACTGCTCGGCGTGGCCGGCGATCAGGTCGAGGACGGCGGCGAGGTCGTCCGTGGTCGTCTCGGGGTTGAGCAGGGTGAACTTCAGGTAGTGGCGGCCGCCCGCCTTGGTGCCCGCGACCACGGCGTCGCCGGAGGCGAACAGCGCCTTGCGGGCGTAGAGGTTGGCGCGGTCGACGGCGGCCGGGTCGGTGACGGCCGCGGGGACGTAGCGGAAGACCAGGGTGGACAGCGACGGTTCGACGACGACCTCGTAGCGGGGGTCGGCGGCGAGCATCCGCCAGCCCTCGGCGGCCAGGTCGCACACCTCGTCGAAGAGCCGCCCGACGCCGTCGGCGCCCATCACGCGCAGCGTCGTCCACAGCTTGAGCGCGTCGAAGCGGCGGGTGGTCTGCAGGGACTTGTCGACCTGGTTGGGGATGCGTTCGGCGACCGTGCGGCGGGGGTTGAGGTACTCGGCGTGGAAGGTGGCGTGCCGCAGGGCCACCGCGTCGCGGACCAGCACGGCCGACGAACTCACCGGCTGGAAGAAGGACTTGTGGAAGTCGACCGTGACCGAGTCGGCGCGCTCGATGCCGGTGAGCAGGTGCCGCCGGGTGGGGGAGACCAGCAGGCCGCAGCCGTAGGCGGCGTCGACGTGCAGCCAGGTGCCGTACTGCGCGCACAGCCCGGCGATCTCGGGCAGCGGGTCGATGGAGCCGTAGTCGGTGGTGCCGGCGGTGGCGACCACGGCCATGGGCACCAGGCCCTCCCGGCGGCAGCGCTCCAGCTCGCGGGCGAGCGCCACCGTCCGCATCCGCTTGTCCCGGTCGACGGGGACCGGGATCACGGCGTCGGGGCCGAGGCCGAGCAGTTTCGCCGACTTCTGGACGCTGAAGTGACCGGCCTCGGAGGTGAGGACGCGCAGCCGTGCCGGGTCGTCGGTCTTGGCCTCCTCGCGGGCCAGCAGCAGCGCCTGGAGGTTCGACTGGGAGCCGCCGGAGGTGAACACGCCGTCGGCGGCGGGGCCCAGGCCGATCCGGGCGGCCGTCCAGTCGACGAGCTTGCGCTCGATGAGGGTGGCGCCGGCCGACTGGTCCCAGGTGTCCAGGGAGGAGTTGACGGCGGACAGGATCGCCTCGCCGAGCACCGCCGGGACGACGACCGGGCAGTTGAGGTGGGCGACGTAGCGGGGGTGGTGGAAGTAGACCGCGTCCCGCAGGTAGACCTCGTCGAGTTCGTCGAGGACGGCGGTGGTGTCGCCCAGCGGCCGGTCGAGGTCGATCCCGTCGATGCGGGGGGCCAGGGCGTCGGGCGTGACACCGGTGAACGGACGGTCGGTGGCGGCGAGTTTGGCGGCCACCCGCTCGACTCCTTCGGTCACGGAGCGGCGGTAGTGCTCCGCGGTGAGGTCATTGAGCAGGTGCGAGCGCATGGGGGGTCCTCCGGGGGTGGGGACGGTCCGGGGCAGGACGTGGCGAGGGGCGGAGCCTCGATCGACTTAGGTAAGGCTAACCTAACTTTGCTCATGCTCCGCCCCTCGGTGAGTGGTGTCACTGGTGTGGCGGGTGGGTCGGGGGGCGGTGCGCGCGGGGGCGCGTCACTGCTGGGTGCGGGTGCGGGTGCGGGTGCGGGTGCGGGCGCGGTGGGGGCGCGCGTGGTGGCGCCTCACTGCTGGGCGCGGGCGAGGGCGCGCGCTGTGGGGCCTCACTGCTGGGCGCGGGCGAGGGCGCGCGCTGTGGGGCCTCACTCCTGGGCGCGCAACTGCTCCTCGGTCACCCCGTGCCGCCAGTAGCCGACGAAGGTGACGCGCCGCTTGTCGATGCCGCGCTCGGCGACGCAGTGACGGCGCAGCGCCCGCACGCAGCCGGACTCGCCGGCGAGCCAGACGTACGGCCGCTCGGCCGCGGGCAGCCGGGCGCCGAGCAACGCGCCGAGGGCCATGGGGGAGCCCTCGGAGCGGCTGCCGTCGCGCACCAGCCAGGTGATCTCGGCGTCGGCGTCGCACGCCACGTCCTGGACGTCCCCGGGGTGGCGCACCTCCAGCCAGGCGCGCACCCGGGTGCCGGCCGGCAGGGACTCCAGGATCGCGGTCGCGGCCGGTACGGCCGTCTCGTCGCCCCACATCACCACGAGGTCGGTGTCCTCGGGCGGACGGAAGCGGATGGCCCGGTTGTCCGCGACCGCCGGACCGAGCAGCAGCACGCGGTCGCCGGGCGTGGCGCGGGCGGCCCAGCGGGAGGCGGGGCCCGCGGGGACGGCGGCGCCGGACTCCGTCCCGTGCAGGGCGAAGTCGATGTCGATGCCGGTGGTCCGGCCTGTGGCGTCCCGGTGCAGTGCGCGCAGGGTGTAGGAGCGCATCACCGCCCGCACGTCGTCCGGCAGTTCGCGCCAGCCCTGCCACCAGCCGTCGCCCAGCTCCAGCGGGACGGCGGGCTCGCGCTGTCCGGGGTGCGGCAGGAACAGGGAGAGGGACTGGTCGCGCCCGTGGGAGGCGAAGGCGTGCAGGTCGGGTCCGGCGAAGCCGATCCGGACGAGCGACGGGCCGAGCCGCCTCGTCCCGGTGACCTGCAAGGAGAAGAATCGGAACGGGGCGGCCACGGCCGTCGTCATGGGTGCTCCTGAGTCGTCGTCAGTTCGTCGTCAGGGGGCGGCAAAGGGCGCTGGGGGTCAGGAGACCTTCTTCGCGGTCTCGATGGCCTTCGCCAGGTCGTCGAGGAGCGGCACGCACTTGTCGTAGGACAGGATCGGCTCGGGGTTGCGCGCGATGACCTGGCCGGCCTTGACGGCGGGCAGCTTCTTCCAGGTGGCCTGGGTGATCGCGGCGGGCTGGATGGCCGAGGTGCGGTTGTCCATCATGATGATGTCGGCCGGGTACTTGTCGATGTTCTCCCAGCTCAGCGACTCGTACCAGCCGCCGCCCTGCTTCTTGGCGCTCTCCGGGGGCTCGACGAAGTTCACGCCGAGGGCCTTGAAGTACTCCAGGTCGATGGAGAGGTTGGTGCCGGAGACGTAGAACAGGTCCTGGCTGGCGGAGCCGACCATCACCTTGATCTCCGGCTTGGCCTTGGCGGCGGCGCGCAGCCGGGCGGCGGCCTCCTCGAAGCGCTTCCTGGCCTGCTTGACCTTGTCACCGGTGACGTCACCGCCGAGGGACTTGGCGAGCGCGAGCATGCGCTCCAGCGGCTCGGTCAGCTGCCGGTCGTAGACGGAGATGCCGACGGTAGGGGCGCCCACGGCGAGGATCTTCTTCTTCTGCTCCTCCGGGACGTACCAGAGGGTGCCGGCGCCGTCGAACATCGTGGAGACGAGGAGGTCGGGGGCGAGGGCCGCGTACTTCTCGATGTTGAACTGGCCCCACTCGTTGCCGAGGCTCGTCACCTTGGTGACGTCCAGGTCGCCGGCCTGCACGTCGGGCTTGCCGTCCTTGGTGGTCGTCGGGCCGAAGACGCCCTTGACCGGGACGCCGTAGTCGTGGAGGGCGGCGGCGACGCCGACGAACGCGACGATCGCCGAGGGGGTCCTGTCGGCCTTGACCGTCTGCCCGCGGTCGTCCTTGAACGTCCAGGGGCCGGACTTCGCCCCCGCCGCGCCGCTGCCCGACCCCCCGCTTTTCCCGTCGTCGGTGCCGCAGGCCGCGAGCACGGCCCCGAGTCCGAGGGCGCCGCCCGCGGCCAGGATGCCGCGGCGGGAGAGGGTGGTGGCACGGGCGTTGGACATGGGTATGGCTGCTTTCGAACGGGGCGGCGCACCGCCGGACAGGTTCGAAGGTAGGTTAGCCTAACCTCAGTTCCTGTCCAGGGGGAGGGGCGCCTACCCGGCGTCCAGCGCGGGGGCGACCACGGCGAACGCCCTGTCGAGCAGGCCCGCGGCGTCCTCGGTGCCGTCGCTGTCGCTCCACCGCCGCAGCGCGGCGTTGAAGGCCGTGAGTGCGAGGCCCGCGGCCAGTTCGGGATACAGGTCCCTCGCGGGGTCCACTTGCTGACGCCGCGCCAGCTCCTCCGTGAGATCCCGTCGCCACTGCTCCTGGCGCTCCAGGAAACGCGCCAGCAGCGGCGGGGTGCGCAGGATCAACTGCACCACGCGCAGCGTCCTGGCGGCGTGGTCGGGCCGCGTCGAGCAACCCACTCTTACAGCGGTACGTGGTCCAAGGTCCGGCTACCTTTTGGCCGCGTACCGTCCGGGACCCGTCAAAGCCCCACCGGTGCTGGTCACCGGCTGCTGCTTACGCCGTCAGGCGTCACGCTCCCGCAGTCTCTCCTCACGAGTCTTGACCACCCGCAGCCGGTCCGGCCGTTGCGAGGTCCACCGGTCCGGCCCGTGCTCCGCGGCATGTCGGTCTGCTCTCTCAGATCGGCCGGGCCCCGGGGCCGGTCGCACGGCCGCCGGGGCGCTGTCCGCTCATGGAAGCGTTACGTCAGGGGCACCGACAGGGACGCAACGTCCCACTTTCAGCACGCTATTTGCCGACCCCCAGGAACTCTGCCAACGACCCGAGCCCCGGTGGATGGTTGGGGAGTGCCCAGAGGTCGCGCACGATGGCCACGGCCAGCGTGTGGTGCTGCATCCACGTCGGCGCCACGCGCCGCAAGGACTCCAGGGTTTTCACCGCACCGACCGCGTCCCCGGTGTCCGTGTGGGCTCGTGCCACGTCCAACAGCAGCCAGGTCCGCCAGGAAGGCGGCGTGTCCTTGCTCAGCCGCATCCCCTTGGCCAGTGCCAGGGCGTCCTGCGGGTGGCCGTACTGGACCGCGAGACGCACGCGTTCGATGCGGACCGACGACGGGCTGAAGACGCTGACCATACGGTTGTCTCCGGCGTCGGGCAGCTTCGCGACGCGGGCGGCCTCCTTCTCGGCCGTCTCCATCATCGCGGCCGCCCGTTCGTAGTCGCCGCTTCGTGCCGCCGACGTGGCGGCGTTCATGGTCAGCGCGCCCCAGACCTTCAGGCCGTCGGCCGTGGCGGTACGGCCCGCGCCCGCCATGTCGTCGGCGGTACGGAGCGCGATGCCCAACGCGTCTTCCAGACGCCCCTGGCGCTGGTAGGTCCACGCCGTGGAGTTGACGATCAGCGGCACGAGCAGCGGATCGGAGGACTGCCCGGCAGCGTCCATGGCGCGTTCCAGGCTGATGAGAGCGAGGTCCGTCTTCCCCATCCGCACGGCGACGTGTCCGGCGAGCTGAAGTGCTTTGCCGAGGGCCGCGAAGCCGGCCCTGCGGTCGTCCTCGCTGTTCGAGGCCGTGACGGCGCGCGCATCCGAGATCAGCTCCGGCAGTGCCTTCATCACCGTGTCGAACTCGGCGGAGTGGTACTGCGTCCAGCCGTCCGCGATCTGCTCTCGCAGGCGGCCCAGCGAGAAGTCGGGCCCTGGCGGCCCGGGCTCCGGTCCCCAGAGCGCCGGCATGATGGCCCGTCGCACCGCCACGAAGCGCGGTCCGTCGTTCTCCCCGCTGGAGGAAACGGCGGGCGGATCACCCAGAAGCGTGGTCAGCTCCACGCCGAGACCGTTCGCCAGCGCGTGCAGGGTGGGGAGACGTGCGGAGTGCTTCCGCCCCTGTTCGAGATGGCGGATCACGTCGACGGACACACCGGAGCGCTCGGCCAGCTCTTCTTGAGTCAGGGAGGCCAGACGGCGCAAGCGGCGCAGGGTCCGTCCCAGGTCATCGTTGGCCACGCTGCCACGGTAGCCCGCCACGCCCGGCAGGGGGGCGGGTGGCAGTGCCTGCCTCTGGTCGTTCGCTGATGGTGGCATGGACCTCCAGCGCTCGGTGTGGATCGGCGGCAGCAGGCTCGTTGCCGTCACGGTTCGTCAACTCCGTGGGACACGTGTGCCGGAGTGATGGCGGACCAGCACTCGGGCACACGCGCGGCCTCACAGGAGCGACACCACCTCAGCCAGTCAGCCCCAGCTCCCGCGCGATCAGCATGCGCTGCACCTCGCTCGTGCCCTCGCCGATCTCCAGGATCTTGGAGTCGCGCCACATGCGGGCGACCGGGTACTCGTTCATGAAGCCGTAGCCGCCGTGGATCTGGGTGGCGTCGCGGGCGTTGTCGACGGCGATCGTCGAGGAGTACAGCTTGGCGAGGGCGGCCTCCTTCTTGAAGGGCTCGCCCGCGACCAGGCGGTAGGCCGCGTCCCGCCAGGCCAGGCGCGAGGTGTGGGCCTTCATCTCCATGTCGGCGATCTTGAACTGGATCGCCTGGTTGGCGCCGATCGGACGGCCGAAGGAGTGGCGTTCCTTGGCGTACTTCACCGACTCGTCCACGCAGCCCTGGGCCAGCCCGGTCGCCAGTGCCGCGATGGCGATGCGGCCCTCGTCGAGGATCCGCAGGAACTGCGCGTAGCCGCGGCCCTGTTCGCCGAGCAGGTTGGCGGCCGGGACCCGGACGTCCTGGAAGGACAGTTCACGGGTGTCCGAGGCGTTCCAGCCGACCTTGGAGTAGGCGGGGGCCACGGTGAAGCCCGGCGTGCCGGACGGGACGATGATCGCGGAGATGACCGGCTTGCCGTCGGGCTTGCGGCCGGTCACGGCCGTGACCGTCACCAGGCCGGTGATGTCCGTGCCCGAGTTGGTGATGAAGCACTTGGTGCCGTTGATCACCCACTCGTCGGTGGCCGGGTCCAGGCGGGCCGTCGTCCGGGTCGCGCCCGCGTCCGAGCCGCCGTCCGGTTCCGTCAGGCCGAACGCGCCCAGGATCTCGCCCGCGCACAGACGCGGCAGCCACTCGCGCTTCTGCTCCTCGGTGCCGAACAGGTGCAGGGGCATGGCGCCCAGGGAGACCCCGGCCTCCAGGGTGATGGCGACCGAGGAGTCCACCCGGGCCAGCTCCTCCAGGGCGATGCCGAGGGCGAGGTAGTCGCCGCCCATGCCGCCGTACTCCTCGGGGAACGGCAGCCCGAACAGGCCCATGCGGCCCATCTCGCGCACGATCTCGTACGGGAACTCGTGCCGCTCGTAGAAGTCGCCGATCTTCGGCGCCACGACGTCGTGCGCGAACTGCTCGACGGTGCGGCGCAGTTCCTCCAGCTCGGGGGTGAGGTGGTGGTTCATCGTCGATCACTGCTCCTTGTGGGAGAGGGCGCGGAGGGTACGGGAAGGGCTGGGGCGGCCCAGGTGCGCGGCCATCCACTCGCTCGTGGCGACGAGGCGGCCGAGGTCCACTCCGGTGTCGATGCCGAGGCCCCGCAGCATCCACACCAGGTCCTCGGTGGCGAGGTTGCCGGTGGCGGACTTGGCGTAGGGGCAGCCGCCCAGGCCGCCCGCGGAGGCGTCGACGGTGGTGACGCCGTGCTGGAGGGCGGCCAGGGTGTTGGCGAGGGCCTGGCCGTAGGTGTCGTGGAAGTGCACGCCGAGCGCCGAGACCGGCACCCGCTGCTCACTGAGCGCGGACAGCAGCTCCAGGACGTGCCCGGGGGTGGCGACGCCGATGGTGTCGCCGAGGCTCAGCTCGTCGCAGCCCATGTCGAGCAGGGCCCGGCAGACCTTGACCACCTGGTGGACGGGGACCGCGCCCTCCCACGGGTCGCCGAAGCACATCGACAGGTAGCCGCGCACGTGCGCGCCCGCGTCCTTCGCACGCCGCACCACCGGCTCGAACATGGCCAGTGCCTCGTCGACCGTCCGGTTGAGGTTGGCCTTGGCGAAGGACTCGGTGGCGCTGGCGAAGACGGCGACCCTGTTCGCGTGCAGGGACAGGGCGCGGTCCAGGCCGCGTTCGTTCGGCACGAGGACCGGGAGGTCCACCGGGAGGTCGCTGACGAGTGGGAACAGGGCTTCCGCGTCGGCGAGTTGGGGCACCCACTTCGGGTGGACGAAGCTGGTGGCCTCGATCGTCGTCAGGCCCGCCTCGGCCAGGCGGCGGATGAACTTCGCCTTGATCTCGGTCGGAACCGTCGCCTTCTCGTTCTGCAGGCCGTCGCGCGGGCCGACCTCGTGGATCCTGACCCGGGCGGGCAGGTCCGGGGCCGGCACGACCATGGGCAGGGCTTCGGTGGTCATTCCCGTCATTCCTGCGCCGTCCCTTCCTCGTCGGGCCGTGCGATGGCCTCGTCGTGCGGTGCGATGACCGCGAGCACCTGGTCCATGGCGACCGTCGTGCCCGGGGTGACGTCCAGCTCGGTGACCGTGCCGGCGTGCGGGGCGGAGATGACGTGCTCCATCTTCATCGCCTCGACCACCAGCAGGCTCTGGCCCGCGGTCACCTCGTCGCCGACGGCGACCTTCACCACCGTGACCGTGCCGGGCATGGGGGCGGTGAGCGAGTCGGCGCCGGAGTGGGCGGCGCGGGTGAGGGAGGCGGCCACCGGGTCGTGGTCGCGCACGTGCCAGGCGTCGCCGTCGCGGCCCAGCCAGTCGGCGGCGCGGTGGAAGGTGTGGCGGACGCCGTCCAGGGTGACGGCGACCGTGTCCCCGGTGACCGTGTGCGTGCCGCGCGGGGCGTACTCCACCGGTTCGGCCGCCCGCAGCCAGAAGGCCACCGGCTTCGGCTCGCCGCCCAGGCGCCAGCCGCTGGGCACGGAGAACGGGTCGGTCCAGCCGCCTTCCCGCGGGGACTTCGGGCGCAGGGCGTCCAGGCGGACCGCCGCCGCGGCCTCGTAGACCTCCTCCGGTACGTCGGCGGGGGCCAGCTCGTCCACCACCCGCTCCACCAGGCCGGTGTCCAGCTCCCCGGCCACGACCGCCGGGTGGGCCAGCAGCCGGCGCAGGAACCCGGCGTTGGTCTGCACGCCCAGCGTGACCGTCCCGGCCAGGGCCGCGCGCAGCTTGCGCAGCGCGGTCGCGCGGTCGGGGCCGTAGGCGATCACCTTGGAGAGCATCGGGTCGTAGAGGCTGCCGACCTCCGTGCCCTCGCTCAGCCCGGAGTCGGTGCGCACCCCCTCGCCCTGCGGCTCGCGCAGCCTGAGCACCGTGCCGCCGGAGGGCAGGAACCCGCGCGCGGGGTCCTCCGCGCACAGGCGGGCCTCGACCGCGTGACCGGTGAGGGTGACGTCCTCCTGCGCGTACGGCAGGTGCTCGCCCGCCGCGACCCGCAGCTGCCACTCCACCAGGTCCAGGCCGGTGACCAGCTCCGTGACCGGGTGCTCCACCTGGAGACGGGTGTTCATCTCCATGAAGTAGTACGACGACGGGTCGCCGCCGGGGACGATGAACTCCACCGTGCCCGCGCCCCGGTAGCCGCACGAGCGGGCCGCCTGCACCGCGGCCTCGCCCATCGCGGCCCGGATCTCCTCGTCGAGGAGCACACTGGGCGCCTCCTCGATGATCTTCTGGTGGCGGCGCTGGAGGGAGCACTCGCGCTCGCCGAGGTGGATCACGTGGCCGTGGCCGTCGGCCAGGACCTGGATCTCGATGTGCCGGGGCGTGTCCACCCAGCGCTCCACGAGCAGGGTGTCGTCGCCGAAGGAGGCGCGGGCCTCGCGGCGGGCGGCGGCGATCTCGTCCGCCAGCAGGTGCTCCTCGCGCACCAGCCGCATGCCCTTGCCGCCGCCGCCGGCCGACGGCTTCAGCAGCACCGGCATGCCGATGGCGCGGGCGGCCTCGGCGAGCTGCCCGTCGCTCAGCCCCGAGCCGCTGGAGCCGGGGACCACCGGCACCCCGGCCGCAGAGACCGTCTCCTTGGCGCGGATCTTGTCTCCCATGAGGGCGATCGCGTCCGCCGGTGGGCCGATGAAGACCAGGCCGGCCGCCTCGCAGGCGCGCGCGAAGTCCGCGTTCTCCGCGAGGAAGCCGTAGCCGGGGTGGACGGCCTGCGCGCCGGTACGGGCGGCGGCATCGAGCAGCCGGTCGACGGACAGGTAGCTCTCGGCCGCGGGCGCCGGGCCGATCCGTACCGCCGCATCGGCCTCCCGGACGTGGCGGGCGTCCGCGTCGGCGTCGGAGAAGACCGCCACCGAGCGCACGCCGAGCGCGCGCAGGGTGCGGATGACCCGGACGGCGATCTCGCCGCGGTTGGCCACCAGAACTGTGTCGAACATGTTGATGAAGTCCCCCTCACATCCGGAAAACGCCGAACTGGGGGTCGCCCAGCGGAGCGTTGGCGCACGCGGTCAGGGCCAGGCCCAGCACCTGCCGGGTCTCCAGCGGGTCGATCACGCCGTCGTCCCACAGGCGGGCGGTGGCGTAGTAGGCGCTGCCCTGGTGCTCGTACTGGGCGCGGACGGGCGCCTTGAAGGTCTCCTCGTCGTCCACGGACCATTCCTCGCCGCGCGCTTCGAGCTGGTCGCGCTTGACCGTGGCGAGCACGGAGGCGGCCTGCTCGCCGCCCATGACGGAGATCTTCGCGTTCGGCCACATCCACAGGAAGCGGGGGGAGTAGGCACGGCCGCACATCGAGTAGTTGCCCGCGCCGTAGGAGCCGCCGACGACGACCGTCAGCTTGGGCACGCGCGCGCAGGCCACCGCGGTGACCATCTTCGCGCCGTGCTTGGCGATGCCGCCCGCCTCGTAGTCGCGGCCCACCATGAAGCCCGAGATGTTCTGCAGGAACAGCAGCGGGATGCCGCGCTGGTCGCACAGCTCGATGAAGTGGGCGCCCTTCTGGGCGGACTCGGAGAACAGGATGCCGTTGTTGCCGACGATGCCCACCGGGTGGCCGTGGATCCGGGCGAAGCCGGTGACCAGGGTCTGCCCGAACTCCGCCTTGAACTCGGCGAAGCGCGAGCCGTCCACCACGCGTGCGATGATCTCGCGCACGTCGTAGGGGGTACGGGAGTCCACGGGCACCGCGCCGTACAGCCCGTAGGGGTCGACCTTCGGCTCCACGCTCTCGGTGACCTGCCAGGGCAGCGTCCCGCGCGCGGGAAGGGTGGAGACGATGGTACGCACGATCCGCAGTGCGTGCGCGTCGTCCTCGGCGAGGTGGTCGGTGACACCGGAGGTCCGTGAGTGCACCTCGCCGCCGCCCAGCTCCTCGGCGGTCACGACCTCCCCGGTGGCCGCCTTCACCAGCGGCGGGCCGCCCAGGAAGATGGTGCCCTGGCCCCGGACGATCACCGCCTCGTCGCTCATCGCCGGGACGTACGCCCCGCCCGCCGTGCACGAGCCGAGCACGGCCGCGATCTGCGGGATGCCCGCGCCCGACATGCGCGCCTGGTTGTAGAAGATCCGGCCGAAGTGCTCCCGGTCGGGGAAGACCTCGTCCTGCATCGGCAGGAACGCGCCGCCCGAGTCGACCAGGTACAGGCACGGCAGGCGGTTCTCCAGGGCCACCTCCTGGGCCCTCAGGTGCTTCTTCACCGTCATCGGGTAGTACGTGCCGCCCTTGACGGTGGCGTCGTTGGCGACGATCACGCACTCGCGCCCGCTCACCCTGCCGATCCCCGCGATGACCCCGGCGGCCGGGGCCTGCCCGTCGTACATCCCGTCGGCGGCCAGCGGGGCCAGCTCCAGGAACGGCGAGCCCGCGTCGAGAAGGGTGTCCACGCGCTCGCGTGGCAGCAGCTTCCCGCGCGCGGTGTGGCGGGCCCGCGCCCGCTCGCCGCCGCCGAGCCGGGCGGCGGCCAGCTTGCCGCGCAGCTCCTCGACGAGCGCCCGGTGCGCCTGTTCGTTGGCCCGCCAGGCCTCCGACGCGGGGTCGGCCGCGCTCGTCAGCTCCGGTGCCTCCTGCATCCTCGCGGTCCCCTCACCCAGTGATCCACTGTTAATGAGCGTTAACCCATTTCCTTCAGGTTAACGAGCGCTAACGCCGCTGTCTAGAATTGTTCTCATGGCCACGCGAACCGACGCCCCCACCCGCCGCGAGCAGATCCTCAAGGAAGCCGCGCGGCTCTTCGCCGAACGCGGCTTCCACGGCGTCGGCGTCGACGAGATAGGCGCCGCGGTGGGCATCAGCGGACCGGGCCTGTACCGGCACTTCCCCGGCAAGGACGCCATGCTCGCGGAACTGCTGGTCGGCATCAGCGGCCGGCTGCTGACCGGGGCGAAGCGGCGCCTGGCGGAGGCGGACGGGGCGGCGGGTCCGGGCGCGGTCCTCGACTCGTTCATCGAGGGGCACATCGACTTCGCGCTCGACGACCGCTCCCTCATCACCTTGCACGACCGCGAGCTGGACCGCCTCCGGGACAGCGACCGCAAGCTGGTGCGCCAGCTCCAGCGGCAGTACGTCGAACTGTGGGTGGAGGTGGTCCGCCAGGTGCACCCGGACCTCGCCGAACCGGCCGCGCGCTCGGCGGTGCACTCGGTGTTCGGATTGCTGAACTCCACGCCGCACCTGGGGCGGCGGGGGGTTCTGCCGGGGCGGGGGGCCACGGCGGAGCTGCTGCACCGGATGGCCCGGGGGGCGTTCGCGTCTGCGGCGGGCTGAGCAGGGGCGCCCATGGGGGTGGGCGATGCGCTTCGTCGGCGGGTGCGCGGCGGTGGGGGTTGATCGCGCAGTTCCGCGCGCCCCCTTGGGGGCGCTTTACGTGACGCGCGTTACCAGCCTCACTCTTTACTGCCCCCCGTACTCGCCGGTACGTTTGTATGAGCAAGCGCTTAGACAGTCGAGGTCGCGGAGGTGGGCGGCGTGCGCCGTACGGTGTTCAACGAGGATCACGAGGCGTTCCGGGAGACCCTCCGCGCCTTCATCGAGGCCGAGGTCGTACCCGTGTACGACGAGTGGTTCGCGGCCGGCCAGGCCCCGCGCGACTTCTACTACAAGCTCGGTGAGCTGGGCATCTTCGGTATCAACGTGCCCGAGGAGTTCGGCGGCGCCGGCCTGGACAGCCACAAGTTCGAGGCCGTCCTGTACGAGGAGACCGCCCGCGCGGGCGTCAGCTTCGGCGGCTCCGGCGTGCACGTGCTGCTCGCCCTGCCGTACATCAAGATGCTGGCCACCGACGAGCAGAAGAAGCGCTACCTGCCCAAGTTCGTCACCGGCGAGGAGATGTGGGCCATCGCGATGACGGAGCCGGGCACCGGTTCCGACCTCGCGGGCATGAAGTCCACCGCCAAGCTCTCCGAGGACGGCACGCACTACGTCCTCAACGGCGCCAAGACCTTCATCACCGGCGGCGTCCACGCCGACCGCGTCATCGTCTGCGCCCGCACCGCCGCGCCGACCGCCGAGGACCGCCGCCACGGCATCTCCCTGTTCGCCGTGGACACCAAGTCCGAGGGCTACTCCGTCGGCCGCAAGCTCGACAAGCTGGGCCTGCGCACCTCCGACACCGCCGAGCTGGCCTTCGTCGACGTCAAGGTCCCGGTCGAGGACCTGCTCGGCGAGGAGAACAAGGGCTTCTCCTACCTCGGCCACAACCTCGCCTCCGAGCGCTGGGGCATCGCCTTCGGCGCCTACGCGCAGGCCAAGGCCGCCGTCCGCTTCGCCAAGAGTTACGTGCAGGAGCGCACCGTCTTCGGCAAGCCCGTCGCCCACTTCCAGAACACCAAGTTCGAGCTGGCCGCCTGCCAGGCCGAGGTCGACGCCGCCGAGGCCGTCGCCGACCGCGCCACCGAGGCCCTGGACGCCGGCGAGCTGACCTCCGCCGAGGCCGCCTCCGCCAAGCTGTTCTGCACCGAGGTCGCCCACCGCGTCATCGACCGCTGCCTCCAGCTCCACGGCGGCTACGGCTACATGAACGAGTACCCGATCGCCCGTCTGTACGCGGACAACCGCGTGAACCGCATCTACGGCGGCACCAGCGAGATCATGAAGTCGATCATCGCCAAGAACATGGGCCTGTAGGACCCGTGAGCACGGCACTGCAGTCCCTGCTCGATCTGCTCGACCTGGAGCGGATCGAGCGGGACATCTTCCGCGGCCGGTCCCGCTCCGCCGTCGTACCCCGCGTCTTCGGCGGGCAGGTCGCGGCGCAGGCACTGGTCGCCGCCGGGCGCACGGTGCCCGCCGACCGGCACGCGCACTCGCTGCACGCCTACTTCCTGCGCCCCGGCGACCCCGGCGCGCCCATCGTCTACACGGTGGACCGCATCCGCGACGGCCGCTCCTTCACCACCCGGCGGGTCGTCGCCGTCCAGCACGGACAGCCGATCTTCCACCTCTCGGCGTCCTTCCAGACGTACGAGGAGGGCCTGGACCACCAGGTCCCCATGCCGTCCGCCCCCGACCCGGAGACCCTGCCCACCTCCGCCGAACGGCTGCGCGGCTACGACCACCTGCCGCCCGAGGTGATCGAACGGTTCCTCGAAACCCGCGAGGCCGTCGACCTGCGGTACGTCGACGAGCCCCCGTACGGGGAGTTCGGCGCACCCCGCGAGCCGCACTCCCAGGTGTGGTTCCGCACCAACGGCAAACTCGACGGCGACATCGACCAGCCCCTCCTGCACGTCGTCCTCGCCACCTACGTCTCCGACATGACGCTGCTCGACTCGGTGCTGCTCGCGCACGGGCGCGGCGGCTGGGCGGTGGGGGACGTCGTCGGGGCCTCCCTGGACCACGCCATGTGGTTCCACCGGCCGTTCCGCGCCGACGAGTGGCTGCTGTACGACCAGGAGTCGCCCTCGGCGTCCGGCGGGCGCGGCCTCGGGCAGGCCCGCATCCACACGCGGGACGGCCGGCTGGCCGTCTCGGTGATCCAGGAAGGCGTGGTCCGCGTTCCCCGGGAACACTGAGGGGCATGGCGGACACCGCACGGGACACGACAGCACAGCGGGCAGGCGGCGGCGAGAGCACCTTCACGGTGATCGTCGCCGCCCTGGCCAACCTCGGCATCGCGCTGGCCAAGGCGGTGGCCGGGGTGCTCAGCGGATCCAGCGCCATGCTGTCCGAGGCCGCGCACTCCGTGGCCGACACGGTCACCGAGGTCCTGCTGCTCACCGCGCTCAAGCGCAGCGAACGCCCCGCCGACGAGGACCACCCGCTCGGCTACGGCCCCGAGCGCTACATCTGGGCGCTGCTCGCCGCCGTCGCCACGTTCGTCGGCGGCGCGGTCTTCTCCCTCTACGACGGCGTCCACACCCTCCTCGCCGGGGAGGAACTCGGCGACCCGCTGGTGTCGTACATCGTCCTCGCCGTCGCCTTCCTGCTGGAGGGCTTCTCCCTGCGCACCGGCCTGCGCCAGGCCCGCGGTGAGGCCGCGCGCCTCAAGGTGCCCTTCCCCCGCTACTTCCGGCGCACCGCCGACACCGCCGTCAAGGCCGTCGTCATGGAGGACTCCGCCGCCCTGGCCGGCCTGCTGCTCGCGGCCGGCGGCCTGCTCGGCGGGCAGCTCACCGGCTCCGGCGTCTGGGACGGCATCGCCTCCCTGTGCATCGGCGCACTGCTCCTGTACGTGGCCTGGGTGCTGGGCCGCTCCAACGTGGAACTGCTCATCGGACGCCCGCTGCCCCGCGCCACCCGGGAGCGGATCCGGGTGGAGCTGCTGGCGGTGGAGCACATCGAGGCCGTACTGGAGCTGACCACGCTCGTGCAGGGCCCCAGGGAGGCCCTGGTGGCGGCGAAGGTCGACTTCCGGGACGTGTCGACCGCGGCGCAGATCGAGTGGGCGTGCGAGCGGGCCGAGCAACGGCTGCGCGAGGCGTTCCCCGTCGTCAGCCGGGTCTACCTGGACCCGACACCGGGATACGCGCAGCGCCGCTCGGAGGGGCTCAGTCCCTGGCCGTGACGGGCGCGGTCAGAAGGCCAGGCCCGCCCGGTCCAGCAGGTAGGCGGTCATCGGGTCGTAGAAGCGGGGGCTGACCACGTGGTCGTCGAGGGGGACCGTCACCTGGACGGTCCCCTCGGCCTCGGCGAGGAAGAGGGCCGGGTCGTTGCAGTCGGCGTAGCCGACGGAGTCCACGCCGAGCTGCCCGGCGCAGCCCGCCCAGCCGTGGTCGGCGACGACCAGGTCGGGCAGCGGGCGGCCCGCGCGCTCCAGGCCGGTGAGGACGGCCCGCATCGGCTCGCCCGAGTGGGTGTGCCACAGCGTGGCGCCGTGTTCGAGCACCGCCACGTCCGCGAACTGCATGACGTACCCCTCGTCCGTCCGCAGCCCCTCCGGGATGACGACGATCTCGCAGCCGGCGGCGCGCAGCGCGGCGCCCGTGGCGCGGTGCACGTCCAGCAGGCCGCCGGGGTGACCGGTGGCGAACAGCACGCGCTGGCCGCCGTCGGCCGCCTTGCGCAGCCGGCCGGCCAGCCGCTCCAGGCCGTCGACGGTCAGCTCGGGGTCGATGGTGTCCTGGCCCTGCCGGTACTCGGGGTCGTCGTTGACGCCGACCCGTTCGGCCATCACCGCGAGCACGTCCTGCTCGTCGCTCCAGCGGTCGCCGAGTTCCAGGCCGAGCCAGAAGTTCCGGTCGCCGTTGGCCAGCTTGCGGTAGTGCGAGAGGTTGTTCTCACGGGGCGTGGCGACGTCCCCCGCGATACGGGTCCTCACGAGATGGTCGACGAGTTCGGCGCGGCTGGGTGTCCCGGGTATCGGCATGGCACCCATTGTGGGGCAGCCCGCTGCACGAGTCCGCCGCATGCCACGGGCTGGGACGCGGGTCACTCGCCGTGCCCGGCCGTGCCCCTCACTCCCCGTGCCTGAGCGCGAACCACAGTTCCATGCGGACGTCGGGGTCGTCGAGGTCGGTGTGGAGGAGGGCCGCGCAGCGGGTGATGCGTTGGCGGACGGTGTTGCGGTGGACGGCCAGGGCGGTCGCGGTGCGGTCCCAGCTGCCGTGCAGGGAGAGCCAGGCGCGCAGGGTCTCGGTGAGGGCGGGGTGCGCGGCGAGGGGGGCCAGGACGGTGCGGGCGTGGGCCGCGGCCTCCTCGGGCGGGAGCAGGGCGCCGAGGCCGGGGCGGGCGCCGTGGCGGACCAGGGGGCTGCGGGTGGCGCGGGCGCGGGCCAGGGCGCGCGCCGCCTGCGTGTCGGCGGCCGGCCACTCCCGCGGGGGGACGGCCGTACTGACCCCGAGCGTCCAGCCGGGCTGGCGTACCGCCTCCCGCTCGGCGGGCAACAGGACCCGTACGACGCCGGACTCGGCGCAGAGGTCCACCAGCGCCGAACCCAGGGCAGCGCCGAGGGCGGAGGCGGCGACGGCGTCCGCCGGCCGGTGCTCGGGGCGTGCGTGGACGACGGTCCACCGCCCCTGCCCGAGCAGCGGTGCCACGTCCTGCGCGGGAGCCCCGAGCAGCATCCGGACCAGCGCCGCCGATTGGGCCGCAGACGTGCCGCTCAGGTGCTCGCCGGTCAGCAGGGACAGCAGGACGGCGGCGACGGAGGCGATGGTGTGGTCCCCGGGCTCGCGGCGCGGGGCCGCCACCCCGAGGACGAAGCCCTGGCCGGCGCCGAGCGCGTAGGCGGCGAGGTGGCTGCCCGCCACGGTGTCGGCCGCGGAGCTGGGCGCGTACGGGCCGGCCGGCGCCCCCGGCTGCGCGCCGGACGCGGGCGGCGCTGCCGGATTCGGCCGGGTACCGGAAGCCGGTCGCACCACCGCCGCCAGACCGGCCAGCGCCGCCCGCACCTCCTGTGCCGGCTCCCGGCCCGCGCCCGCGATCCGGGTCCCGTCGGGACCGTAGAGCACGGCCCGGCCGCCCAGCCGCTGGGCGAGCTGGCGCAGCACGGAAGGGACGGGATCGGGGCGGGACGCCGCGGCGGCCAGGCTCTGCTGGGCCTCGGTGACCCGGCGCAGCTCGGCCATGCGCAACTGGGCGACCAGCTGCCACACGGCACGGGCGACCCCGGAGAACGTCGTCCGGGGCGGCACCTCCAGGAGCGGCAGGCCACGTGCCTCGCAGGCGGCCGTCAGCGCGGCCGGGACCGTGTCGTGCAGGGGTGCCACACCGAACCCGAGGGCCGCGCCGCCCGCCGCGACGATCCGGGCGACGTAGTCGTCGAAGCAGGCGTCCGGCGCGTCCTGCGCCATGTGCACACCGGCCGTCAGCAGCAGCTCGCCGCCCAGCAGGTACGGGTAGGGGTCGGCCATCTCCGAGGTGTGCGCCCAGTGGATCACGACGTCCGGTCCGCACGGCCCGGCGATCTGGCGCAGGGCGAGGTCCTCGCGGGCCAGCAGCGCGGACAGCGGGACAGGCGGGGTGGGTGGGACCACCGGGGCTACCGGGGCTGGTGAGTCCGGCATGGTGTGCGTTCCCTCCATCCCCGCCCCCTCGAATGGATGAAACGTACACTTCGCAGTCGCTTTCCGGCCACCTAATGTCGTTCCAGACCCGGCGGCCGCGGGTACGGGCGGATGTCCCCGCGTGCCACTGCCGACGCCCCCTTCCCGGGGGACCCCAGGAAATCCACACGTCTCTGCACGACCCGCCACCGGACAGTGCGCGAAGGAGGGCCCCCATGGCCGTCGACTACACGGTGATCGTTCTCTATCTGGCCGGGATGCTGGCCATGGGCTGGTGGGGCATGCGCCGCGCCAAGTCCAAGAGCGAGTTCCTGGTGGCGGGCCGCCGCCTGGGGCCCGCGATGTACTCCGGCACCATGGCGGCGATCGTCCTCGGCGGCGCGTCCACCATCGGCGGTGTGGGGCTCGGCTACAAGTACGGGCTCTCCGGGGCCTGGATGGTCTTCACCATCGGCCTCGGCATCCTCGCCCTGTCGGTCTTCTTCTCCGCCCGCATCGCCCGGCTGCGGGTCTACACCGTCTCCGAGATGCTCGACCTGCGCTACGGCGGGAAGGCGGGCATCATCTCCGGCGTGGTCATGTGGGCGTACACCCTCATGCTCGCGGTCACCTCCACGATCGCCTACGCCACCATCTTCGACGTGCTCTTCGACCTGAACCGCACCGTCGCCATCGTCATCGGCGGCGCGATCGTCGTCGCGTACTCCACCCTCGGCGGCATGTGGTCCATCACGCTGACCGACATGGTGCAGTTCGTCGTCAAGACGATCGGCGTCCTGCTCCTGCTGCTGCCCATCGCCGTCGTCAAGGCGGGTGGCTTCGGCGCGATGCGGGCCAAGCTGCCGACCTCGTACTTCGACCCGCTGGGCATCGGCGGCGAGACGATCTTCACCTACGTGCTGATCTACACCTTCGGCATGCTCATCGGCCAGGACATCTGGCAGCGCGTGTTCACCGCCCGCAGCGACAGGGTCGCCCGCCACGGCGGCACCGTCGCCGGCACCTACTGCCTCGTCTACGCCCTGGCCGGCGCCGTCATCGGCACCGCCGCCAAGGTGCTCTACCCGCACCTGGGCAGCGCCGACGACGCGTTCGCCACCATCGTCAAGGACGAACTGCCCGTGGGCGTGCGCGGCCTGGTCCTCGCCGCCGCCCTGGCCGCCGTGATGTCGACCTCCTCCGGCGCGCTGATCGCCTGCGCCACCGTCGCCAACAACGACATCTGGTCCCGGCTGCGGGGCGCGGTGCGCCGCACCGGCGAGGCGCACGACGGCGAGCACGACGAGGCGCACGACGAGGTCAAGGGCAACCGCGCCTTCATCCTGATCATGGGCGTCGGCGTCATCGGCACCGCGATCGCGCTGAACAACGTCGTCGAGGCGCTGACCGTGGCGTACAACCTGCTCGTCGGCGGCCTGCTCGTGCCGATCCTCGGCGGGCTGCTGTGGAAGCGCGGCACCGCGCCCGGCGCCCTCGCCTCCGTGACCGTCGGCGGCCTCGCGGTCATCGGCCTGATGGCGGGCTTCGGCATCCTCGCCAACGAGCCCGTCTACTACGGCCTGCTGTCCTCGCTGGTCGCCTACGTCGCCGTGTCGCTGGCCACCAGGCCCACCGACGAGTCCGTCCTCGCCGTCTGGCGCGAACGCCTCGCCGGACGCACACCCGAACCCGCGTCCGAACCCGTCCCGGCGCACCCGTAGAGTCGCCAGGAAAGCAGTACATGCGCGACGAAGCGCAGGAAAGAAGGCATTTCACCATGAGCAGCAACGAGACGCCCCGCGGCCCCGTCGACTCCTCCCGCGTCCCGCGCTACGCCGGCCCCGCCACCTTCGCCCGGCTGCCCCGCCTCGACGAGGTCGGTACCACCGACGTCGCCGTCGTGGGCGTGCCGTTCGACTCGGGCGTCTCCTACCGGCCGGGCGCCCGCTTCGGCGGCAACGCCATCCGCGAGGCGTCCCGGCTGCTGCGCCCCTACAACCCCGCCCAGGACGCTTCCCCGTTCGCCCTCGCCCAGGTCGCGGACGGCGGTGACATCGCGGTGAACCCGTTCAACATCAACGAGGCCGTGGAGACCGTCGAGGCCGCCGCCGACGAGCTGCTCGGCACCGGCGCCCGCCTGATGACCCTCGGCGGCGACCACACCATCGCCCTGCCGCTGCTCAGGTCCGTCGCCAAGAAGCACGGCCCGGTCGCGCTGCTCCACTTCGACGCCCACCTCGACACCTGGGACACCTACTTCGGCGCCGAGTACACCCACGGCACCCCGTTCCGCCGCGCCGTCGAGGAGGGCATCCTCGACACCTCCGCCCTCTCCCACGTCGGCACCCGCGGCCCGCTGTACGGCAAGCAGGACCTCACCGACGACGAGAAGATGGGCTTCGGCATCGTCACCTCCGCGGACGTCTACCGCCGCGGCGCCGACGAGGTGGCCGACCAGCTGCGCCAGCGCATCGGCGACCGACCGCTGTACATCTCCATCGACATCGACTGCCTCGACCCGGCCCACGCCCCCGGCACCGGGACCCCCGAGGCGGGCGGCATGACCTCCCGCGAACTCCTGGAGATCCTGCGCGGCCTGGCCTCCTGCAACCTCGTGTCGGCGGACGTCGTCGAGGTCGCCCCGGCCTACGACCACGCCGAGATCACCTCCGTCGCCGCCTCCCACACGGCGTACGAACTGACCACCATCATGAGCCGCCAGATCGCGGCGGCCCGCACCGCATGACGCACTGAGGAGACCGAGCCCAAGTGACCCACGACCACGACCTGGTGCTCCGCCCGACGCCCGCGCAGACGGAGGCCGCCCTGAACCCTCCCCCCGGCCGCACCGGCGGAGACCTCGTCGTGGAGACCCTGGCCGGGCTCGGCGCGACCACCGTCTTCGGCCTGCCCGGCCAGCACGCCCTCGGCATGTTCGACGCGCTGCGCCGCTCCGACCTGCGCTACATCGGCCTGAGGGTGGAGAACAACGCGGGCTTCGCCGCCGACGCCTACGGCCGCCTCACCGGCGAGGCCGCCCCGCTGCTCCTGTCGACCGGCCCGGGAGCCCTCACCTCCCTGGCCGCCCTCCAGGAGGCGGCGGCGGCCTCCGCGCCCGTCCTCGCGATCGGCAGCCAGGTCCCGACCGCGGGACTCGGCGGCGGACGCCACGGCTACCTGCACGAACTGCCCGACCAGGCGGCCTCGTTCCGGGGCGTGGTGAAGTCCGTCCACACGGTCCGCACCCAGTCCCAGATCCCGTCCGCGATCGCGGCGGCCTGGCAGTCGGCGCTCACCGCCCCGCACGGCCCGGTCTGGGTGGAGATCCCGCAGGACGTGCTGCTGGCACAGACCTCCCTGCCGGTGGTGACCGCGATGGACGCGGCCCCGGAAGACGTCGTACCGCGCCCCGAACTGACGGCCGTAGCGGCACGGTTGCTGTCCACGGCCACCCGCCCGGTGATCGTCGCGGGCGGGGGCGTGGTCCGGGCGGACGCCGCCGGGAAGCTGCGGGCGCTGGCCGAGAGGCTGAACGCCCCCGTCGTCACCACCTTCGGCGGCAAGGGCGCCTTCCCCTGGAACCACCCGCTCTCGCTCCAGTCCTGGCTGGAGGACCGGCACACCACCGACTTCCTGGAGGACGCCGACGTCCTGCTGGTCGTCGGCTCAGGACTCGGCGAACTCTCCTCGAACTACCACACGTTCGCGCCGCGCGGCCGGGTGATCCAGATCGAGGCCGACCCCGGCAAACTGGAGTCCAACCACCCCGCCCTCGGCATCCACGCCGACGCCCGACTCGCCCTCCAGGCACTCCTGGAGACGGTGGACGAGCGCGCCGACGACACGGCCGCCGACCGCGTACGCGACCTCCTCGCCAAGGTCCGCGACCGCATCGCCGCCCAGGACCTCACCCTGGAGCAGGAGGTGCTGGCGTCGGTGCGCCGCGCCCTGCCCGCCGGCTCACCGTCCTTCTGGGACATGACGATCCTGGCGTACTGGGCCTGGTCGGCCTTCGACGCCAAGGCACCCAACACCATGCACTCCGCCCAGGGCGCCGGCGGCCTCGGCTACGGCTTCCCGGCGGCGCTCGGCGCGGCGGTGGCCGACCCCACCCGCCCGGTGCTCGCGGTGTCCGGCGACGGCGGCGCCCTGTACTCGATCGCCGAACTGGCCACGGCCCGCCAGTACGACCTGGACGTCACCTGGCTGATCGTCGACGACGGCGGCTACGGCATCCTGCGCGAGTACATGACCGACGCCTTCGGGCAGGCCACGGCCACGGAACTCACCCGCCCCGACTACGTCGCCCTCGCCGAGTCCTTCGGCGTACCGGGCGTGCGTACGTCCCCCGACACGCTGGAGGCCGACCTGGCGCGGGCGCTGGCGACGCCCGGCCCGTCGGTGGTCGTCCTCCCCGCCGTCCTGCGCATGTTCGCGCCTACGCACCTGGACTGACGGTCGTCGCCGAATGCCGGCCGCCGGCTGCTGATTCCTGACTCCTGACTGCCGACTGCCGACTGCCGACCACTGATCGTCGGCCGTCGGCCGCCGTCAGCTGAGCCAGAAGAAGATCGTGTCCAGGTTCTGCCCGAGTTCCCGTGCGCTCTCCCATTCCTCCGCCTCGAACCGCAGCACCTCGGCGAACCGGCCGACGGTGTCCGCGCTCTCCTCGTCGAGGCGGGGGAGAACGGCCTCGTAGGCGTCCGCGACCGCGGCGGCCCGCGGGGCCGGCAGGGTGCCGATCGACGGTGCGACGTCCCCGGGGTGCGGCAGCGGGATCGGCGCCCCGCTGAACAGGAACGACATCAGGCGCAGCTCGGAGGGCACTCCGTGGCGGGCCAGTTCGTCGTCCACGTGCCCGAACCAGGACGTGCGCCGCCACCACCCCAGGTCCGTGGGGTCCGAGAAGTGACACGCCACCGCGGCGTGGAACGCGCGGCGGTAGGCGGGGTCCATGTCCTTGCTGAAGCCGCTGTCCATCAGCTCGTCCAGGGCCTGACGGACCGACACGTCACTGTCGATGCCGTCCTCGCGCAACCGCGCGTCCGTCTCCTCGCACCGCTCGCGCACGATCGCGAGTATCCGCTGCTGCTCGGGCGTCGGCTCCACGGCGGTGAGCAGCCGGACGACCTGACGCATGTCCCCGGTGCTCATCTCCAGGTGATGGCTCACTGTTTCCTCCCCGTTGCCCGTCGACGACCGGACCATGATCGCAAGGTCCGCCGACCGGGCCGACGGGCGGGGCCGGAAACAGGGGCCCTTCACCCCTCCACGAGCCGCCCGTACTTCTCCGCGTGGGCCGCGCGCTGTTCGGCGTACCCGTCCGCGAAGGCGTGCATCTCGCGCGGGTTCATGGTGTCGCCCGGAACGCCCTTGGGCGGCAGCAGGTCCGGTACCTCCCGGACGACCTCGGCAGCCGACTTCCAGTGGTCGCCCCCGCGGCACCTGGCCGCCATGACGTGATCCATCAGGGACGACAGCTCCTTGCCGAGGAAACGCATCGGCATCTCCTTCACGGCGAGGTCGTCCCGCCGCGGCGCCGCTCCCCCCTTCCCGGCCAGCAGACGTATCGTCCACAGTGCCGCGAGGAGCCGGCCGGACAAGTGGTGGTCGCTCGGCTTCTGTTCTGCCACGCGCTCTTCCTACCCACGGCGGTGCCGCTCATCCGGAGCCGTCGACAGGCGTGTTCCGGCCACCTGTGCGCAAGTTGCCGCGTCCGTACAACCATTACCGCGAATCCGAGCGTCCACTGGGTATGACTCACTGGATATCACGACGCGTCAGGACGCTCGCGGCGATCGGTGCGGGCGCCGGGATGCTCGTTCCCTGCGTGGCCGCCGCGACGCCCGCAGCCGCTGCCCCCGCACCGAAGGTCAGCTGCACGTCCGGCAAGGCGGGACTGGCCGCCCAGCTGCAGAAGGACATCACCGCCGCCATGGCGGGCCGCAAGGGCTCCATCGCCGTCGGCGTGCGCGACCGCAGCACCGACACCACCTGCACCTTCCGGGAGTCGAGCGCCTACGACTCGGCGAGCGTGGTCAAGGTGACCGTCCTCGCCACCCTGCTGTGGGACGCCAAGAAGACGAACCGTCTGCTCACCGACCGCGAGGCCGACCTCGCCAAGGCGATGATCACCCAGTCGGACAACGACTCGACGTCCGCCCTGTGGAAGCAGCTCGGCCTGACCAAGGTCAAGGGCTTCCTGAGCGCCGCCGGTATGACCCAGACCAAGCCGGGCACCGACGGCTACTGGGGCCTCACCCAGATCACCGTGCGCGACGAGCAGAAGCTGCTCGCCCTCGTCACGGCGAAGAACTCGGTCCTGAGCGACAACTCCCGCGCCTACATCCTCAAGCTGATGGGCCAGGTCGTCTCCTCCCAGCGCTGGGGCACCCCCGCCGGGGCGCCCTCCACCGTCGCCTGGCACGTGAAGAACGGCTGGCTGGAGCGTGCCACCCACGGCTGGCGGGTGCACAGCGTCGGCACCTTCAACGGCGGCGGCCACGACTACACGATCACGGTGCTCACCCAGGACAACAGCACCATGGACTACGGCGTCACCACCATCCAGAACATCGCCCGGGCCGTCCACAAGGACATCGCCCCCACCGCGCGGTGGGTCAAGCGCGCGGAGCCGACGTCCACGCCCAGGGAGGCGATCGTCCCGGTGCCGCCGACCGGCTGACCCTTCACGAGGCGGTCTCCCGCCGGTCACCGGGGAGCCCTACGGTGACGGTCATGCGCCTGAGAACCGTACTCGCGACCGTCACCGCCGGCCTGGCGGCGGCCACCTGCCTCACCGCCGGGCCGGCCGCCGCCTCCACCGCCCCCGCCGCCACGGCCCGGGACCGCACAGGGGCCGGGGACCACTCCTGCTCCCCGTCCGTCACCCTCGACCGCTTCTCCGACGCGCTCGACAAGACGACGTACCACGGCTCGTACGCCGGCAACTTCTCCGCGCTCGCCCGCGACCGGCACGGCGACCTGGCAGCGCTCTCCGACCGCTCCGAGCTGTTCACCCTGGACCGGCGCACACTGAAACCGACCGGTGTCGTCGCCCTCGCCGACGAGAAGGGCGCGCCGCTCGACTCCGAGGGCCTGGTCGCCGACCGGGACGGCACCCGCCTGGTCACCTCCGAGACCGAGCCGTCCGTACGCCGCTACTCCCGTGACGGCCGCATCCTGGACCGGCTGCCCGTGCCCGACGCGCTGCGCGTGGCCCCCGCCGGCCGCGCCACCGCCAACCAGACCTTCGAGGGCCTGACCCTGCTGCCCGGCGGCCGCACGCTCCTCGCCTCCATGGAGTACGCGCTCAGCGGCGACGACGCCCGCACCGTCCGCTTCCAGACCTGGCAGCGGACCGGGGACGGCCACTTCCGGCTCGCCGCGCAGTACGCCTACCGCACCGACGACGCGAGCCTCGGCGTCCCCGAGGTCCAGGCCACCCCCGACGGCCGGCTGCTCGTCCTGGAGCGCGGCTTCACCGCCGGGACGGGCAACACCGTCCGCCTCTACCTCGCCGACCCGCGCGGCGCGACCGACACCAGCGGCGTCGCGAAGCTGACCGGACAGAGCGGCGTCCGCCCCGTCGGGAAGACCCTCCTCACCGACATCGCCGCCTGCCCTTCCCTCGGCGCCACCGCCAGGCAGCCCCAGCCCAACCCGCTCCTGGACAACATCGAGGGCATGACCGTCACCGGCCGCGACGCCCGGGGCCGCCTCCGCGTCCTCCTGGTCAGCGACGACAACGCGAACGCGGCGCAGACGACCAGGTTCTACTACCTGCGGGTCCGGGTGTGACCACCACCTGCGGGTCCGGGTGTGACCACCACCTTCGGGTCCGGGTGTGGCCGCCCCCTCACCGTCCCCGGAGCGCCCCCGCCCCACCCCCGGACCGTCCCCGGACCGCCCCCGGACCGCCGCCGAGCCACCCCCTGAGCGTCCCCGGACCGCCCCCGCCGCGCCACCGAATGTTGCGGGGGGATGAAATCCGCCGCCGCCCTTGTTGGTGCCTTCCGGAAGATCAGGCCGTCAGGGAGGCACCGACGTGGCAGCGCAACCGGGGGAGACACGAGGGTGGGTGCGCAGGCTCGCCTCGTACGCGTGGCGCTGTCCGAAGGACGTCGTCCTCGCCCTCGGCTCCTCACTCGCCGGGATGGCGGTCATGGCCGTCGTCCCGCTGATCACCAAGGTGATCATCGACGACGTCATCGGTGACCACAGCCGCGCCATGGCCCCCTGGGCCGGCGCCCTGATAGGCGCCGCGCTCCTCGTGTACGCCGCCACCTACGTCCGCCGCTACTACGGCGGCCGGCTCGCCCTCGACGTCCAGCACGACCTGCGCACCGAGATGTACGGGTCGATCACGAAGCTGGACGGCCGCCGCCAGGACGACCTGTCCACGGGGCAGGTCATCGGCCGCGCCACCAGCGACCTCCAGCTCATCCAGGGCCTGCTCTTCATGCTGCCGATGACCATCGGCAACGTCCTGCTCTTCGTGATCTCCCTGGTGATCATGGCCTGGCTGTCGCTGCCGCTGACCCTGGTCGCCCTCGCCGTCGCCCCCGCGCTCGGCTGGATCGCCAAGCGCAGCCGCAGCCGGCTGCACCCGGCCACCTGGTACGCGCAGGCGCAGGCGGCGGCCGTCGCCGGCGTGGTGGACGGCGCGGTCAGCGGCGTCCGCGTGGTGAAGGGCTTCGGGCAGGAGGAACAGGAGACCGCCAAGCTGCGCGCGGTCGGCCGCAGGCTGTTCGCCGGGCGGCTGCGCACCATCCGGCTGAACGCCAGGTTCACCCCGGCCCTCCAGTCGGTCCCCGCGCTCGGCCAGGTCGCGATGCTGGCGCTCGGCGGCTGGCTGGCCGTGAAGGGGCACATCACGCTCGGCACGTTCGTCGCCTTCTCCACCTACCTCGCCCAGCTCGTCGGCCCGGTCCGCATGCTCGCCGTGGTCCTCACGGTCGGGCAGCAGGCCCGCGCAGGCACCGAACGCGTGCTGGAGCTGATCGACACCGAGCCCACGCTCACCGAGGGCACCAGGGAACTGCCGGCACACGCGCCCGCCACCGTCGAGTTCGACGACGTGTCCTTCGGCTACACCGACGGCCGCCCCGTCCTCAAGGGCCTGTCCTTCGAGATCCGCCCCGGCGAGACCCTCGCCGTCGTCGGCTCCTCCGGCTCCGGCAAGTCCACCGTCTCCCTGCTCCTGCCGCGCTTCTACGACGTCACCCACGGCGCCGTCCTGATCGGCGGCCACGACGTGCGCGAGCTGACCCTGGACTCGCTCAGGGCCGCGATCGGCCTGGTCCCCGAGGACTCCTTCCTCTTCTCCGACACCGTCCGCGCCAACATCGCCTACGGCCGCCCCGACGCCACCGACGAAGAGATCACGGCCGCCGCGCGCGCCGCCCAGGCGGACCGTTTCATCGCCGAGCTGCCCGACGGCTACGACACCAAGGTCGGCGAGCAGGGCCTGACCCTCTCCGGGGGCCAGCGCCAGCGCGTCGCCCTGGCCCGCGCCATCCTCACCGACCCGCGCCTGCTCGTCCTGGACGACGCCACCTCCGCCGTCGACGCCCGCGTCGAGCACGAGATCCACGAGGCGCTCGCCCAGGTCATGGAGGGCCGCACCACCCTGCTGATCGCGCACCGCCGCTCCACCCTCGGCCTCGCCGACCGCATCGCCGTCCTCGACGGCGGCCGGCTCGCCGACATCGGCACCCACGACGAACTCCAGGAGCGCTCAGCGCTCTACCGGCGCCTGCTCACCGACCCCGACGAACTCGGCGGCGTCTCCCCGGGCCACGCCCTGCCCGCCGCTCCCGCGGAGGACACCTCGGTCCGCGAGGAACTGGACGCGGAGTTCGACGCCGAGCGGGGCATCACACCCACCCTGTGGGCGGGCGAGCGCGAACCGCGCGACGCGGCGACCGCCGGCATGCCCGCCACCCCGGAACTGCTGGCCCAGGTGGAGGCCCTGCCGCCGGCCACCGACACCCCCGACGTCGACGAGGCCCGCGCCGTACGCCCCGAGACCTCCTACGGCCTGCGCCGCCTCCTGCACGGCTTCGGACCGCCCCTGCTGGCCAGCCTCGGCCTCGTCGCCCTGGACGCCGGCATGGGGCTGCTGCTGCCCGTCCTGATCCGGCACGGCATCGACCAGGGCGTCACCAGGATGGCCCTGGGCGCCGTCTGGACGGCCTCCCTGCTGGCTCTGCTCACCGTGCTCGTGCAGTGGGCGGCGCAGACCGGCGAGACCCGGATGACCGGCCGCACCGGCGAGCGCGTCCTGTACACGCTGCGCCTGAAGATCTTCGCCCAGCTCCAGCGGCTCGGCCTGGCCTACTACGAGCGCGAGCTGACCGGCCGGATCATGACGAGGATGACGACGGACGTCGACGCCCTGTCGACGTTCCTGCAGACCGGCCTGGTCACGGCCTTCGTCTCCGTGGTCACCTTCTTCGGCATCATGGTCGCCCTGCTGGTGATCGACGTCCGACTGGCACTGGTCGTCTTCGCGACCCTGCCCCCGCTGATCGTCGCCACGTTCTTCTTCCGCCGGGCCAGCGTCAAGGCCTACCAGCTCGCCCGCGAGCGGGTGTCGGTGGTCAACGCCGACCTCCAGGAGTCGGTGGCCGGGCTGCGCATCGTGCAGGCGTTCCGGCGCGAGCGCGACGGCGGGCGGCGGTTCGCCGAGCGCAGCGACAGCTACCGCAGGGCCCGGATACGCGGACAGTGGCTGATCTCCGTCTACTTCCCGTTCGTGCAGCTCCTGTCCTCGGTCGCGGCGGCCTGCGTGCTGATCGCGGGCGCCGGCCGGGTGGAGGCGGCCACGCTGACCACGGGCGCCCTGGTGGCGTACCTGCTCTACATCGACCTGTTCTTCGCCCCCGTCCAGCAGCTCTCCCAGGTCTTCGACGGCTACCAGCAGGCCACCGTCTCCCTCGGCCGCATCCAGGAACTGCTCCAGGAGCCGACGTCCACCGAGCCAGCCGCCGCGCCCCGCGAGGTGCCCGCGCTGCGCGGCGAGATCGCCTTCGAGGACGTCCGCTTCGCCTACGGCGACGAGGAGGAGGCCCTGACCGGGATCGACCTGCGCATCCCCGCCGGGCAGACCGTCGCCTTCGTCGGCGAGACCGGCGCGGGCAAGTCGACCCTGGTCAAGCTGGTCGCCCGGTTCTACGACCCGACCGGCGGCCGGGTCACCGTGGACGGCACGGACCTGCGCGACCTGGACATCACGGCGTACCGCCACCGGCTCGGCGTCGTACCGCAGGAGGCGTACCTCTTCCCGGGCACCGTCCGCGACGCCATCGCCTACGGCCGCCCGGACGCCACCGACGCCGAGGTGGAGGCCGCGGCCCGCGCGGTCGGCGCGCACGAGATGATCGCCACGCTGGACGGCGGCTACCTGCACGAGGTCGCCGAACGCGGCCGCAACCTGTCGGCCGGGCAGCGCCAGCTCATCGCCCTGGCCCGCGCCGAACTCGTCGACCCGGACGTCCTCCTGCTCGACGAGGCCACGGCCGCCCTCGACCTGGCCACCGAGGCCCAGGTCAACCAGGCCACCGACCGGCTCGCGGGCCGCCGCACCACGCTCGTGGTCGCCCACCGGCTGACCACGGCCGCCCGCGCCGACCGGGTGGTGGTGATGGACCACGGCCGCGTCGCCGAGGACGGCACGCACGACGAACTGCTGGCCCGCGGCGGCCGGTACGCCGAGCTGTGGCGCACCTTCACCGGCACGAGCGAGCCCGAGCAGCCGGTCAGCGCGTCCCGGTGACCCGGCGGGGCAACCATCCGCGGTACGTACGGCGTCCGTACATGCGTACGTCGATGAGCCTGCCGCAAGGGGAGGGGTGACCGTGGACAGGGCTGTGCTGCGCCGCCGGCTGGCGCTCGGCCTGGCCGTGCTGACCGGAGCCGGGCTGCTGGCGCTCGCCGTGCCAGGCGCCGCGCAGGCGGCTTCCGCCGGCTGCGCGGGCCGCGAGGTCAAGGCGCTGCCGTTCGCCACCGGTTCCGTGCACGTCTACAAGCGCGACGGCTACGTCTGCGCGGTCACGGTCTCCGACCGGCCCGGCCGCAAGCAGACGATGTCGGTCACCGTGCAGGCCCGCGGCAACCGCCCGGTCACCGACAAGGGCCGCTACTCCTACCGGGCCGGCCCGGTCACCGTGCACGCCGGCCACCGCTGCGTGCGGGTCGGCGGCTCGGTCGGGTCCCGCTCGGTCAGCAGCGGCTGGATCCTGTGCTGACGGGCCGGGCGGCGGGCCGGGCGGCGGCCCCGGTGGTCGTGCCGACGGGCTGAGCCGCCGGCCCGGCGACGGCCGGGGCGGGAGGCGATTCGCCGACTCCCCTGGTGTGCACCCGAGTTGCTCCGATAGCTTCCGGCGCACATCTGTCTCACAGGGGAGTGTGCATGCGCAAGGCGCTCAGATGGCTGCTGGCGCTGGTGGTGCTCGTCGGCACCGTCAGTACGGCCGGGGCGGCCACCGCCGCCCAGGCAGGGGCCACCGGCACCGACATCAAGGACCGGCTGCTGTCCATACCGGGCATGAGCCTGATCGAGGAGAAGCCCTACACCGGCTACCGCTACTTCGTCCTGAACTACACCCAGCCCATCGACCACCGGCACCCGTCCAAGGGAACCTTCCAGCAGCGGTTCACCCTGCTGCACAAGGGAGTCGACCGTCCGACGGTCTTCTACACCAGCGGCTACAACGTCTCCACCAACCCCAGCCGCAGCGAGCCGACCCGCCTCGTCGACGGCAACCAGGTCTCCCTGGAGTACCGCTTCTTCACCCCGTCCCGGCCCGCCCCGGCCGACTGGTCCAAGCTCGACATCTGGCAGGCGGCCAGTGACCAGCACCGCCTCTTCACGGCCCTCAAGCAGGTCTACTCGCAGAACTGGATCGCCACCGGCGGCTCCAAGGGCGGCATGACAGCCACCTACTACGAGCGGTTCTACCCGCGAGACATGGACGGCGTCGTCGCCTACGTCGCCCCCGACGACGTCGTCAACGACGAGGACTCCGCCTACGACCGCTTCTTCGAGACGGTCGGCACCAAGGAGTGCCGCGACCGGCTCGGCGCCGTACAGCGCGAGGCACTGGTGCGCCGTGAGCCGCTGGAGAAGAAGTACGCGCAGTACGCCGCCGACACCCACGCCACCTTCACCACCATCGGCGGCCTGGACCGCGCCTACGAGGCGGTCGTCCTCGACTACGTGTGGGGCTTTTGGCAGTACAGCCTGCTGAAGGACTGCGACACCATCCCCGCGGACGCCCGCACCGCCACCGACCAGCAGATCTGGGACTCCGTCGACACCATCTCCGGCTTCTCCGCCTACACCGACCAGGGCCTGGAGACCTACACGCCGTACTACTACCAGGCGGGCACCCAGATGGGCGCGCCCACGATCCACTTCCCGCACATCGAGAAGAAGCTGATCCGCTACGGCTACCAGCCGCCGCGCAACTTCGTGCCCCGCTCCATCCCGATGCGGTTCCAGCCGTGGGCGATGCGCGACGTCGACACCTGGGTGCGCCACCACGCGCGGCACATGCTGTTCGTCTACGGGCAGAACGACCCGTGGGGCTCGGAGCGCTTCCGCCTCGGCCACGGCGCCCGGGACTCGTACGTCTTCACGGCACCGGGCATGAACCACGGCGCGAACGTCGCCGGCCTCGTGCCGGACCAGAACGCGCTCGCCACCGCCAGGATCCTCGACTGGGCGGGCGTCGCCCCCGCCGCGGTGCGGGAGAACCCGTCGGCGGCCCGGCCGCTGGCCCGCCCGGACGCGAAGCTGGACGCGCGGGACGTGGAACGCGAGCCCGTGCTCAGGCCGTAGGCACGCTCAGGCCCTCACCACGGCACACCGGTGGGCCGCGCCCGGGGACACGGATCCCCGGGCGCGGCCCCCGGCCGCAGCACTAGTACGTCAGGCCGTACCCGATCGGGTACAGCACCTTCGCCGGATCGTCCGCCCGCTGCACCGGCACCGGCAGCCTGCCGCGCGGCCGCACCCGGCCGGCGATCACCCGGGCGGCGGCGCGCAGTTCCACGTCCGTCCAGGAGTACGCCGCCAGGCACGCCGGTACGGACGGGAGCTGGGCGACGTCGTAGGGGTTGCGGACGGCGAGCGCGACCACCGGCCGCCCGGTCGCCGTGAGCCGCTCCACCAGCGTGCGCTGCGCGCTGTCCGCCGTGACGTTGTACGTCGCGACCACCACCGCGTCCGCCTCCCGCGCCGCCGCGACCGCCTTGTCGGTCACGGCCGGGGAGGGCGCGGTGCCGGTGGACAGGGCGGTGGCGGTGAAGCCCAGCTCGGTGAGGGCGGCGGCCAGGACCCCGGTGGGCGGGCCGGTGGTGCCCGAGGGTGAGGCCGGGTCGGCGCCCACCACGAGGACCCTGCGGTGGCTGCGGCGCGACAGCGGCAGCAGCCGGCCCTCGTTGACCAGCAGGGTCGTCGTCCGCTCGGCGACACGGTCGGCCGCCGCCAGGTGCTCGCGGGTGCCGACCCGGTGCGCCACCTGGTGCTCAAAGACGTACGGGTCGTCGAGCAGGCCCCTGCGCGCCTTCATCCGCAGAATGCGCAGGATCGATTCGTCGAGCCGGGCCTCGGTCAGCTCGCCGCCGCGCACGGCGTCCAGGACCGCGTGCCAGGCGACGCTCAGATCGGGCGGGTTGAGCAGCTGGTCCACGCCGGCCTTCAGCGCGAGCACGGGCACCCGGTCGTCACCGTACTTGGTGCGCACCCCCTGCATGCCGAGCGAGTCGGTGATCACCACCCCGTCGTAGCCCAGCTCGCCGCGCAGGATGCCGGTGAGGATGGGGTGGGAGAGCGTGGCCGGGTCGCCGGAGTCGTCGAGCGCGGGGAACTGGATGTGCGCCGTCATGATCGAGTCGATCCCGGCCCTGATCGCCGCCCGGAACGGCACGGCGTCCAGCTCCTCCCACACCTCCCGGCTGTGCGTGATGACCGGGAAGCCGTAGTGGCTGTCCACGGCCGTGTCGCCGTGCCCGGGGAAGTGCTTGGCCGTCGCCGCGACCCCGGAGCCCTGATATCCCCTCACCTCGGCCGCCACCAGGCGGGCCACCGCGTCCGGGTCGGCGCCGAAGGAGCGCACGCCGATGACCGGGTTGGCCGGGTTGACGTTGACGTCGGCGTCGGGCGAGTAGTCCTGGTTGATACCCATCGCCCGCAGCTCGGCGCCGGAGATCCGGCCGAGGGTGCGGGCGTCGGAGACGGAGCCCGAGGCACCGACGGCCATCGCGCCCGGGAAGAGCGTGGCGGGCTTGCCGACCCGGCAGACGATGCCGTGCTCCTGGTCGGTGGCGACCAGCACGGGCAGGCCGCGCGGCTGCTGGAGGGAGGCCCGCTGGATGCCGTTGGACAGGGTCGCGATCTGCTGCGGGTCGCGGGTGTTGTGGGCCCAGGTGAAGTAGATGATGCCGCCGACACGGTAGGTGGCGATCAGCTCGGCGGCGGTGCGGACGCCGATCTCCTTGAGGTTGGCGTCGATGTCGGCCTGGTCGGGGTCGGTGGCCGAATGGCCGTAGACCCGCATCACGAACAGCTGCCCGACCTTCTCCTCGAGGGTCATCCGGGAGACGAGCGCGCGCAGCCGCCGCTCGTCGGGGCGGGCGGCGGCCTGCGCGCTGCCGGTGCCTGCGACGGCGAGGGCGGCGGTGAGGGTGGCGGTGGCGGCGAGGACGCTGCGTCTGGAGGGGCGTGTGGGCTCGTGCACGTGCGCTCCTTCCGGAGGGGTTCCGCTGAAGGAAACTTCCGAGGAGTCACCAATATCCGGGAAGTTTCTGCCAGTCAAGGGACCGCACGCGCCCGGACGTCGGGCCGCGAGGACGCCGGCCGGGCTCAGGCGGTCGTGCGCGGGGCGTGCGCCGACACCGCGGGCCAGTGCTCCCGCAGCGTGCGCACCGTCTCCGCGATCGCCGGCCGGCGGGCCGCCCCCGCGCGCCACAGTGCGTACAGATGCCGTACGGGCACGGGGTCCAGCGGGACTTCGACGACCCCCTCGGGCAGCGGGCCGCGCCCCAGGCGGGGGATCAGCGCCACGCCGAGACCTGCGGCGACCAGCGCGACCAGCGTCGGGTTCTCGTCGGCCTGGTGGACGACGTCCGGCTCGTGCCCGGCGGCGCGCAGCGTACGCAGCAGCCAGTCGTGGCACACCCGGCCGGGCGGCTGGCAGATCCACCGCTCGCCGCCCAGCTCCGAGCGCCGCACCGCGGCCCGCCCCGCGAACGGGTGCCCGGCCGGCACCAGCAGGTCGCACAGGTCGTCGCCGATGGTCGCCTGCTCCACGCCGGCCGGCGCGGGCAGCGGCGCGATGTCCCAGTCGTGCGCGACCGCGAGATCGACGGCGCCCTTGGCGACCAGGTCCACCGACAGGTGCGGGTCGACCTCACTGAGCCGGGCGTCCAGCGCGGGGTGCCGCCGGGCCAGGTCGGCCAGCACGCCCGGCAGCAGCCCGCGCGCCGCCGAGGCGAACGCCGCGACGGTCAACCGCCCGGCCGGCACCCCGCGCCGCTCCTCCAGCTCGGTCTCGGCCCGCTCCACGATCGCCAGCAACTCCCGTGCGGCGCCCACCAGTTGGTGCGCCTCGTCGGTGAGTCGCACGCCGCGGCCCTCGCGCTCCAGGAGTACGGTCCTGGTCTCCCGTTCCAGCTTGGCGATCTGCTGCGACACCGCGGAGGAGGTGTAGCCGAGCGCGGTGGCCGCCGCGCCGACGGTCCCGTGCACGGACACGGCGTGCAGGGCGCGCAGCCGCTGGAGATCGAGCACGGTTCCTCCAAGGGCCGGGGTGGCCGCCCGGCGAATGATTAGCGTTGCTGCATCCAACAGTGCATCAATCATCGCTGGTGCTGCGCGGTCGCTGCGAGTGATCCTCGACGCATGCGACCACCCCACGTCCTCCTCGCCGTCCTCGTCGCCGCCGTCTGGGGCGTCAACTTCACCGTCATCGAGGTCGGCCTCGGCCACTTCCCGCCCCTGCTGTTCTCGGCCCTGCGCTTCCTCGCCGCCGCCCTGCCCGCCGTCTTCCTCGTCGGCCGGCCCAAGGTGGCCTGGAAGTGGATCGCGGCGGTGGGACTGGTCCTCGGGGTCGCCAAGTTCGGCCTGCTGTTCGTGGGCATGGACCACGGGATGCCGGCCGGGCTCTCCTCGCTGGTGCTGCAGATCCAGGCGGTGTTCACGGCCCTGTTCGCCTTCGCGGCCCTCGGCGAGCGCCCCACCCGGCTGCGGCTGACGGGCATGGCGGTGGCGCTCGCCGGGATCGTGGTCGCCGCCGTGGACGAAGGCACCACCGGCCCGCTGGGCGCCTTCGCCCTGGTCATCGTCGCGGCGGCCTGCTGGGGCGCCTCCAACGTCCTGACCCGCAAGGCGGCCCCGCCGGACGCCCTCAACTTCATGGTCTGGGTGAGCACCGTCCCGGTCCTGCCGCTCCTCGGCCTCTCCCTGCTCACCGAGGGCCCCTCCCGCGACCTGGCCGCCCTGCGCGGCCTGGACTGGCAGGGCGCGGGCACGGTCCTCTACGTCGCCTGGGTCACCACGGTCTTCGGCTTCGGCGCCTGGGGCCTGCTGCTGCGCCACCACCCCGCCTCCACCGTCGCCCCCTTCTCCCTCCTGGTCCCGGTGTTCGGCATGTCCGCGGCGGCCCTCTTCCTGCACGAGTCGGTGAGCATCCTGCGCTGGTGCGCGGCGGCACTGCTGGTGGGCGGCGTGGCCCTGACGTCCCTGGCCCCCGCGAGGACCCGCGCCGAGCCCCCCGCTCCTGGGCCGGCCCCCACCCCCGTGCACGACCGCGTCCCGGTCCCCGCCCGGCAGCCGGACTGACCCCGGCGGACAGGCCCACCGGCGGCCCGGCCGAAACGGGGTCGACGCCGCCGGGCCCGTGCGCCAGACTCCCCGCGTGACGTTCGCGTACAAGAACTTCTTCGACGGGCTGAAGGGGAAGCGCCCGCGCATGGGTGCGCCCCGGTACAAGTCACGCAAGGACACCCGGCAGGCAGTCCGCTTCACCGCGAACGCCCGCTGGTCGATCACGACCGGCGGAAAGCTGCGCCTGTCGAAGATCGGCGACCTGAAGGTCGAGTGGTCCCGCAGCCTGCCCTCCGCCCCGTCCACGGTGACCGTGGTCAAGGATGCGGCGGGCCGATACTTCGCTTCTTTCGTGATGGAGACCGGTCCGGAAGAGGTGCTGCCCGAGGTCACGCCCGAGGTGGGCATCGATCTCGGTCTCGGGCACTTCGCGGTCCTCTCGGACGGCACGAAGGTCGACAGCCCGCGCTTCCTGCGCCGGGCCGAGAAGCACCTGAAGAAGGCGCAGCGGGCCCTGTCCCGCAAGGAGAAGGGCAGCAAGAACCGCGACAAGGCCAGGATCCGTGTCGCACGGGCACACGACCGGGTCGCGGACGCGCGCCGCGAGTTCCATCACCAGCTCTCCACGAAGCTGATCCGCGAGAACCAAGCGATCGCGGTGGAGGACCTGGCGGTGAAGGGACTCGCCCGGACGCGCCTGGCCAAGTCCGTCCACGACGCCGGATGGTCGGCGTTCGTGAGCATGCTGGAGTACAAGGCCGCCCGGTACGGGCGCACCTTCGTGAGGATCGGCCGTTTCGAACCGACCTCGCAGGTGTGCTCGCAGTGCGGCGTCCAGGACGGCCCCAAGCCCCTGCACGTCCGTGTGTGGACCTGCGGGGCCTGCGGGCCCGTCCTGGACCGGGACATCAACGCGGCGGTCAACGTCGCCGAGGCGGCCGGATTGGCCGTATCAGCCTGTGGAGCGCAGGTGAGACCGGGGCTCGTCCCGGCACCGCGCGGCGAAGCAGGAACCCACTCGACACCGCAGCCTTCAACGGCACGGTAGGCGGGAATCGCCGTCCTTCAGGGCGGCGAGGATGTCAAGCCGACTCGTTGAGCAGCCGGGCCAGGTAATCCCGTCCGGGGCCGAGGAGCCGGGGCAGCGGCTCGGCCGCCTCGTACCACCGCTTCTCGTACTCCCAGCACAGCCACCCGTCCCAGCCCACACGGGCGAGGACCTCGACGCACTCGGCGAGCGGCAGGACACCGGCGCCCAGCGCCAGGGGCGTGCTGTCCTCGGCCGAGGCGATGTCCTTGACCTGCACGTATCCGAGGTGCGGGGCGAGGGCCGCGTACGTCTGCGACGGCTGCTCCCCGCCCAGCCAGGTGTGCATCACGTCCCACAGTGCGCCCACCTGCCCGTGCCCGACCGGGCCGAGGACGCGGATCGCGTCGGCGCCGGTGCGGTGCGAGTCGTGGGTCTCCAGCAGGATGCGGACGCCGAGCGCGGCGGCATCCTCGGCGGCGACGCCCAGGCGCCGGGCGGCGGTGGCGTCGGACTCCTCGCGGGGGCGGCCGGGATCGGCGCCGGGGAAGACCCGGACGGACCCGGCGCCCACGTCGTGCGCCAGTTGCAGCAGCTCCCGGATCTCGTCCAGGACGGGACCGTCGTCGCCGGGCGCGGCGACACGCGCGTACCCGGCCAGGCCCACCACCTCGACCCCGGCCGCCTCGAACAGGGCGGCGGTCTCGGCCCGTTCGGCGGGGGAGAGGCCGACATGCACCGGTTCCTCGGGGTGGGCGCGCAGTTCGACGCCGTGGTAGCCGTGCGCGGCCGCGAGCGCCAGGACCTCCGGGATCGGCAGGCCGGGGACACCGAGAGTGGAGAACGCGAGCTTCATGGCCAGGGACCCTACCCGCCACCCGCACGGAGCACACGGAACCTCCCGGGGGCTATTCCTGCTCGGCGGGCCGGAACACGTTGAGCTGGGTCCCGGTCTTCGCGGTCTTTGACGACACCAGCTGCCACGTCCGCTTCACCCCGTCCGTGGGGAAGATCGACTTTCCGCCGCCGAGGAGCACCGGCATGACGGCGAGCTGCAGCTCGTCCACCAGGCCCGCGCCCAGCAGCGCCCGCACCAGCGTGGGGCTGCCCATCATCGCCAGGTCGCCGCCCCCGGCCGCCCGTAGTTCCCGCACCTTCCCGAGCGCCTCGGCGCCCGGCACGCGCACGGTGTTCTCCCAGGTCAGCGCGGAGTCGTCGAGGGTGTCCGAAACGACGTACTTGTGCAGGGAGTTGAGCCGGTCGGCGAAGGGGTCACCGGCCCGCTCGGGCCAGGCCGCGGCCATCGTCAGGTAGGTGCGGCGGCCGTAGAGCAGCGCCTCGGCCTGCTCCAGGCCGGCGGCGAACGCTCCGCCGAGGACCTCGGGGTCGAAGAAGGGGTGCGACCAGCCGCCGTGCGCGAAGCCGCCGTCGGTGTCCTCCTGCGGACCTCCGGGCGCCTGCACGACTCCGTCGAGGCTGATGAACTCGGTGACGACGACACGCATGGGGATGCCTTCCGTTTCCTGGCCGATCGGTACGGGAGTGAAGACCGTGGGCGGCTCCCGAACTCATCGGTGCCCGCCTCGACTCTCGAACCCGAGATCGATCCGAACCCGAACCCGAGATCGATCCGGACCAGAACCCGAGATCGGACCCGAACCCGAGCCCGGTCGGACCCCATCCCGAACCCGCACCCGAACCGTACGACAGCGCCCGCACCCGAACCGTACGACAGCACTCTCAGCCCGAACCGTACGACAGCACCCGAACCCGCACCCGCCCCGTACGACAGCCCCGTACCGCGACAGCCCCCGGCCGCGCCCACCACCGGCCGGAAGGGCGCCCCCGCCCTCACCCCCGAGGCACCCCCGTGGACCCCCGCACCATCAGTTCCCCGCGCACCGTGGCGATCCCGCCGGGCGGGGGCTCCTCGCGGGCCATGGCGATGCGGCCCGCTCGGGCGCCGGCCTCGGCGAGCGGCAGGCGGACCGTCGTCAGGGACGGTACGGCGTCGACGCCGAAGGGCAGGTCGTCGAAGCCCGCCACCGACACGTCCTCGGGGATGCGCAGCCCGGACTCGCGCAGCGCCGCGCAGGCGCCCAGGGCCACGGAGTCGTTGGCGGCGACGACCGCCGTGAGCGCGGGGTCGCGGCGCAGCAGTTCCAGGGTGGCCTCGTAACCGGACCGGCGGTCGAAACGGCCGTGCACGGTCCGGCGCGGGTCGTCCTCGATGCCGGCCGCCGTCAGCGCCGCGCGGTGGCCTTCGAGGCGGTGGCGGGTGGTGGTGCGCTCCTGCGGGCCCGCGATGTAGCCGAGCCGCCGGTGCCCCAGCGCCGTCAGGTGCTCGGTCAGGCGGCGGGCGCCACCGCGGTTGTCGAAGGTCAGGGCGACCGCCTCGGTGTCCGGCACGGGCGGCCGTCCGCACAGCACCACCCGGGTTCCGGCCTCCGCCAGCCGGCGCAGCTTCGCCGCGACCGCCGCGGCGTGCGGCGCGTTCTCGGCCGCGCCGCCGGTGAGCACGACAGCCGCCGCCCGCTGCCGCTGGAGCAGCGTCAGGTAGGTCAGCTCGCGCTCGGGGGAGCCGCCGGTGTTGCAGACCACCGCCAGCCGTTCGCCGCCGGCCCGGCCTCCCGGGCCGCCGATCTCCGACTGGATGGCGCTCGCCATGATTCCGAAGAAGGGGTCGGCGATGTCGTTCACCAGGATGCCGACCAGGTCGGAGGTGGCGGCGGCGAGCGCGCTGGCGGGACCGTTGAGCACGTAGTCCAGCTCGTCGACGGCCTTCAGGACCCGCTCCCGGGTGGCGGTGGCCACCGGGTAGTTCCCGTTCAGCACGCGCGACACCGTCGCGGGCGAGACCTGGGCGCGGGCCGCCACGTCCGCCAGGGTCACCGTCATCTCGTCGTCCTCCGGTCGCGCGTCTCTCGTCGTACGTGATCAGGCACCGTCCGCGCGCCTGCCGCGGGGCCGTGGTGCCGTGCAGACCTTACGGCCACTCGCCTCTTCGTTCGCCCGCTCGAACACCACGATGTCCGCCCGCTCGAACACCACGATGTCCGCCCGCTCGAACAACACGATCCGCGCCCGCTCTTGTCCGGACCGCTGTTCAGAGGCTAGCTTCTCCTGGAATAGAAAGCGCTTGCTGTCGGTGTCCGGTGTTCGCCGACGGCCGTACGAAGGGACTGGGACCGACGTGACACGCAAGACGGTGCGCATCGCCATGAACGGCGTGACCGGACGCATGGGCTACCGCCAGCACCTGGTCCGCTCGATCCTCGCCCTGCGCGAGCAGGGCGGACTCGACCTCGGCGACGGCACCGTGCTGTGGCCGGAACCCGTCCTCGTCGGCCGGCGCGAGCACGCACTGAAGGCGCTTGCCGAACGGCACGGCCTGGAGCACGTCTCCACCGACCTGGACGCCGTCCTCGCCGACCCGGCCGTGGACATCTACTTCGACGCCCAGGTCACCTCCGCCCGCGAGGAGGCGATCAGGAAGGCGATCGCCGCCGGCAAGCACGTCTACACCGAGAAGCCCACCGCGACCGGCCTCGACGGCGCCCTCGAACTGACCCGCCTCGCCCAGGCGAAGGGCGTCAAGCACGGCGTCGTCCAGGACAAGATCTTCCTGCCGGGCCTGCGGAAGCTGAAGCGGCTGATCGACGGCGGCTTCTTCGGCCGCATCCTGTCCGTGCGCGGCGAGTTCGGCTACTGGGTCTTCGAGGGCGACTGGCAGGACGCCCAGCGCCCCTCCTGGAACTACCGCGCCGAGGACGGCGGCGGCATCGTCGTCGACATGTTCCCGCACTGGGAGTACGTGCTGCACGAACTGTTCGGCCGCGTCACCTCCGTCCAGGCCCTCACCGCCACCCACATCCCCCAGCGCTGGGACGAGAACGGCAAGCCCTACGACGCCACCGCCGACGACGCCGCCTACGGCATCTTCGAACTCGACGGCGGTGCGATCGCCCAGATCAACTCGTCCTGGGCCGTCCGCGTCCACCGCGACGAACTCGTCGAGTTCCAGGTCGACGGCACGGAGGGCTCGGCCGTCGCGGGCCTGCGCCGCTGCCGCGCCCAGCACCGCTCCGCCACCCCCAAGCCGGTCTGGAACCCCGACATCCCCGCCACCGAGGCCTTCCGCGACCAGTGGCAGGAGGTGCCCGACAACACCGACTTCGACAACGGCTTCAAGGCCCAGTGGGAGCTGTTCCTGCGCCACGTGTACGCCGACGCCCCCTACCACTGGGACCTGCTCGCCGGCGCCCGCGGCGTCCAGCTCGCCGAACTGGGCCTGAAGTCCTCGGCCGAGGGCCGCCGCATCGACGTACCGGAGATCCGGCTGTGACCCTCCACCTGCCGGACGCGGGCGGCACGCTGCGGGCCTACGAGCCCCGCACCGAACCCTTCGCCGCCGCCGCGGGCACCCCCTTCACCTCCCGCACCGTCTTCTCCGCCGCCCACGTCGTCGCCGACCCGTTCGCCGACGTGTCGCCCGACTCGCCCGCCGCCGTCGACTGGGACGCCACCCTCGCCTTCCGCCGCCACCTGTGGTCCCACGGGCTGGGCGTCGCCGAGGCCATGGACACCGCGCAGCGCGGCATGGGCCTGGACTGGGCGGGTGCGGCCGAGCTGATCCGCAGGTCCGCCGCGGAGGCGCGGTCGGTGGGCGGCAAGGTCGCCTGCGGCGTCGGCACCGACCAGATCAGCGGCGGCTCCCTCGCGGGCATCCGCGCGGCCTACGAGGAACAACTCGCCGTCGTCGAGGAGTCCGGCGCCCAGGCCGTCCTCATGGCCTCCCGCGCCCTCGCCGCCACCGCGCGGGGCCCGGAGGACTACCTGGAGGTCTACGGCCACCTGCTGCGCCAGGCCGCCGAGCCGGTCGTCCTGCACTGGCTCGGCCCCATGTTCGACCCGGCGCTGGAGGGCTACTGGGGCTCGTCCGACCTGGACGCGGCGACACAGGTGTTCCTGGACGTCATCGCCGCCCACCCCGACAAGGTCGACGGCGTCAAGATCTCCCTGCTGGACGCCCGGCGCGAGGTCGACCTGCGCCGCCGCCTCCCCCGAGGCGTGCGCTGCTACACCGGCGACGACTTCAACTACCCCGAGCTGATCGCCGGCGACGAGCAGGGCTTCAGCCACGCCCTGCTCGGCATCTTCGACCCGCTGGGCCCGCTGGCCGCCGAGGCGGTACGCCTCCTGGACACCGGGGACACGGCCGGCTTCCGCGCCCTGCTCGACCCCACCGTCGAACTCTCCCGCCACCTCTTCCAGGCCCCCACCCGCTTCTACAAGACCGGTGTGGTCCTGCTCGCGTGGCTGGCCGGGCACCAGTCGCACTTCACGATGGTCGGCGGCCTGCAGTCGGCCCGCTCCCTGCCCCACCTGGCCCGCGCCTACGAACTCGCCGACCGCCTCGGCCTGTTCCCCGACCCCGAGCTGGCGGAGGAACGCATGAGGACACTGCTCGCGCTGAACGGGGTGAACCGGTGAACGACCTCGACCTGACGCGTTTCAGCATCAACCAGATGACGGTCAAGCAGCTGTCCCTGCCCGAACTGACCGAGGCCTGCCGCGACATCGGCATCGGCAACGTCGGCCTGTGGCGCGAACCCGTCCAGGCGTTCGGCGTCGAGGCAGCGGCCGAACTGGTCCGTGCCGCGGGCCTGACCGTCACCACCCTGTGCCGGGGCGGCTTCCTCACGGCGACCGACCCGGACGAGCGCGCACGGGCCCTGGCCGACAACCGCCGCGCCGTCGACGAGGCCGCCACCCTCGGCACCGACACCCTGGTCCTGGTCTCGGGGGGCCTCCCGGCCGGCTCGAAGGACCTGCACGGAGCCCGGGAACGCATCGCGGACGCGCTCGCGGAACTGGGGCCGTACGCGGAGCGGCACGGCGTACGCCTGGCCATCGAGCCGCTGCACCCCATGTTCGCCTCGGACCGCTGCGTGGTCTCCACCCTGAAGCAGGCCCTGGACCTGGCCGAACGCTTCCCCGCCCGCCAGGTCGGCGTCACGGTCGACACGTACCACATCTGGTGGGACGACCGGGCCCCCGCCGGGATCGCCCGCGCGGGCGCGTCCGGCCGCCTCCACTCCTTCCAGCTCGCCGACTGGACGACCCCCCTCCCGGAGGGCGTCCTCAACGGCCGCGGCCAGCTCGGCGACGGAGCGGTCGACCTGCGCGAGTGGAAGGGGTACGCGGAGGCGGCCGGCTACACCGGCGCCATCGAGGTCGAACTGTTCAACGACGCCCTGTGGGCGCGCGACGGACGCGAGGTACTGGCCGAAACCGCGGCGCGGTTCGCGGAACATGTGATGCCATGACCGTATGACGCCGACGCGAGCATCCCTGGGTCCGCTCGAACCGACGGCCGGCGGCTGGGCGGTGGGTGACACCGGCCGGCCGGCCGGCCACTGGCTGGAGTTCCGGCCGGAGGGCTTGCACCAGCACGAGCCCGGCGGCCCGGGGCAGACGGTCGACTGGTCCCGGATCATGCCGGGCGTGCGGCTCACGCTGGGCGGCAAGAACCCGGCCCGGGGGCAGTACGGCGTCGCTCAGCTCCTCGCCGGCCTGCCCGGCCCCTGGCGACGGCACGGCAGCGGCTACCTGCACCTGACGCTGCGCCATCCGTACGAGGACTGGGTGGGCCGCTTCAGCCGCCACCCCCGCCCCTACCCCGGCGCGGACCTCGTCCTCTTCCAGGAACTGACCGAGCGGGTCACCGACACCGGACAGGCCCACCTGCTCGGCGACCCGGAGTGGCTGGGCCGCGTGGTCGCACGTCTGGCGGGCCTGAGCCTGCGGGGGCGCCACGCGGCCCAGGACGCGGTGACGCGCGCCCTGGAGCCGGAGAAGTAGCCCGCGCGCCAACCCTGGGGCCGGAAAACAATCCCCGAAGGAAACCCCCGAAGGAAACCCGCGAAGAAAATCCCCGAAGAAAATCACGGAGCCGGTGCAACCCTTCCGGCCCGGAGCGTGTCGTATCTCTCGTCGGAACCCACGGAGGGGGCCCGGGGAGACCCGGGAAGGCTCCGGGGGGAGCCACGGGGTTCCGGCGCAGGAGGGGAAGAGCCGAGGGGGCCGGGTCGACGACCGGGCCCCCTCGAAGCTGTCCGGGCCCGGCGGGTCGGGTCCGGTGGGTCGGCCTGTTGGGTCTAGAAGAACACCCCGCACCGCAGCAGCACGTTCGCGTACGGCCGCGCCTCCCCGGTCCGTACGACCAGACGCGCGCCCGCCGACAACTCCTTCAGCCGCTCGTGCGGGACGAGGACGACGTCGGGGAAGTGGCCGTCCAGCAGGGCGGCCGCCGCCGGATTGGCCGCACGCACCTCGGCCGCCGCCGTCGCGCCCTCGACCACCAGCTCGGCCAGCAGCCCCTCCAGCACCTCGGCGAAGGACGGCACCCCGGCGCGGAACGCCAGGTCCACCACGCGCGGCCCGGCCGGTATCGGCATGCCCGCGTCGCACACCAGCACCTCGTCCGTGTGCCCCAACTCCGCCAGGGCACCGGCCAGATACCGGTTCAGGATGCCCGCCTTCTTCACAGGGCGTCGACCTCCGCCGCCGTCGGGTACGACTCCTGCGCGCCCCGCTTCGTCACGGCCGCCGCGCCCACCCGGGCCGCGTACGCCGCCGCCTCCCGCAGCGACGCGCCCGCGCCGAGCCGCCAGGCCAGCGCCGCGGTGAACGCGTCGCCCGCGCCCGTCGTGTCCACGGCGTCCACCTTCACGGACGGCACCCGGGCCACCCCCTCGGCGGACGCCACCAGCGCGCCCTCGCCGCCCAGGGTGACCACCACGGAGCGCGGGCCGCGCGCGAGCAGCGCCCGCGCCCAGTCCTCCGGGTCGTCACCGGCGCCCGCGCCGCCCAGGATGACCTTCGCCTCGTGCTCGTTGACGATCAGCGGGTCGCAGGCGTCGAGGAGTTCTTGCGGCAGCGGACGCGGCGGCGACGGGTTGAGGACGAAGCGGCTGCCGGGCACCAGGTGCCGTGCGGCCTCCACGACCGTCTCCAGCGGGACCTCCAACTGCGCGGAGACCACCCGGGAGGCCCCGAGGAGACCGGCCGCGCCGCGGACGTCCTCGGGGGTCAGCCGGCCGTTGGCACCCGGCGACACCACGATGGAGTTGTCCCCGGAGGGGTCCACCGTGATCAGCGCGACACCGGTCGGCGCGCCGCCCACCAGCACGCCCGCCGGGTCGACCCCGGCCGCCCGCTGCGCGTCGAGCAGCAGCCGCCCGTGCGCGTCGTCGCCGACCCGGGCCAGCAGGGCGGTGCGGGCCCCGAGGCGGGCGGCGGCCACCGCCTGGTTGGCGCCCTTGCCGCCGGGGTGGACGGCCAGGTCGGAGCCGAGCACCGTCTCCCCGGCCGCGGGCCGCCGCTCGACGCCGATCACCAGGTCGGCGTTGGCCGACCCCACGACCAGCAGGTCGTAGTCGTACATGCGCAGTGTCTCCTTACGGGAACGGGTCGCGGGTCAGCCGCTGAACCCGGCCACGTTCTCCTTCGTTACCACCTTGACCGGCACCTTCACCATCGGCGCCACCTTCTTGCCCTGGACCGCCTTGAGCGCGTTGTCCACGGCGATCCGGCCCAGCTGGCTCGGCTGCTGCGCGACCGATGCGTACAGCGTGCCGTTCTTGACGGCACTCAGGCCGTCCGGGGTGCCGTCGAATCCGACGACCTGCACCGACTTGCCGGCCTTCGAGCCGAGCGCCTTGACCGCGCCGAGCGCCATCTCGTCGTTGGCGGCGATCACGCCCTGCACGTCGGGGTGGGCCTGGAGCAGGTTCGACATCACGTCGAGGCCCTTGGTGCGGTCGAAGTCGGCGGGCTGCTGGGCGAGCACCTGGATGCCCGGGTAGGCCTTGAGGCCCTGGGCGAAACCGGCGGCGCGCTCACGGGCGGCGGAGGTGCCCGCCTGCCCCTGGAGGATCACGATCCTGCCGTGACCGCCCAGCTTCTCGGCGATGGTCTTGGCGGCCAGCTCGCCGCCCGCCACGTTGTCGGAGGCGACCAGCGCGTCCGTCTTCGCGTTGTTGACCCCGCGGTCCACGGCGATGACCGGGATCTTCGCCTTGCCGGCGGCCTTCACGGAGTTGCTGGCCGCGTCCGAGTCCACCGGGTTGACGATGATCGCGCCGAGGCTGGAACTGGTGAAGTTCTGCAACTGGTTGGCCTGCTGCGAGGCGTCGTTCTGCGCGTCGGTGACGGTCAGTTTCAGGCCCAGCTTCTTCGCCTCGGCCTGCGCACCGGACTTGATCTGCACGAAGAACGGGTTGTTGAGCGTGGACAGCGACAGACCCATCTTGGGGGACGTGGAGGCCGACCCGGTGTGCAGGAAGGAGGTCGCGGCCACCAGGGCCACGGTCACCACGGCCGCGAGCCCGTAGGTCGCCGCCTGCTTGCCCTTGCCGCCGCCGCTGCCGGTCCCCGCGGCCTGCGGGGTCGCCCCGGCCTTGCGGCGCACGGTGTCCAGGAGCACGGCCAGCGCGATCACGACACCGATGACGACCTGCTGCCAGAACGCGGACACGGACAGCAGGTTGAGGCCGTTCCTGAGCACCGCGAGGATCAGCGCGCCGATCAGCGTGCCCGACGCCTTGCCGGTGCCGCCCGCCAGCGAGGCGCCGCCGATGACGACCGCCGCGATCGCGTCCAGCTCGTAGCCGTTGGCGGCCTGCGGCTGCGCGGAGGACAGCCGGGCGGCGAGCACGATGCCCGCGGCGGCGGCGAACAGACCCGACAGCGCGTAGATCGCGAGCTTCTGCCGCTTCACCCGCAGACCCGAGAGCCGGGCCGCCTCCTCGTTGCCGCCGATCGCGTACATCGAACGCCCGATGTATGTACGCCCCAGCACGAACGCCGTGATCAGACCCATGACGACCATGACGAGGACGGGCACCGGCAGCCAGCCGCCGAGCGTGTCGCCCAGGTGCGAGACCGAGTTCGGCAGGGCGATCGGGGAGCCCTGCGAGATGACCAGCGACAGACCGCGGCCCACCGACAGCATGGCCAGCGTCGCGATGAACGGCGGCAGCTTGCCGTAGGAGATCAGGAAGCCGTTGACCAGGCCCGCCGCGATGCCCGTGGCGATCGCGAGGATCACCGCGAGGACCACCGGCACTCCGTGCGAGGTGGCGCTCCACGCGAGCACGGTCGCCGACAGGGCCGCCACCGAGCCGACCGACAGGTCGATGCCGGCCGCGACGATGACGAAGGTGACACCGAAGGCCAGGATGGCGGTGACCGCCGCCTGGACGCCGATGTTCAGCAGGTTGTCCGTCGTCAGGAAGTCACCGGAGAGCGCGGACAGCGCGATGACGAGGACGATCAGCGCGGTCAGCGCGCCGTTGTCGAGCAGCAGCCTGCGCAGGCCGCCGGAGGCGCCACCCGCGCCCGCCTTGCTCTTGAGCGTGTCAGTGGCCACGGGAGGCCTCCACTTCGGTCGTCGTGTTCGTAGGAGTGCTGACGGCGAGTGCCATCACGGCGTCCTGGGTGGCCCGGTCGGCCGGGAGTTCCCCGGCTATCCGGCCCTGGGCCATCACCAGCACCCGGTCGCTCATGCCGAGCACCTCGGGCAGGTCGCTGGAGATCATCAGGACGGCGGCGCCGGCGGCCGTCAGCTCGTTGATGAGCTGGTAGATCTCGACCTTGGCGCCGACGTCGATGCCCCGCGTCGGCTCGTCGAGGATGAGCACCTTGGTGTCCGCGAGCAGCCACTTGCCGATGACGACCTTCTGCTGGTTGCCGCCGGACAGGGTCCGCACGTGCTGCCCGAGGCCGGCCATCCGCACGCCGAGCTGCCCGGCGATCCGCTCGGCGGCGGTGTGCTGTCCCTTGAGGTCGACGAGCCCCGCGCGGGAGGTCGACCGCAGGGTGACCAGACCGAGGTTCTCCTCGACGGAGGCGTCCAGGACGAGCCCCTGCCCCTTGCGGTCCTCGGGCACGAGCCCGATCCCGGCCGCCATGGCGGCGTTCACGTCGTGCCGCCGCAGCCGGTTGCCCGCGACCCGGACGGCACCCTCGTCGTACGGGTCGGCACCGAACACGGCCCGCACGACCTCCGTACGCCCGGCGCCGACCAGCCCCGCGATGCCGACGACCTCACCGGCGTGCACCTGGAAGCTGACGTCGTGGAAGACACCGTCCCGGGTGAGCCCGTCCACGGCGAGCAGCGGCTCGCCACGCTCGGTCCGCTCGCGCGGGTACTGCTGCTCGATGGAGCGCCCCACCATGAGCCGGACGAGTTCGTCCTCGGGCGTGGAGGCGGGCACCTGGCCCACGCTCCGCCCGTCCCGGATGACCGTGACCCGGTCGCCCAGGGCGGCGATCTCCTCCAGGTGGTGCGTGATGAACACGATCCCGACGCCGTCGGCCCGCAGCGCCCGCACGATCGAGAACAGCTTCTCGACCTCCTCGGACGTCAGCACGGCCGTCGGCTCGTCCATGATCAGCACGCGGGCGTCCAGGCTCAGCGCCTTGGCGATCTCCACCATCTGGAGCCGGGCGATGCCGAGGTCCCGCACGCGCGCGCGGGGCGACACGTTCACCCCGACCCGCTCCAGCAGGGCGGCGGCCTCGTCCTCCATCCGCTTGCGGTCGATCATCCCGAAGCGGCGCGGCTGCCGGCCCAGGAAGATGTTCTCCGCGACCGTCAGGTCGGGTACGAGGTTGAACTCCTGGTAGATCGTGGCGATCCCGAGCCGCTCGGAGTCCTGCGCACCATGGATGCGCACCTCCTCGCCGCCGGCCAGGATCCGCCCGGCGTCGGGGGTGTAGGCACCGGAGAGCATCTTGATGAGCGTGCTCTTTCCGGCGCCGTTCTCACCGAGCAGCACGTGCACCTCGCCCCGGCGCAGGTCGAAGTCGACGCTGTCCAGCGCCACCACGCCCGGGAAGGTCTTCCGGATGCCCTCGATGCGCAGCAACTCCTCCGGGTCGCTCACGGCATGCTCCTGTTCGTTGCGAAGGACTCGGTGACGGTCGAGGAGACCGTCCGGTCGGCGGCCCCGGGGGCGGCCGGGGCGGCGAGCGCGGAGGCGGCCTCGTCGGTGGGCCTCGCGACAGCCTCAGCGGTGGGCCGGGCGGTGGCCTCGTCGGTGGGCCGGGCGGCGGACTCGCCGCACGAGCGGCGGACGACGAGCCGGGCGGGCAGGGTCACCGACTCCGGCCCCCGGCCCTCGATGCGGTCCACGAGCGCCCGTACGGCGGCCCGCCCCAGCTCGCCCGTGGGCTGGGCGACGGCGGTGATCGGCGGATCGGTGTGCACGAACCACGGGATGTCGTCGAACGCCGCCAGCGCGATGTCGTCCGGCACCCGCAGCCCGCGCGCCCGGATCGCGTCCAGCGCGCCCAGCGCCATCAGGTTGTCGGCCGCGAAGACCACCTCGGGCGGCTCGGGCAGGTCGAGGAACCCCTCGGTGACCCGCCGCCCGCTCTCCGCCTGGAAGTCGCCCTGTCCGGTGTAGGCCTCGGGCAGGGCGAGCCCGTAGGCGGCCAGCGCCTCCCGGAAGGCCCGCACCCGCTCACTGCCTGTCGTGGTGGCCGCGGGGCCCGCGATGATCGCGAGCCGCCGGTGCCCGAGCCCGTACAGGTGCGCTACGAGATCCCGCACCGCCCGCTGCCCGTCGGCCCGCACCACGGGCACGTCCACACCCTTGATCCACCGGTCCACGAACACCATCGGCGTCCCCGAGCGCGCGGCCTCCAGCATCAGCGGGGAGCCGCCGTCGGTGGGGGACACGAGCAGCCCGTCGATCCGCCGGTCCAGCAGGGTCCGCACGTGGTGGTCCTGGAGATCGGGCCGCTCGTCGGCGTTCCCGATGATCACGCTGTAACCGAGCGCGCGGGCCTCCTCCTCGACGGATCGGGCCAGCTCGGTGAAGTACGGGTTGAGCACGTCGCTGATGACCAGGCCCAGGGTGCGGGTCTGGTCCGTGCGCAGCGAACGGGCGACGGCGTTCGGCCGGTAGCCCAGCGCCTCGACGGCGGCCAGCACGCGTGCGCGTGCCTCGGCACTGACCGACGGATGGTCGTTCAGGACACGCGAGACCGTGGCGACGGACACGCCCGCCCCGGCAGCGACATCCTTGATGCTCGCCATCGCCGCTCCACCTCCTCGTGGAATCGATTACACGAGGGATTGGAATCGATTACACGAGCTGTGACAAGGGGTGGTTATCGAATCGTTACTCGTCACGCCGGGCGCCCTGTCATCTGTGGGTGTGGCGGCGTCGGGACCTGTCTGTGCCGGGCCTGTGACGCAAGACGGTTGCGAGTGTGATCGCCGATTGTGAACATGGTGGTGCAGAAACGTTCACTGGGGGTTGGCGGACCGGAGTCTCGGACCAACCCTGCGATGGGGGAGGCGAGTTCGGCGTGAAGTTCGACATGGGTACGCAGACGTTGTCGACGTTGATGCGTGATTCGCGTGGGTCGAGTGATGATCTGGGGTCGTTGATCCGGCAGTTGGTGCAGGCGGTGGAGCCGTTGGAGGGGAAGTTCAACGGTGCGGGGCGTCGGATGTTCGATGAGTTCAAGGGGCGTGCGGATGGGATCACGCGTGAGTTGAATTCGTCGTTGGCGGCGATTTTGGGTGGTCAGTCGGGGATGGAGGGTGCGTTTTCCTCGGGTGATCAGGAGCAGGGTGAGAATGCGCGGCAGCAGATGGGTGCGGCGAATTTCGATGCGGCGCGTTTCCGCTGAGTCGTTGTTCGTGTCCGGTTTGTTTGTCGGGTTGGTTGTCTGTTTCACGGGGAGTGGTGTGTGATGGCGGGTTCGGGTTCGGATCGTCGGTCGTATGACACGG
>NZ_JBFACU010000033.1:0-102721 GCF_040641015.1 Streptomyces sp. NPDC021356 | reverse complement strand
GCGTTTCCGACTCTATCAGACCGTTTTCCGATCCGATTTCCTCGGTGCTTTCCAGGTTCCCGCTCCGCTTTCGCTTCGCGTTTCCCTTTCCGGCGGTTCCGACTTTATCAGAAGTTCTCAGCCGGTCTGACCGGGCTTCGCTTTCCGATTTATCGGGGGCTTCTTCGTAATCGATACCGATTCCGGAAGCAGATAGATGTTCACTGCCGCCCATCTGGACCAGGTCCAGCTCCAGGCAACTGTTCGAATCTACCTCCCCACCCGCTCCGTGTCAACGGCTCCGGTGGGGCGAAGAGGAGACTAGCAGCTCAGCGGGCCGAAACGCACATCAGGCGGCTGTCGGCACGGTGGCGCTTCGCTCGGTCGGCGCCACGTCTCCCGTGTCACCTGCGCGCACAGCACGGCCGCCCAGGACGTAGACGTAGGCCAGGAAGGCCAGTTCCACCGCGATGCCGATGCCGATGCGAGCCCAGGTGGGCAGGCCGGAGGGGGTGACGAAGCCTTCGATCGCGCCGGAGACGAACAGGACCAGGGCCAGTCCTATGGCCATGCCCACCGCTGCCCGTCCCTCCTCGGCCAGGGCTGTGCGGCGCGAGCGCGGGCCCGGGTCGATCAGGGTCCAGCCGAGACGCAGTCCCGTACCGGCAGCCACGAAGACCGCCGTCAGTTCGAGCAGGCCGTGCGGCAGGACCAGGCCGAGGAACGTGTCGAGCCGGCCGGCCGAGGACATCAGTCCGATCCCGACCCCCAGGTTGAGCATGTTCTCGAAGAGGACCCACAGGACCGGCAGTCCCAGGAAGACGCCCAGGACGAGGCACATGGCGGCGGCCTGGGCGTTGTTCGTCCAGACCTGGGCGGCGAAGGCGGTCGCGGGGTGGTCCGAGTAGTACGTCTCGTACTCGCCGCCGGGACGGGTGAGCTGTCGTAGCTCAGCAGGAGCCGCGATGGTGGCCTGGACCGCCGGGTGCGTGCCGATCCACCAGCCCAGGAGGGCGGCGACGGCGACGGAGAGGAGTGCAGTGGGCACCCACCAGTGCCGCGCTCGGTAGACCGCCGCGGGGAAGCCTTCCAGCAGGAACCGGGTGACGTCCCGCCATGAGGCCCGGCGGGTTCCGGTCACCGCTCCGCGCGCGCGGGCCACCAGCTGGCTCAGCCGACCCGTCAGCAGTGGGTCGGGGGCGCTGGAGCGGATCAGCGAGAGGTGAGTGGCCGCACGCTGATAGAGGACGATCAGTTCGTCGGCCTCCGTGCCGGTGAGGCGGCGCCGACGGCCGAGCAGTGCTTCGAGGCGGTCCCACTCGGCTCGGTGGGCGGAGACGAAGACGTCCAGGTCCATCGTGTCTGCCTGCTCCTCGGCTGGTTGGTCGACTGTCCGCCGGATGTGTCGGCTTGTCCTACTGCGACGCGACGGCCCTCAGCTTGGCAGACTGGCCGTCTTCGGGGCAGGCCAGGGAAGGGCGGCGGGGCGTGAGCGAGCTGGTGACGGGTGAGGCGGTGGCGCTGGAGCTGCGTCCGGCGAGGCTGCCCAGCAGGGCGCTGGCCGTACTGCTCGACCTCGTCGTGGCGATGGCCGTCTACGTCCCGGTGAGCGTGGGGCTGCTGGCTGCCACGGCCTCGCTGGACGCGGCGGCGCAGATCGCGCTGTCGATCGCGACCTTCCTGCTCGTCCTCGTGGGTGGGCCGATCGCGGTCGAGACGCTCAGTCACGGGCGCTCCCTGGGCAAAGTGGCGTGCGGGCTGCGTGTCGTCCGGGACGACGGCGGGCCCATCCGGTTCCGGCATGCGCTGGTGCGTGGCGCGATCGGCGTGGTGGAGATTCTGATGACGTTCGGGGTCGTCGCCTGCATCGCTTCGCTGGTGTCGGCGCGGGGGCGGCGGCTGGGCGACGTGTTCGCGGGGACGCTCGTCGTGCGGGAACGGATACCGGCCGGGCAGGCGGTTCCGGCACCGCCTCCGCCGCCGTGGCTGGCCGGGCGGTTCTCGGCGCTCGATCTGTCGGCTGTGCCGGACGGGCTGTGGCTGGCCGTGCGCCAGTACCTGACGCGGATGGGTCAGCTGGACCCGCAGGTCGGCTGGGGCATCGCGCAGCGCCTCGCCGCCGACCTCTCCGCGTGCACCGGTACTCCGGCGCCGGCCGAGGTACCGCCGGCGATGTATCTGGCAGCGGTGTTGCAGGAGCGGCAGGTCCGGGAAGCCCGGCGGGCGTTCGGGAACTCTTCGGCCGACGTCCCCGCGGCGCAGCCGCGCGTCGCGCCGCCGGCGTCTTCGGCTCATGCTCCGGCACCGGCTCCGTCGCCTGCCGTTCCGCAGCCGCCGGTGGCGCCGCCTCCGGCGCCTGTCGCGCCTCGGGGGCCGGGCGGGGGCGAGCCGCCCGCCACGGGCTTCGTGCCGCCCTCGTAGGCCCGGGCGGCCGGAGGTCCGGTTGGCGCTCGTCGCAGGGCCGGTGGGGGGCTCGGTCCGCGCTCAGGCCTCGAAGACGGACGGCGGTGACTGGAGGTCCTCCAGCTCGACGCCGGGGGCGGCCAGGACGACGTCGCCGGCGAGGTGCACCGTGTGCCGTTCGCCCGTGTCCAGGGCTGTGACCTGGTATTCGTCCACGGCCAGGGGGCCGTTGTCAGTGGCGTGTGTTTCTCTTTTCACCAGGGCCCAGGACTGGTCCACGGTGCGGGGGGCGAGGACCGGATCCGTGAAGGTGACGAGGCGTACGCGGGTGGCGGAGGCCGAGGGGGTGAGGCGCAGGAGACGAGCGGTGGCGACGAGGAACGCGGGGGACGTGCCGGTGAAGGCGTGGGCGCGCACATTGCCTTCGGTGGCGTGGGTTCCGGTGGGGTCGGTGCGCACCCAGGTGAGGCCGTCGAGGGCGGCGCCGCGCACCTGCCAGCCGCCCGCGTGCAGTTCGAGACGGAGGGGGCGGCCGAGCGCGTCGAGTGCGAGATCGACCGAGCCGCGGTGATCGCCCGAGGGGGAGGTGACCTGGGAGACGTAGCGCCAGCCCGAAGGGCCCGGTGCGCACTGGAAGTGTTCTTCCGCGAAGGGGGTGTGATCGTGCGGATCGTGGAGCGAATAGCGGCCGCGAGGCATGGGGGTCCTGGGGCTTGACGGGCCGGTCCGGTCAACGGGGCAGGCCCCCGGCACGGGGGTGCGGGGGCCTGTCTCGGAGGACCGGGGATCCGGTGGACCGGGCGAGCCTGCGGTGTGGCTCGCGGGTCGGTCCGTGGGAGCGGTCAGTAGCGGTAGTGGTCCGCCTTGTACGGGCCGTCGACCTCCACGCCGATGTACGACGCCTGCTCGGGACGGAGCCGGGTCAGCTTCACGCCGAGCGCGTCGAGGTGGAGGCGGGCGACCTTCTCGTCGAGGTGCTTGGGCAGCACGTAAACGCCGGTCGGGTACTCGTCGGGCTTGGTGAACAGCTCGATCTGGGCCAGGGTCTGGTCCGCGAAGGAGTTGGACATCACGAACGACGGGTGACCGGTGGCGTTGCCCAGGTTGAGCAGGCGGCCCTCGGACAGCACGATGATCACCTTGCCGTCCGGGAAGGTCCAGGTGTGGACCTGCGGCTTGACCTCGTCCTTGACGATGCCGGGGATCTTGGCGAGGCCGGCCATGTCGATCTCGTTGTCGAAGTGGCCGATGTTGCCGACGATCGCCTGGTGCTTCATCTTCGCCATGTCGGAGGCGAGGATGATGTCCTTGTTGCCGGTGGTGGTGACGAAGATGTCGGCGGTCTCGACGACGTCGTCCAGGGTCGTGACCTGGTATCCGTCCATCGCCGCCTGCAGGGCGCAGATCGGGTCGATCTCCGTGATGATCACGCGGGCGCCCTGGCCGCGCAGCGACTCCGCGCAGCCCTTGCCCACGTCGCCGTAGCCGCAGACGACGGCGGTCTTGCCGCCGATCAGGACGTCGGTGGCGCGGTTGATGCCGTCGACCAGGGAGTGCCGGCAGCCGTACTTGTTGTCGAACTTCGACTTGGTCACCGCGTCGTTGACGTTGATCGCCGGGAACAGGAGGGTGCCGTCGCGCTGCATCTCGTACAGCCGGTGCACGCCGGTGGTGGTCTCCTCGGTCACGCCGCGGATCTCGGAGGACAGCTGGGTCCACTTCTGGGGGTTCTCACCCAGGGTGCGGGTCAGCAGCTGGAGGATGACGCGGTGCTCGTCGGACTCGGCGGTGTCGACCGGGGGGACCTTGCCGTCCTTCTCGTACTCGACGCCCTTGTGGACGAGGAGGGTGGCGTCACCGCCGTCGTCGAGGATCATGTTCGGGCCGCCGGTGGCGGCGTCGGGCCAGGTCAGCGCCTGCTCCGTGCACCACCAGTACTCCTCCAGGGACTCGCCCTTCCAGGCGAAGACCGGGATGCCCTGGGGGTTCTCCGGGGTGCCGTGGGGGCCGACCGCGATGGCGGCGGCGGCGTGGTCCTGGGTGGAGAAGATGTTGCAGGACGCCCAGCGGACGCGGGCGCCGAGGGCCGTGAGGGTCTCGATGAGGACGGCGGTCTGCACGGTCATGTGCAGGGAGCCGGTGATGCGGGCGCCCTTCAGCGGCTGCTTCTCCGCGTACTCCTTGCGGATCGCCATCAGGCCGGGCATCTCGTGCTCGGCGAGGGTGATCTCCTTGCGGCCGAACTCTGCCAGGGACAGGTCGGCGACCTTGAAGTCCTGTCGGCTGTCGACAGTCGTCATTACGGGCTGCTCCTCGGGATCGGGTCGAGGTGGGTACGGCTGACCTGCGCGGCGGCGGACACAGGGGTGCCCGAGGAGGACACAGGCATGCCCGCGTGCGCGCAGCGCAGTCCGTCGGAGGCCCTCTCTCCCTCGGCCGGCCCGTCCTCGGGCCGCCCGACCGCCATCAGCAGCGACGTCTGGCTCCGTCCCAAGCTACACCGCAGTGCCCTGCGGCCCCAGTCCGCCTCCGCACAGATCGGGCCGTTCGTGGATCAGTGGCCGCCGCCGTGCGGGTTCGGTCCGCCGGGGGTGGCCTCGGGGTCCGCTCCCTTGGCGGCCTCCGCCTCGCTGTAGATGTCGGGTTCGAGGTAGATGACGCGGGCGATGGGGACGGCGGCGCGGATACGGGACTCGGCGGCGTCGATGGCGGTGGCGACCTCGGCGGCGGTGTCGTCGTGCCGCACCGCGATCTTGGCGGCGACGAGCAGTTCCTCCGGACCGAGGTGGAGGGTGCGCATGTGGATGATGCCGGTGACGGTGTCGCCGTCGATGGTGGCGGTCTTGATCTTCTCGACCACGTCGGCGCCTGCGGCCTCACCGAGCAGCAGTGACTTGGTCTCGGCGGCCAGTACGAGGGCGATCAGGACGAGCAGCACGCCGATGCAGACGGTGCCGATGCCGTCCCAGACGCCGTCGCCGGTGAGCAGGGAGAGTCCGACGCCGCCGAGGGCGAGGACGAGGCCGATCAGGGCGCCGAAGTCCTCCAGGAGGACGACGGGCAGCTCGGGTGCCTTGGCGCGGCGGATGAACTGCGCCCAGGAGAGCTTGCCGCGCAGTTCGTTGGACTCCTTGATGGCCGTGCGGAAGGAGAAGCCCTCGGCGCAGATCGCGAAGGTGAGGACGGCCACCGGCCAGTACCAGTTCTCCAGTTCGTGCGGGTGGCTGATCTTCTCGTAGCCCTCGTAGATGGCGAACATGCCGCCGATGGAGAACAGCACGATGGAGACCAGGAAGGCGTAGATGTAGCGCTCGCGGCCGTAGCCGAACGGGTGCTGCTCGGTCGCCTCGCGCTGGGCCTTCTTGCCGCCGATCAGCAGCAGGAACTGGTTGCCCGAGTCGGCGACCGAGTGCACGCCCTCGGCGAGCATCGACGAGGAGCCGCTGAAGGCGAAGGCCACGAACTTCGATACCGCGATCGCGAGGTTGGCGCCGAGTGCCGCCACGATCGCCCTGGTTCCGCCTGACGCGCTCATGTGTTCGCGTTGTCCCTTCGCCTTCGTGTCACCTTCGTACGGGGTGTGTACGTGTTCGCACACCTTCGTGCGCCTTCGTACGGGTCGAACGCCCCTGTTGCGCACGTGTCCGTGCCCGGCCTCGCCCTTTGCCCGCCCTTTGCCGGTGGGTCATTGTTGCAGCCCCGCCGGGCAGCGGTACGTCAGGTCACCACAGGCCCGGGCGCGCACGTCAGGCAGGTCAGACGACGACCGTCGCGCGGAAGAGCGTGCCGGCACCGGCGACCTCGGCCTTCTCGCCCGCCGGAACGAACACGGAACCGCCCGGGGTGAGTTCGTGCTCGCCCGCCCGTACGGAACCGGCGGTGCAGAGCAGGATCTGCGGGGTGCGCAGGGTGAGGTCGTGGGCCGGGGCGCCCGCCGGGAGGACGTAGCGGGACAGCCTGAACTCGTCGATGGGCGTCTCGTAGACCTCCTCGCCGTCCCAGGCGGCCTCGGGGCGCAGCACGCCGGGGTCGCCCGCCTCGAAGCGGACGATGCGCAGGAGTTCGGGGACGTCGACGTGCTTGGGGGTCAGGCCGCAGCGCAGGACGTTGTCGGAGTTGGCCATGATCTCCACGCCGAGGCCGCTGAGGTAGGCGTGCGGGATGCCGGCGCCGAGGAAGAGTGCCTCGCCGGGCTGGAGGCGGACGTGGTTGAGGAGCATCGCGGCCAGGACGCCCGGGTCGCCGGGGTAGTGGTGCGCGATGCCCGCGTAGGGGGCGTGGTCGCCGCCGAGGCGGGCGCAGGCGGTGGCGGCCTCTGTGACCGTGCGGGTCATCTCCTCGGGGTCGGCGGTGAGGATCGCGGTCAGCACCTCGCGCAGGGCCGCCTCTTCGGGATGGGCGCGCAGCAGGTCGACGTAGGGCTTGAGGGAGTCAACGTCGAGGGCGGCGAGCAGGTCGGCGGCCTCGCCGGGGGCACGGAAGCCGCACAGGCCGTCGAACTCGGTGAGCGCGCAGATCAGTTCCGGCTTGTGGTTGGCGTCCTTGTAGTTGCGATGCGGGGCGTCGACGGGGACGCCGCGGCGCTCCTCGTCGGCGTAGCCCTCCTTGGCCTGGCGGAGGTCGGGGTGGACCTGGAGGGAGAGGGGGGCGCCGGCGGCGAGGATCTTGAGCAGGAAGGGCAGGCGGGGGCCGAACTTCGCGACCGCCTCGGCGCCCAGTTCCCGCTCCGGGTCGGTGTCGATGACCTCGACGAGGGTGCCGCGCGCGGTGCGCGAGGGCGCGCCCGGGTGGGCGCCCATCCACATCTCCGCCTGCGGTTCGCCGCTCGGTTCGACGCCGAGGAGGTGCGGGATGGCGGTGGGGGAACCCCAGGCGTAGGGGCGGATGGTGTTGTCGAGGCGGTCCATGCGCTTCTCTCTGCAGTTCTGGTCAGCCACCGCACCCCGTCGTACGGCGATCCGGGCGTCCAGGTCGTGTCGGGCCGGTCGTGTCCGGACGGGCGTGTCCGGACGGTCGTGTCCGGACGGTTGTGTCCGGACGGTCGTATCGGGCCGCTCGTCTCGGGTCGGGTCCTGGAGTCAGGCCCTGGAGGCGAGCGACAGGTAGACGGCGGTGAAGTCCGTGACCGCGATGAGTTCCGCGAGGCTCTCGATCTCGCCGCCGGGCTCCGGTTCCAGCTCGCTGATCGGCGTGTCGTGGCTGAGGGCCAGGTCACGGGCGGAGGGGGCGGCGGTGAGGCCGCCGAGCGGGCGGTCGCGCAGCAGCACCACGCGGGCGTGCAGGGCGGGCGGCTCGTCGACGCGGTCGCGGAAGAAGTCGTCGGGGTCGGCGCTGGCGGCCAGCGGGCCGGCGAGCAGGGCGCCGTGCGCGGCGAGCCCCTCGGGGAGTTCGGCGACGGCGGCGGGGATGCCGGACAGTTCGGCGAGAACGGCGGCGAACCGGCGGCCCGCGGGGCCTGCCGCGACGCCCTCGGTCCAGATCACCGGCAGGGCGTCGGCGAGTTCCGCGGCGAGGGTCTTGGCCGGATTGCTGTACGTGGCGATGGCGGGTCCGCAGCGCTCTGCGATCTGGTCGAGCCGGTCGGCCGCGGCTTCCAGGGCGTCGGGCGGGGCGGTGAGCAGGCCGACGCGGTCCAGGAGCGCGAGCAGCGGGGTCAGCAGCGCCCAGAGCACACCGGGTGCGGATCCGGCGAGGGGTTCGTCGTGGTCGTAGGGGGCGGTCGCCATCGGGATGAACAGGCCGTGGACGCCTTCCATGGACTCGGCGAGCGGGGTGTGGGCCGGGGCGACGGCGACGACCGTGCAGCCGCGGCGGTAGGCCTGGTCGGCGAGGGCGGACAGGCTCGGCTCGGTGCCGTCCGGGGTGGCGATGAGCAGCAGGTCCACGGAGCCGGCCCAGCCGGGCAGTTCCCAGCGCAGGGCGCCGGAGGCGGAGGCGACGCCGGTCGGGGCCAGCCGGGTGACGGGGCTGCCCGCTCCGGCGAGGGTGCCGAGCAGGTCGGCGGCGTGGGTGGCGGCGGCGCCGGGGCCGGCGATCAGAACGGCGCGCGGGCGGCCGTCGGGCTTGAGGCCGCCCACGCCCGCCTCCGCGGCGTGCCGGGCGGCGGTGCGGACGCGGGCGCCGGCCTCGGCCGCACCGCGGAGCAGTCCGCGGTGGTCGGCGGCGGCGAGCGCCTCCGGGGCGTCGAGCAGCGATTCGTCGAGCATGGGCGGCAGCCTCCGATCGGGTGCCGAACGCCGGGCACCGGGGCGTCGGAACGTCGGGTGGTCGGGACGGCGGGGCATCTGGACTGCGGGTCGCGGACGGCGGGTGGGGCTGGTCGGCGGTAGGCCGTTGGGCGGTAGGCCGTTGGGCGGTAGGCCGTTGGGCGGTAGGCCGTTGGGCGGTAGGCCGTTGGGCGGGCTCGCGGACCGGGGTCGGGCCGGTCCGCGGGAGCCGGGCGACGGTGGGCGGGGGCCGGGCGGGCGGTCTTCCGGGGGCCGGGCCGCGGGCTCGTGTCCCGGCGCCGGCAGGTCCTCCGGTCGGCGGCGGCCGGGCCTCGCGCCGTCGGGGCGGCGGTCCGGCGGGGGTCAGGCGGGGCGGCGGGCCTCGTCGACGAGCAGCACGGGGATGCCGTCGCGGACCGGGTAGGCCAGCCCGCAGTCCTGACCGGTGCAGATCAGCTCGGTGTCCTGCTCCTCGAGGGGGGCGTGGCAGGCCGGGCAGGCGAGGATCTCCAGGAGGCCGGCTTCGAGCGGCATGGGGGTTCCCTTCGGGACGCGGGGTGCGTGTGTGGTTGTACGGACGTGCCTGGTCAGCGTACCGCCGGTCGGGGGCCCGGTGGTGGGGGTCGGCCCGGCTGGTGCCCGCCGGTGTCCTGCAGGTGTTCGGCCGGTGCCTGCCGGGGGCTGCCGGTGCCTCAGCCCCGGATGATCTGCAGGACTTCGTCGCGGACCTCGGCCATCGCCGCGGCGTCACGCGCCTCCGCGTTGAGCCGGAGCAGCGGTTCCGTGTTGGAGGGGCGCACGTTGAACCACCAGTCGGCGGCGGTGACCGTCAGGCCGTCGAGTTCGTCGAGGGTGACGTCGTCGCGGCCGGCGTAGGCGGCCCTGAGCGCGGCGAGGCGGCCGGCCTGGTCGGCGACCGTGGAGTTGATCTCACCGGAGCCGGTGTAGCGGTCGTACTGGGCGACGAGGGCCGACAGGGGGCCGTCCTGGCCGCCCAGCGCCGCGAGGACGTGCAGGGCGGCCAGCATGCCCGTGTCGGCGTTCCAGAAGTCCTTGAAGTAGTAGTGCGCGGAGTGCTCGCCGCCGAAGATCGCGCCGGTCCTCGCCATCTCGGCCTTGATGAAGGAGTGGCCGACGCGGGTGCGCACCGGTGTGCCGCCGTTCTCCTTCACCACCTCCGGGACCGACCAGGAGGTGATGAGGTTGTGGATGATCACGCCCCGGCCGCCGTGCCGGGCCAGTTCGCGGGCGGCGACCAGCGCGGTGATCGCGGACGGGGAGACCGGCTCGCCGTGTTCGTCGACGACGAAGCAGCGGTCGGCGTCCCCGTCGAAGGCGAGCCCGAGGTCGGCGCCCTCCTCGCGGACCCGCTTCTGCAGGTCGGCGAGGTTGGCCGGATCGAGCGGGTTGGCCTCGTGGTTGGGGAAGGTGCCGTCCAGCTCGAAGTACAGGGGGACCAGGTCTACGGGCAGGCCGGTGAGGACCGTGGGCACGGTGTGGCCGCCCATGCCGTTGCCCGCGTCGACGACGACCTTCAGAGGGCGGATGGTGGTCACGTCGACGAGGGAGCGCAGATGTGCCGCGTACTCCTCCAACGTGTCGCGCCGGGTGACGGTTCCCGTGCGCGCCGCCGGTTCCGGGGCGCCCGACTCGCGCCAGCGCTCGGTCAGTTCGCGGATCTCGGTCAGCCCGGTGTCCTGGCCGACGGGTGCGGCGCCCGCGCAGCACATCTTGATGCCGTTGTACCGCGCCGGGTTGTGCGAGGCCGTGAACATCGCGCCGGGCAGGCCCAACGCGCCCGAGGCGTAGTACAGCTGGTCCGTCGAGCAGAGTCCGATCTCTGTGACGTCGACGCCGAGCCGCGCCGCGCCGCGGGCGAAGGCGCGGGCCAGGCCGGGTGACGAGGGCCGCATGTCGTGCCCGGTCACGATGGCGTCCGCACCGGTCACCTCGGCGAAGGCCGCCCCGAACAGTTCGGCGAGCGACTCGTCCCACTGGTCCGGGACCACCCCGCGCACGTCGTACGCCTTGACGATCTGCGACAGATCAGCAGCCACGGCCAACCCTTCTGAAGTCCCTATCGGTCCCCACAAACTACCCGTCCCGGACGCCGCGGCCGACGCACGAGGCGAGTGGCGGGTGACGGGTGGCGTGGGAGGGGGACCGCGCCGAGCGGGGCGGAACGCGCGGCGGAGGATGGGGAGAACGGGGACGTCGTGCCCGACCAGGGCCGTGGTGAACGGTTTTGTCAGTTGTCCGGCGAGCGCAGGACCCGCAGGTGGCCGCGGCGCGCGACCTCCATCGGGTCGGCCCCGCGGGCGCCGCCGCCACCGGCCTCGGCCGCCCGCTCCTGAGGACGGGCCGCCTCGCGCACGGCGTTGGCCAGCGCCTCCAGGTCGTCGCCGCTGGGCCGGGCGGGGGCCGAACCGTCGAGGAGCCGGACGACCTCCCAGCCGCGCGGGGCGGTGAGGCGCTCGGAGTGTTCGGCGCACAGGTCGTAGCAGTGCGGCTCGGCGTAGGTGGCGAGCGGGCCGAGGACGGCGGTCGAGTCGGCGTAGACGTACGTCAGCGTCGCTACGGCGGGACGGCCGCAAGCGGTGCGCGAACAGCGACGTACAGGGCTCACGACGTTGGACGGTACCGCACTCTTGAGCGGGCCGCGACGACTCTCCACCAGGTCACTCCCCCGTGTCGTGCTGTGAAACACCCCACACACTCCTTCCGACACACCCTACTGACCTGCGCGGACGGCGGATGTCGGGGTCTCGAACACCTCTTGTTCCGGTCACGATTGGGTACGAACACCGTCAATTGCCTTGAGTTCGGCGGTCCCGGAGAGATACGGAATCGAGTCCGAGCTTGGCCGGAACCGGCCTCGGGTGACCGGTCTCCACGCGGACGCCACGGTGCCGGGACGGCATCCGGAACGAGGCGCGGGGGCCTGCCCGGGACTACCCTTCACCAGTGATGGACAACCGTGTACCGCCCCCTGGCGCCGCGCCCGGGCCCCGACGACGTGATCGCCACGGCCGGGGCATGCGCGGCCCGATCGCCCCGCCGCAGGTGCCACTGGCCGCGAGCCGTGCCGAGGCGTTCGCGGACCTGGTGCAGGACTCCGTGGATCGGCTGGAGCGGCGGTGGCCGCAGCTGGCCGACATCGACTTCCTCGTGCTGGAGGTGCCGCGTCCGGCCGGGCCGGGCCAGGCCTGGAGCGACGAGCCGGTGCCGCTCGGCGACACCGTTCCCGCCGCTGAGGGGCGCCGGGCGCGGGTGGTGGTCTACCGGCGGCCGGTGGAGATCCGCAGCAAGGGCCGTGACGAGCGGGCCGCGCTGGTACACGAGATCGTGGTCGAGCAGGTGGCCGAGCTGCTGGGCCTGACCCCGGAGACGGTGGACCCGCGCTACGGGGAGGACTGAGCGTCGGCCCGGCCGGCGCCTCGCGCAAGTCCGTGAGCACGGCACCGGCGCGAGCCGGGCGGCCCGGCTCGCGCTCACGGCTTCTGCAGGACCGTCACGTCCTCGTCCGTGTGCGGGACCGAGACCGTCCCGCGGTCGTCCGGCAGGGTCTGGACCGTGAAGCCGGGGGCGCCCTCCACCGTCGCCGTGAGGGTGCGCGCCCCGTAGACCGGACCGCCGGACAGGCACTCCACCGTGAGGGCGTACGTGCCCTTCAGGCCGGCCGGGCGGGGCGGGGTGATGTCCTGGGTGGTGCCCGCCTTGACGGAGTACGTCTGCGACGCCGCCGTCCCGCCGTCGGTACCCGCCGACGCGGTGACCTTGACCTGCGCGGCGGCGGTGGGGGCCGTCAGGGACAGCGTGGACCCCTTCGCGCTGTTGTCGGCGGACGTCGCCCGGGTGCCGACCGGGCCGGACGCCGGGATGAACGCCGTCTCCTGCTTGCTCCCCTTCCCCCGGGTCACCCGCAACGCGGCCACCACCGGCACGGGTGACGAGGCCTGGGTGAGGACCAGTGAGCCCGCCTCCCCGCGTGTGACGTCGCCCAGGTCCACGGCGGCCGTGGTGCCACCCTTCAGGTGCACGGTCTCGTGCCCGGCCGGGGTGATCAGGCCGGTGGGCGAGGCCAGCTTCACCTTCAGGTCGGTGTCGGCGTCGGCGGGCGTGAAGGCGATCAGCCGCACGGAGGTGGCGTCCTTCGGGATGCCCGGCAGCACCAGGTCGGCGGCCGGGTCCGCGGCGGCCGCCAGCCAGTCCCCGCCGTTCTTGTCGTCGAGGGCCTGCACCGCCGCGCCGACCCTGCCGCTGCGCACGCTCACGTGCACCGTGAGGTCTTCCTGCCGCGTGTCGCCGAGGGTGGACAGCAGGACGGCCTCGCTGGAGCGCGGGGCGACGGTGATGCCCTCCCCCGCTGTCGACTTCACGGCGCCGTCCTTGCCGTACAGCTCGATGTCCACGACGGCGGCGGAGTCGTCGGGGTTGGTCAGGTGGACGTAGTCCGAGCGGCCGGAGGCGGTGCTCGCGCCGGGGAACCAGAACTCGGTGTCCGGAGCGGTGCAGTCCACGCCCAGCAGGCCGCGTCCGGCGCCCGCCGCCACCTCCGTGGTCTGCTGCATGGTCCAGCCGGGCGCGAACTTGCCCTCGGCGGTGCCGATCAGCGCGGGCGCGTCCCCGCCCGAGGTGTCCCCGGCGACCGGCGTACCGGGCGTCTTGGGCTGCAGGGCGGGCCGGCCGGCCTTGTTCTTGCCGCCGTCCTTCCCCTTGCCCTTGCCTGAGGAGCCGCCGTCCGACTGCTCGGTGGCGGGCTGGAGTTGCGCCTTGCCGTCGCTGCCCGTCCCCTTCGTCACAGGGGTGAACGAGGTGTACGAGGTGTCGGCTATGTCGGAGCTGCTCGGTGCCGGGCAGACCAGGGTGGTGCGTTCGACGGGGAGCTGGGCGGCGGCCTTCGCGGGGCCGGCGCCTGCCGCGTCGGGGCTTTCCAGCGCGGCGAATCCGGTGACGGCGGCGAGCGCGGCCACACCGGCGATCAGGGACAGGGTCGTGCGGTTCACTGCTGGCTCCCGTCGGGGCGCTCACTGCCGTTGCCGTGCGGGTGGTGCTGCTGTGCGGGGTCGTACGGCTGCTCGCCGTACTGCCGTTCGCCGTAGGGCTGCTCTTCGTAGGGCTGCTCCCCGTACGACTGGGGGTAGGTCTGGCCGTAGGAGGCGGGCGCTGCCTGGCCGCCGCCGTACGCGTACGGGTCGTACTGGCCGCTCTGGTACGGGTCGGCCTGGCCGCCCTGGTACGTCTGGTCGTACGCGCCCGCCGGGTACTGCTGGGGCTGGGCGGCGGCCTGGTACTGCTGGTCGCCGTAGGCGCCGTAGTCCGCGCCCGCCGGAGCCCCGGCGTAGGCGGTGGTGTCCCACTCGCCGTAGGACTGCTGGTGCGGTACGGCGGCCGGGGCGCCCTCCGCCGGCGCGGGCGCACTCTCCGGGTCCGGTGCCGCTGTCTCCTGGCCGGGGTCCTCGGACTCGGCCTGGGCGCGCAGCCGGCGGACCCGGCGGCCCTCGCCGGTGACGGCCTGCGCGGGTACGGGCTGCTCCTCGGGCAGGTCGTCGTCGACGTCTCGGCGGCGGCCGGGCAGGGCGAGCACGACGAGGACGACGGCGAGGGCGCCCTGGACCCACAGCCAGGCGGTGCGCCCGAGCGGGGCGTCGAAGGTGACGTCGAGCCTGCCGCCGGAGGCGGGGAGCTGGAAGCCCTGGGCCCAGCCGTCGACGGTGGTGCGGGTGAGCGGCTTGCCGTCCAGGGTGGCGGTCCAGCCCGCGGCGGCGGAGTCGGCCAGGCGCAGTACGCGGCCCGCGGAACCGGACGGGATGGTGGTGTGGATCTCGACGGGACCGGCGGCGACGGGCTGCGCGGCGGCGGTGCCCGAGCCGGAGGCGGTGCCCTGGGCGGGCAGGACGGCCGCGCGGGAGACCTCCTGGTTCACACGCCACAGGGCGCTGCCGTCCTGCTGGCTGAGCCGGGACAGGCCGGGGGTGGTGTCCAGGACGCGGCTGATCTCGCGGGGGGCGCCCTTGTGGACGAGGACGTAGCGCACGGCGAAGCCGCCGAGCTGGCCGGCCTGGTCGGCGCCCGAGCCGGCGACCAGGTTGGCGACGACCTTGTCGAGTCTGCTGTTCCCGCCGTCCGCCGAGACCAGTTCGGCGTCGCCCATGCGCACGCCGGAGCCGCGCACGAGCATGTAGCCGACGTGGGCCGGGGAGTCGCTGTCGAGGACCAGGGTGCGGGCCTGGTCGCGGGTGCTGCTCTCCTCGGCGACGAACGCGGGCACCTGCACGGGGTCGCGCCGCTCCAGCGGGCCGTCGGCGCCGCGGATCATCCAGCCGGCGACGACGAGCAGCGGGCCGGCGGCCGAGGCGAAGGCGATCAGCGCGGCGACCGGCTGGCGCCAGCCGAAGCTCTGTTCGGCCACGCGTGAGCGTGCCCCGTCGGCGCCGAGCAGGGCGGCGCTCAGCAGGGCGATGCCGTAGACGAGGGTCGCGGGCCCGGCCCAGGCGGAGCCGTTGGACAGGACGGCGAAGACGAACGACACCAGGGCCACCGACCAGGCGGCCCAGACGGCGAACTGGCGCTGCGAGCGCAGCAGGGCGGCGAGCGCGGCCAGGACGATTCCGATGAGCATCAGCCCGTGCACGGTGCCGGGGCCGCCCGGGGTGGCGCCCAGCAGGTCCAGGGCGGAGGCCGCCGAGGAGCCGTACTCGAGACCGGCCTCCTTGAAGAAGCCGGACGGCAGCAGCGTCAGCGACCAGGGGGCGAGCAGCAGCAGCGGGGTGAGCAACTGGGCCAGGAAGCGCAGCAGGTGGGCCACGAGGTCGCGGCGGCGCACGGCCAGGACGGCGAGGCCGAGGACGAGCGCGATGGGCCAGACGATGGGCGTGAAGGCGGTCGTGACGGTCAGCAGGAGGGCGTACGCCCAGGTGGCGCGCCAGCTGCCGCGCGCGCCGGGGGGTGCGGTGAGGCCGCTCGCCGCGATGCCCGCGCGGGCGATCAGTGGCAGCAGGACGGCGAGCACGGCGGTGCCGACGCGTCCGCCGGCCAGTGCTCCGGTGGTGGCGGGCAGGAAGGCGTAGGCGACAGCCGCCCAGGCGCGCAGCAGGCGCGAGGGGACGAGGGGACGGGAGGCGAAGTACGCGGTGAACCCGGCCAGGGGCACCGAGCCGACGAGCACGACGGTGACGGCGAGGCCCGTGGAGCCGAGCAGCAGGGACGCGAGCAGCGCCATGATCGCCAGGTAGGGCGGCGCGGAGGTCGTGCCGCCGGAGCCGACGGGGTGCCACGCGTCCAGGTAGCGCGACCACAGGTCGCCGGAACCGGCGGGGGCGGGCAGCAGGGCACCGCCCGCGAGGGCGCCGCCGCCGAGCAGGCCGCGGCAGGCGATGAGGGAGACGAGCAGCAGGGCCAGGAAGAGCACCGGGCCCGGTTTGCGGGCGATGCGCTTGAGGCGCGCGAACTGCTCGATCTCCAGGTAGTCGGCGTCCTCGCCGCCGGGTCCCGACTCGACGGCGCCGCCGTGCCGGCCCGCGGCCGAGGCCTCCGGGTCGGAGCTGCCGACGAGGTTGCCCGCGACCTGTTCGACGGTGGCGCGGACGGTTGCGCCGGGCGGCGGGAACAGGGCGCGCAGCTCGCCCTTGTCGATCTGGGAGGCGCCGCGTACGCGCCGGCCCGCGATGATCCGCTCGGGACGCAGCAGGGTGCCCGCCAGGCCGCGGATCTCGTCGAGGGCCTGTCCGGGGACCTTGCCGACGAGGTAGGCGACGGTGCGCAGCACGGTGCCGAGGACGATGCGTGCCAGCACCCAGGGCAGTGCCGCCGTGCGGGTGTTGACGAGGAGGGTGTAGACGGCGCCGGCCTTGTCGACCTTGTGCGGGGAGGCGGCGGTGCGGCCCACGCAGTCGACGGTGCGGCGCTCGCGGGAGGCCGCCTCGGCATGGCGGACGACGGCGTCGGGGGCGACGAGGACGCGGTGGCCGGCCGCGTGGGCGCGCCAGCACAGGTCGACGTCGTCGCGCATCAGGGGCAGCCGGCGGTCGAATCCGCCGAGCTGTTCGAAGATGTCACGCCGGATCAGCATGCCGGCGGTGGACACCGACAGGACCGGCCGGACGTGGTCGTGCTGGCCCTGGTCCTGTTCGCGGCGGTCCAGGCCGGTCCAGCGGCGGCCGGAGTTGGCGATGCTGACGCCGACTTCGAGGAGTTGGCGGCGGTCGTACCAGCCGCGGAGCTTGGGGCCGACGACGGCCACGTCGTCGCGGCCGAGTTCGTGCTCGTTGTCGACGACGCGCAACAGCTGGGCGAGGGCGTCGGGTTCGGGAGCGCAGTCGTCGTGCAGCAGCCAGAGCCACTGCACCGGTTCGCCGTGCGGGAGGTCGGGCAGGTCGTAGGCGTCGTCACGCCAGCTGCGGGTGACGGGGTCCCAGCCGCTGGGGCGCTTGAGGTAGGGCAGTTCGTCCGGGGTGAGGTGCGGGGCGGTGCGGACGGCATCCTCGACGGCCTGGCCGAAGCCGGTGCGGCGGGCGAGGTGGAGCACGTGGTCGTCGCCGAGGGCGTCGCCGAGGACCTGGGCGGATGTGTCCGCGCTGCCGGTGTCGGCCGCGACGGCGTACTGCACGGGGCGTTCCTGGCCGAGCAGCCCGGCGACCGCGTCGGGCAGCCAGCGGGCGCCGTCGTGGGAGACGAGGACGGCGGTCACGACGTGCCGCGGGAACTCCGGCGGACGGTCCGTCTCGGACTGCGCGGCAGCGAACTGCGTGGCGCGCGGGGGGTCCGACGGCGGTGCGGCGTCGTAGTGGGCTGCCGTATGGCTGTGCACGGACATCGAGATACACGGCCCCGGTTCGGTGGGTGCGGTGGACGCCTGTGCCGCCTGGGGCAGCGGGGCGTCTCGGACGAGCGACCACACTACTGGCTGGCCATGACGGCGGCCCGCCGCCTGTGGATAACCCACCTGCGACGGGCCGTTCGTGAGGATTCTGGGGGGATGTGCGGTGCCCGGCGTCCCGGTCGGCGGTCAGACCGCGGCCTTCTTCAGGCGGCGCCGTTCCCGCTCGGAAAGGCCGCCCCAGATGCCGAAGCGTTCGTCGTTGGCGAGGGCGTACTCGAGGCATTCGGAGCGGACCTCGCAGGCGAGACAGACCTTCTTGGCCTCGCGGGTGGAGCCGCCCTTCTCGGGGAAGAAGGACTCGGGGTCGGTCTGGGCGCACAGCGCGCGCTCCTGCCAGCCGAGTTCCTCGTCCGCGTCGTCGACCAGCAGTTGCTGCACCAGCTCGGTCATGTGCGCCCCTCGTCTGTCTTTCGCGTCCCCGTGATGTAGCCGTTACCGATACCGGCTGAACGACACGAGTGAAATTACAAGTGTGCTGCTCCGGGCGAGTCAAGCCGAGATCTGCTATTGAGCCCCTTATTCACTCTGCGGAACCAAGGCCATGCGGAAAGTGTTCAAATCGGCATAAACCTTGACACACAGCCGGGGGCTCGAAGGCCGCCCGCCCCGCACGGGCTCCCGTCGGAGCCCGCAAAGGGAAGGACGCCCAGGCCTTCGATCCCGTTCCGGACCGTGCGCCGAAGCGAAGCGGATCACATTCGGATCACGGGATCGCAACGGGGCTTGCGCGCCCGGCATGTGCGCCATGTGTCCCGGTCTCCCGCTGAGCAAACCTTTCATCTGAGAGATGAACCGGATGAGGTGAAACAGGTCCCACATTCCGGGCCGCGAGTTGACAGCCCTGGTGTGAACCGATGTCCTTGTGGGCATGCTCGCGAACTCGGTACTCACCTCGACCCGCACCGCCGGGTCCCACGGTGCTGCCCGCGCTCGCTGTAGCTGTCGCCGCTGCGGCTGTTGAGCCCCGCGCCCCGCGCGCCCGCTCCAGTCGCCGTCCGGGCCCCCTGCGCGGCCCGGCGCCCGGTCCGCCGATCCGCGGTCCTGCCGATCGCCGATCTTCCCCGAGCTTCTCCGAGCTTCCTTCGAGGAACCACCGCACCTCATGAACAGCGACAGCGACCTCCAGATCGCGGGCGACCTCCTCGAGGTCCCGCACCTCCTCCAGGCACCGCGCGAGCACCCGGTCACCGTGGCCGAGTTCGTCGGCCTGGCCAGGTCCCTCGCGGCCGACCGCGCCCAATGGGAGCACCTGGTCCGGTACGACGCGACGACCCGCTGGTACCACCGGCTGCGCGCCGCCCCCGGCTACGAGGTCTGGCTGCTGTCCTGGGTGCCGGGGCAGGGCAGCGGAGTGCACGACCACGGCCGCTCCTCCGGGGTCCTGACCGTCCTGGACGGCACCCTGACCGAGCGCACCCCGCGGGGCACGCGCGCGCTGGAGGCCGGTCAGCAGCGCGTGTTCGCACCGGGATACGTGCACGAGGTCGTCAACGACGCGCTGCGCCCGGCCGTCAGCCTGCACGTCTACTTCCCGGGCCTGACCGAGATGCCCATGCACCCGGCGCACACGGCGCACACCGCCGCCCGGTGCGCCGCCGCCCCCGACGCCCGGGAAGCGGCCGCCGCCGTCAACGCCTGACCCGCGCCCGGGCGGTCGCGTGCCCTGCTCCGTTCCGTCCGCGCGAGGCGTCGCGTTCCGTCCGCGTGAGGCGTCGCGTGCCGTCCGCGTGAGGCGTCGCGTGCCGTCCGCGTGAGGCGTTCCGGGCGTCCGCGTGTCCCGTTGTCGTACCCGCCTGCCAGACTTGGGCCATGCGCATTGTGGTTCTGGCAGGCGGCATCGGCGGTGCCCGTTTCCTGCGCGGTCTGAAGCGGGCCGTGCCGGACGCGGACGTCACGGTCATCGGCAACACCGGCGACGACATCCACCTCTTCGGGCTGAAGGTCTGCCCGGATCTCGACACGGTGATGTACACGCTCGGCGGCGGCATCGACGAGGAACAGGGCTGGGGCCGGGCGGAGGAGACCTTCCACCTCAAGGAGGAACTCGCGGCCTACGGCGTCGGGCCCGACTGGTTCGGGCTCGGCGACCGGGACTTCGCCACACACATCGTGCGGAGCCAGATGCTCGGCGCGGGCTATCCGCTCAGCGCGGTGACCGAGGCCCTGTGCGACCGGTGGAAGCCCGGGGTGCGGCTGATCCCCATGTCCGACGACCGGGTCGAGACGCACGTCGCGGTGGACATCGACGGCGAGCGCAAGGCGGTCCACTTCCAGGAGTACTGGGTACGGCTGCGGGCGTCGGTCCCGGCCGAGGCGGTCGTGCCGGTCGGCGCCGAGCAGGCCAAGCCCGCACCGGGCGTCCTGGAAGCCATCGCCGAGGCGGACGTGATCCTCTTCCCGCCGTCCAACCCCGTCGTCTCCGTCGGCACCATCCTCGCCGTGCCCGGCATCCGGGAGGCCATCGCCGAGGCCGGTGTGCCGGTGGTCGGCCTGTCCCCCATCGTCGGGGACGCGCCCGTGCGCGGGATGGCCGACAAGGTCCTCGCCGCCGTCGGCGTGGAGTCCACCGCCGCGGCGGTCGCCGAGCACTACGGTTCGGGGCTGCTCGACGGCTGGCTCGTCGACACCGTCGACGCGGGGGTGGTGGAGCGGGTCGAGGAGGCCGGGATCCGCTGCCGGGCGGTGCCGCTGATGATGACCGACCTCGACGCCACCGCGCAGATGGCGCGGGAGGCGCTGACGCTGGCGGAGGAGGTACGGGGAGCATGAGCGGCACGCCGTCGGCAGGCGCCGGCGCAGCGGCGCCCGCGTTCCGCGCGTGGGCCCTGCCCGGGATGCCCGAGGTGGCACCGGGCGACGACCTGGCCAAGCTGATCGCCGCCGCGGAGCCCGCCCTGGCCGACGGGGACGTGCTCCTGGTCACCTCGAAGATCGTCTCCAAGGCGGAGGGACGCGTCGTCGAGGCCGCCGACCGGGAGGCGGCGATCGACGCCGAGACCGTACGGGTCGTGGCGCGGCGCGGGCCGCTGCGCATCGTGGAGAACCGGCAGGGCCTGGTCATGGCGGCGGCCGGTGTCGACGCGTCCAACACCCCCTCCGGCACGGTGCTGCTGCTCCCCGAGGACCCGGACGCCTCCGCGCGGGCGATCCGCGCCGGTCTGCGCGCCGCCCTCGGGGTCGACGTCGCCGTCGTCGTCACCGACACCTTCGGCCGCCCGTGGCGGGCCGGGCTCACGGACGTCGCCATCGGCGCCGCCGGCCTGCGCGTCCTGGACGACCTGCGCGGCGGCACCGACGCCCACGGCAACCCGCTCAGCGCCACCGTCGTCGCCACCGCCGACGAACTCGCCGCCGCGGGCGACCTGGTCAAGGGCAAGGCCGCGGGGCTGCCCGTCGCCGTGGTGCGCGGGCTGGGGCACGTGCTCGTGGCGGACGACGGCGCCCCGGGCGCACGGGCCCTGGTGCGCGACGCACGCGACGACATGTTCCGGCTGGGCACCTCCGAGGCCGTACGGGAGGCGGTGACCCAGCGGCGGACCGTGCGCTCCTTCACCGACGAGCCCGTCGACCCCGGTGCCGTACGGCGCGCGGTGGCCGCGGCGGTGACCGCGCCGGCGCCGCACCACACGACGCCCTGGCGGTTCGTGCTGCTGGAGTCCGAGGCGTCGCGGACCCGGCTGCTGGACGCGATGCGCGAGGCGTGGATCGCCGATCTGCGGCGGGACGGCAAGAGCGAGGAGTCCGTCGCCAAGCGGGTCCGCCGCGGGGACGTCCTGCGCCATGCCCCGTACCTGGTGGTTCCTTGCCTGGTCATGGACGGCTCGCACAGCTACGGCGACGCGCGGCGCGACGGGGCCGAGCGGGAGATGTTCGTGGTCGCCGCGGGCGCCGGCGTGCAGAACTTCCTGGTCGCGCTCGCCGGGGAACGGCTCGGCTCGGCGTGGGTGTCCTCGACGATGTTCTGCCGGGACGTGGTGCGCGAGGTGCTGGCCCTGCCGGCGCACTGGGACCCGATGGGGGCGGTGGCGGTCGGTCATCCGGCGGAGCCGCCGAGTCCCCGGCCCGAGCGGGACGCCGGGACGTTCGTCGAGGTGCGGTGAGGCGGCCCGGCCGGCGCGGGTGACCGCTTAGGCTCGTAGCGCACCATCGACGACCCCGGGATCTGATTCGTGGCAGGACGCTTCGCCCCGCGACCGCGGCCCACGCGCACCACCGTGCGCGGCGGCCATGTCGACGTGCCTGCCGTGCCCACCATGCCCGGCTCGCCTGCCGTGCCCGGCTTGCCCGCCGCGGGCGCTGGGGATGCCGGGGGCGCCGGCGCCGCCGGGGGCGTGCCGCATCAGGCCGGCGCGCCCGAGCGGGTGCGGACGTGGGTGCCGGACGGGCCGCTGGACCTGGGGCTGGTGCTCGGACCGCTGCGGCGCGGGCCGGCCGATCCGACGTTCCGGGCGATGCCGGACGGGTCCGTGTGGCGGGCCAGCCGCACCCCGCTGGGTCCCGGCACACTGCGGGTCTGCGCGCGCGGCGGGGAGGTGCGCGGGCAGGCGTGGGGGCCGGGGGCCGAGTGGCTGCTGGAGCGGTTGCCCGAGTTGCTCGGCGCGGCCGACGACCCGGCCGCGTTCACGCCGAGGCACCGGCTGCTCGCGCTGACCCGGCACCGGCGGCCGGGACTGCGGCTGACGCGGACCGGGCTGGTGCTGGAGTCGCTGATCCCGTCGATCCTGGAACAGAAGGTCACGACGGTCGAGGCGTACGCGGCGTGGCGGACGCTGGTGCGCACGTACGGGGAACCGGCTCCCGGGCCCGTACCGGTGCGGATGCACGTGATGCCGGAGCCGCGTACCTGGGCGCTGATCCCGTCGTGGGACTGGCACCGCGCCGGGGTCGACGACAAGCGGGCTTCCACGGTGCTGCGGTCGGTGCGGGTGGCCGCGCGGCTGGAGGAGGCGGTGCGGATGGCTCCGGCGGCGGCGCGGGAACGGCTGGAGGTCGTGTCCGGGATCGGGCCGTGGACGTCGGCGGAGACCGTGCAGCGCAGTCACGGCGCCCCGGACGCGGTGACCGTCGGGGACCTGCACCTGCCGGGGATCGTCGGGTTCGCGCTGGCCGGGGACCGCGGGGCGGACGACGCGCAGATGCTGCGGCTGCTGGAGCCGTACGCCGGGCAGCGGCACCGTGCGGCCCGGCTGATCCTGCTGAGCGGCCGGGTGCCGCCGCGACGGGCGCCGCGGATGCCGGTGCGCGACATGGGCCGGTTGTAGCGGCCTTGGCCGTCGGTGAGGGCGACTCGGTCCGCCGTGGTCCCACCCCGGTCGGCCGGCAGGTCACGCACGCCCCCCGCCCCTGGTCAGCCGCCGGACGCCGCAGCCCCCGGGTCGGCCCTCACCGGTCCGAGGAGAAGCGGACCGCTCGTGCCGGGATGCGGGCGTCGCACCAGATTCTGATGCCGTCCCGCAGCTCGTTGTCGGCGCCGACCACCGCGCCGTCGCCGATCACCGTGCCGGTGAGGACGGAGCGGGTGCCCACGCGGGCACGGGCGCCGATGAGGGAGTCGGTGACGACGGCGCCGGGTTCGATGACGGCGCCGGGCAGGATCGTGCTGCCGCTCACCCGCGCGCCCTCGGCGACGAACGCGCCCTCCCCCACCACCGTGCCCCCGGTCACCTTGGCGTCGGGTGCGACGACGGCCGTGGGCAGGACCAGGCGGTCGCCGCAGCGGCCGGGGACCGCCGGAGAGGGGGCCCGGCCCAGCACCAGGTCGGCCGAGCCGCGCACGAAGGCGGCCGGGGTGCCGAGGTCCAGCCAGTAGGTGGAGTCGACCATGCCCTGCAGGTGGGCCCCGGCCGACAGCAGGCCGGGGAAGGTCTCGCGCTCCACCGACACCGGACGTCCCCGCGGGATCGTGTCGATGACCGAGCGGCGGAAGACGTACGCCCCCGCGTTGATCTGGTCGGTGACGATCTCCTCGGGGGTCTGCGGCTTCTCCAGGAAGGCGAGGACCCGGCCGGTGCCGTCGGTCGGGACCAGGCCGTACGCACGCGGGTCCGTCACCTTCGTCAGGTGCAGGGAGACGTCCGCGCCCGTCTCCTCGTGCGTGCGCACCAGGGCTCGGATGTCCAGGCCGGTCAGGATGTCGCCGTTGAAGACGAGGACCGGTTCGTCGGGACCCGAGCGCAGACGCGGGGCGACGTTGCGCAGGGCGCCGCCGGTGCCGAGCGGTTCCTCCTCGGTCACGTACTCCAGGTGGAGTCCGAGCGCGGAGCCGTCGCCGAAGTACGGTTCGAAGACCTCGGCGAGGTAGGAGGTGGCGAGCACGATGTGCTCGACTCCCGCCGCTTTGGCCCGCGCCAGCTGGTGGGTGAGGAACGGCACGCCGGCCGCCCGCACCATCGGCTTGGGGGTGTGCACCGTGAGCGGGCGCAGCCGGGTGCCCTTGCCGCCGACCAGGAGGATCGCTTCTGTCACCTGTCGTCTCTGCTTCCTGCCGGGACCGGCCGCGCTGTCTTCCGGCCGGCCAGTGTATGCAGATCGGCCTCAGCGGCCCTGGTAGCGCGCCGCGGTGGAGCGGATCGTGCCGAGCTTGCCGTAGAGCTTGCGGCCGGGGCAGTCGGTGGCGAAGCCGTCCCGGTGGCCCGAGATCACGTTCAGGTGCACGTTCTTTCCCTTTCTGTAGAGGTTGCCACCGCCGGACTTCAGGTATGTCTTCCCGCGCGGATTCATCCCGTAGAGGCCGAGCTTCCAGGCGGCCAAGCGGGCGACGGCCTTGACGGCGGCCGAGGAGGGCTTGGACCTGCTGTAGGTGCCGATGACGGCGATGCCGACGCTGTTGCTGTTGAACCCCATGGTGTGTGCGCCCAGCACCGCCTTGGCCACGCCGCCGGCGCGGCCCTCGTAGACGGTGCCGCACTTGTCGACCAGGAAGTTGTAGCCGATGTCGCGCCAGCCCATGCTCTTGACGTGGTAGCGGTAGATGCTGCGGATGACCGAGGAGGTCTGCGAGCAGCGGTAGTTGTTGCCCGTCGCGGTGTGGTGGACGAACGCCGCCTTGGCCTTCTTCGTGTAGACGAACCCGGGGGAACGCAGTGACTCGTCCGCCCCCCAGCCGCGCCGGGTGACGATGCGCGGGCGGGCGCCGATGTGCGGCTCCGCCCGCTGGGCGTCCGTCAGTTCGTCGCCGCGCAGGTCGAGCAGTTCGCGTTCGGTGTCCGCCCGGTCGAGGGCCGGGATCTCGGTGGCGCCGAGGGGGGCGAGGCCGCTGTTGGCGGCCGAGGCGGCGGTCGCCGCCTCGCTCAGGTCGCCGGTGCGCGGCTGGTCGGTCTGGGGGCCGTCCGCCCCGGGTGTGTCGCCGGGGTCGACGAGTTCCAGGCGCAGCCCGGACGGCAGCGGGACGGGGGGTTCGGCCGCGGTGGTGTCCGTACGGTCCCCGGTGTCGGCGCGGACGCGCAGGTCGACGCCGTCGGAGTCGCCCACCCACAGCGGCGCGGTGGCGCCGCGGATGTGTCCGCCGGTGCGCTCGGCGGTGCCGGGGTCGGCGCCGTGGTCGGCGTTGTGGGTGTCGACGTCCTGCCAGTCGGACCAGGTGCCGGTGGCTGCGGAGCGGGTGCGGATCTGGACGCTGCCGTGCAGTTCGGTGGCGGGGTTGTCCCAGACGACGCCGACCAGGGAGAAGTGGCGTACGTCCGCGCGGCGGAGGCCCTGTTCGAGGGCGGCGCCGGCGGCCCGGCCGCGGGTGCGGCCCGCTGCGCGCGGGACGAGGGGCAGGGACTGGGTGCTGCCGGGGACGGCCGCCGGGCCGCCGGCCGGGGCCGCTCCCGCCGTCGTGGCCGACGCGGCGGGAGCGGCGGCTGCGGCGGCGCCCGCGGGGACGCCCGGTACGAGGGCGAGACCGGCCGCACAGGTGACACCGATCGAGGACGCAAGGAATCCGTATCGACGCATGCCCCTGATCTTGGACATAGTCAGACATATATGTCCATCTACGAACTGACGGTGCGTCGGGTGTCGTTCCCCCGAACCGGTGGCCGGCCGGGGCACCCACGGCCGCCGTCCCCGGGTGCGCGGGCGCGGCGCCGCGTACCCTTGCGCAAGTGAACGCCACCGAACGCACCCCTGCCGACCTGCTGCGTTCCGCGCTCGCCGCGGACCCGGGACGCCCCCTGGTGACCTTCTACGACGACGCCACGGGCGAACGCGTCGAATTGTCCGTGGCCACCTTCGGCAATTGGGTGGCCAAGACGGCGAACCTCCTCCAGGGGGACCTCGCCGCCGGCCCCGGCGACCGGGTCGCGCTGCTGCTCCCGGCGCACTGGCAGACGGCGGTGTGGCTGCTGGCGTGCGCGTCGGTGGGTGCGGTCGCGGACGTCGGCGGGGATCCGGCGGCGGCCGACGTCGTGGTCAGCGGCCCCGACACGCTGGAGACGGCGCGCGCCTGCACGGGCGAGCGGGTCGCGCTGGCGCTCCGGCCGCTGGGCGGGCGCTTCCCGCAGCCGCCCGCGGGTTTCGCCGACTACGCCGTCGAGGTGCCCGCGCAGGGCGACCGGTTCGCGCCGTTCGCGCCGGTGGACCCGGAGGAGCCCGCGCTGATCGCGGCCGGTGCGCAGTACACGGCGGCGGAGGTCGTGGAGCGCGCCCGCGCGGACGCGCCTGGACTGAACCTGACGGGGCCCGGCTCCCGGCTGCTGTCCGGGCTGGCGTACGACACGTGGGAGGGGCTGAGCGCGGGCCTGTTCGCGCCGCTGGCGGCCGGCGGTTCCGTCGTGCTCTGCCGGAACCTGGACCACCTGGACGAGGACGCGCTGGCCAAGCGCATCGAGAGCGAACGGATCACGACGACGGCGAGGTGAGGTCGGCTCCGTACGCCTGGACGGCCGCCTGTCGCCCGCCGGACGGACGAGGCGGCCTCCGCACGACGGCACGACGGCACGACGGCACGACGGCACGTCCGTACCTCCGTACGTCCGTACCTCCGTACCTCCGGCCCGTCCCGCCGCCCGCCTGACCACGACCGGCGCAGCGCCACCGCCGCGCCCCTGCCCCGCGACCTGATGGTGCACGTGCCCGGTCGCCTCCGCCGCGACGGCGGCCGCCCCGCGCAGGTGTCCGCGATGCGCAACTACGCGCAGGAGACCGGGGGTTCGGCGTGCACGATCCGTACCGTGGAGAAGCTGACCGTCATCCGGATCGACCACCACGTGGTCGTCGACTTCAGCGGGCGCGACATCTCCACGGGACTGTTCGCCGCGCTGTGCGCCGACCGGCCGGTGGAGGTCGCCCCGGAGGTATCGCGGGATTCCAGCACAAACGGCGGCAATTCAGCTTGGCGGGAATCCGTACCCGGATCCGATTCCCCACCCGGGGAGGAATCGACTGCGCAGTCGTACGGCTACGTTCAGTACGTTTTCCGAGGGGTGCCGGCGGCCCCCGGGACCGCCTCCGCCCTCGCCGCCCCACCCTCGCCCACCCCTGTGTTCACCGGCAAGACCGCCGCCCGGTTCCCCTGCGGGTAAAGCCGCGGCCAAGGGCGAACTTTTGTCCAGGGAAAATGAGCGGATTGCCCAGTTGTAGGGGCGTGGAATTCGTCACCGGCGTCGCTCAATGCTCAACAGGCCGGATAGTGTGAGCGATCCGGTGCTACCGGCCGCGAGGTCACCCTGGGGTCGTACACCGTGAACCAGACCTGAGCGCCTCGGGGGAAGGCGCCGCGTGGCCCCGACGGAGGGTTCGGACAACCGTGGACGCGCAAGGCCGTGGGCGGGCGGACAACATCGATCCCGCAGACCAGTGGGTGCTCAATCCGAACACTGGTGAATACGAACTGCGACTGGATCCTTCCCCTCCGCAGTCACCGGTCCCGGGCCCGCGCAGATCCTCCGCCCCCGGGGCGGGCGGCGCGGCCTCCGGGCGGCGCGGTGCCCCGGCCGGAGAAGAGCGGGCGCGCGAGAGCGCTCCGGCACCCACCGTGCCCGGTCCGCGCCGCCGCCGCGGCGTGCCCGCGGAGGAGCCGGTCCCGCCCGGCAGGCGCAGCCGCCGCCCGGAAAAGAAGAAGAAGTCGAGGACCAAGAAGGTCCTGATGTGGACCGGCGGCACCATGGCGTTCGTCCTGGTCGGCGTCGGCACGGCGGGCTACCTGATCTTCAAGCACCTGGAAGGCAACGTCACCACCACCGACGTGGGCAGCGCGGCGAAGAACGGCTTCAGCAAGGACGAGGCCTTCAACATCCTCGTCATCGGCACCGACAAGCGGACCGGCGCGGGCAACGAGGGCTACGGCGACAAGGGCAGCGTGGGCCACGCGGACACCAACATCCTGCTGCACGTCTCCAAGGACCGTACGAACGCGACCGCATTGAGCATCCCCCGCGACCTGATCGTCGACGTGCCCGACTGCCCGACCAAGCAGCCCGACGGCACCACGAAGGTCATCCCGGGCACCTCGAACGTCCGGTTCAACACGAGCCTCGGCCAGGACGGCCGTGACCCGGGCTGCACGATGCGCACGGTCAAGGAGGTCACGGGGATCGCCCCGGACCACTTCATGATGGCCGACTTCAACGCGGTGAAGACGCTGACGTCGGCGGTGGGCGGCGTGGAGGTGTGCCTCAAGCACCCCGTCAACGACAAGGACTCGCACCTGGACCTGCCCGCCGGTTCGTCCAAGATCCAGGGCGAGCAGGCGCTGGCGTTCGTCCGCACCCGGCACAGCTTCGGCAACCACGGCGACCTGGACCGGATCAAGGTGCAGCAGCAGTTCCTGAGTTCGCTGATGCGCAAGATGGCCTCCAGTGACACCCTCACCAACCCGGTCAAGCTGTACGACCTCGCGGACGCGGCCACCAAGTCGCTGACCGTCGACACCGGCATCGGCAAGCCGAGCACGCTCAAGGACGTGGCGCTGGAGCTGAAGAAGGTGCCGACGAAGAACATCACCTTCCTGACCGTGCCGGTGCTCGACAACCCGGCCGACGGCCCGGTGCACAAGACGGTCATCGTCGATCAGAGCCAGGCGCCCAAGGTCTTCCAGGCCATCGGCGGCGACGTCTCCTTCACCGACGTGAAGAAGAAGGAGCAGCAGGCCAAGGACGCGCAGTCGGCCCAGCTCAAGGGCACCCGGTCGGCGGCCGGCGAGGTGCGGGTGCGCATCCTCAACGGCGGGGCCAAGGACGGCGCCGCGCAGGAGACCCTCACCTGGCTGCAGAACCAGCAGGGCGTGCTCAAGTCGGAGAACGGCAGCAACGCGCCCCAGAAGCTGGACAAGACCACCCTGGAGTACGCACCCGACCAGGGGGCCCAGGCCCGTGAACTCGCCGCGCTCATGGGGCTGCCCGGTTCCGCGCTGAAGCCGGGCAAGAGCGTGACCAACTCCCAAGGGCTGCCCGCCATGACGCTGACCCTGGGCAAGGACTACAAGGGAGCGGGAGTGTCGCTCACCGCACCCGAGAAGGCACCCACGGTGCAGGGGCAGCACACGGCGGACAAGGTTCAGTGCGCCAGTTGAGCGCACCGTGTGACCTTACGGGCCTGTCGTACGTCTAACACGGCGTACGACAGGCCTGTTCGATGACATGAGGGCGGGGAGGATGGGGAGTTGACGCAGAGCGGTCTGCGCGGGGAGGGGCCCGCGGTCGAGGACACGATGCCTCTGGCGCAACACGAGAAGAGCGCGGGAGGCGGTCACGGCCGTCGCGGCGGTGGAGGTGGCCGGGGAAGCCGCGGCACCGGCGGCAGACGTCCGAAGCGGCGGGTGCTGCGCTGGTCGGCCACGGTCCTCGCGGTGGTCATACTCGGTACGGCCGGCGCCGGATACCTCTACTACGAGCACCTCAACGGCAACATACGCAAGGGCGAGCGCGACAGCGGCGACTCCAAGGCGCAGAAGACGAGGGCGAACGCCGACGGCCAGACGCCCGTGAACATCCTGCTGATCGGCTCGGACAGCCGCAACTCCGATGCCAACGTCGCGCTCGGCGGCAGCCGGGAGAACCGCGGCAGCCCGCCGCTGGGCGACGTGCAGATGCTGATCCACCTGGCCGCGGACCGCAAGAGCGCCGAGGTCGTGAGCATCCCGCGCGACACCCGCGTGGACATCCCCAAGTGCAGGGACCCGAAGACCGGCAAGGAGTATCCGCCGGTCAACACCATCATCAACGAGTCGCTGGCCCGCGGCGGCGCCGGCTGCACGCTGGCCACCTGGCAGAACCTCACCGGTGTGTACATCGACCACTGGATGACGATCGACTTCGCGGGCGTGGTGAAGATGGCGGACGCCATCGGCGGCGTGGACGTGTGCGTGAAGCAGAACGTGTGGGACCACTCGACGGCAGCCCAGCGCGGCGGGTCCGGCCTGAAGCTGACGGCCGGCACCCACAAGGTCAAGGGCGTGCAGGCCCTCCAGTGGCTGCGCACCCGGCACGCCTGGGGCAGTGACCTGCTGCGGGCCCGGGCCCAGCACATGTACCTGAACTCGATGATCCGCACGCTCAAGAGCCAGAGCATCTTCACCGACACCGGCCGGCTGCTGAACCTGACCGAGGCGGCCACGAAGTCGCTGGGGGTGTCCGAGGAGATCGGCACCCCCAAGAAGCTGTACGACCTGAGCATGCAGCTCAAGACGGTCCCCACCGACCGCATCACCATGACGACGATGCCCAACGTCGAGGACCCGCAGAACCGCGACCACCGCGTACCGGACGGCGCCAACGCCCAGAAGATCTGGAAGCTGCTCCGGGACGACGTGGCCTTCGACGCCAACGGCAAGACCGAGGACGCGAAGAAGGACGCCGGCAAGAGCGGCGCCAAGACCCCGCCCGCCACGCAACCGGCGCACCCGGACGGCCAGATCGGCGTCACGGTGCAGAACGGCACCCGCACCACCGAGCTGGCCCCGGTCGGCCACCGGGCCACCGCCATCAGCGACGAGCTGGTGGGCAAGGGCTTCAGCAAGGCGTCGCCGGACAGCACCACGACCCCGTCCGCTTCCCAGACGGTCGTGCGCTACCCGAGCGCCGAGCTGAAGGGCGACGCCGAGCGGGTCGCCACCGCCCTGGGCATCCCGACGACTTCGGTGGAGAAGTCGACGGACGTCTCCGGTGTCACCGTCGTCGTCGGCGCGGACTGGCGGCAGGGCAGCACCTACCCGAAGCAGGAGGCCCCCAAGGCCGGGGACATCCCGGAGAACTCCGACGCCATCAACGGTGCGGACACCAAGCAGTGCATGGACGTGTACAAGCCCTACCAGTGGTAGGGACGGACATCCATGCCCAAGGGCCCTTCGCCGCGGCGCGGTGAGGGGCCCTTGGGGGTGCTTGCTGTCAGAGGCCTTCCGGCGTGCTGCTCGGGCCGGCTGATCAGCCGGCGGTGGCGACGACCGCCGGCCGCCGGGAGGCGATGACCTTCCTCGCCAGGGACCTGGGGCTCGTCAGGAAGCCCCAGCCCCACGACATGTGCATGGTGGCCAGGGCCACCGGTATGCGCACGCGCGCCCGCAGCGGCAGGCCCTTGCCCGCCGGCAGCGAACCCGCGGCGATCGCCGCCAGGTAGCCGCCCGGGACGAGGAGGGCCCACGGGGTCACGGCCGCGCCCACCACGATCCCGGCCGCGATGGCGCACACGGCGGTCGGCGGGGCGAGGTAGCGCAGGTTGATGGAGCCCTCGTGGTACCGGGCGACGACGTGCCGCCAACGGCCGTAGTCCTTGTACTGCTTGGCGAGCGCCCGCACGTTCGGCCGGGGGCGATAGGAGACCCGCAGCTCGGGTGAGAACCAGATCAGGCCGCCCGCCTCGCGGATGCGGAAGTTCAGCTCCCAGTCCTGGGCGCGGATGAACTCCTCGTTGTAGCCGCCCTGTCGCTCCAGCGCCTCGCGGCGGAACACGCCCAGGTAGACCGTCTCGGCCGGGCCGGCCTGGCCGCCGGTGTGGAAGGCCGCGTTGCCGACGCCGATCTTCGACGTCATCGCGGCGGCGACCGCGTGCTCCCAGGCGTTCTCACCCTCGGCGTGCATGATGCCGCCCACGTTCTGCGCGCCCGTCTCCTCCAGGAGCCGCACCGCCGTGGCGATGTAGTTCGGCGAGAGCATCCCGTGGCCGTCGACGCGGACCACGATCGGATGGCGGGAGGCCTTGATCGCGGCGTTGAGCGCGGCCGGGGTGCGCCCGGTGGGGTTCGGGACCGTGTGCACACGCGGGTCGTCGCGGACGAGCTGGGCGGCGATCTCGTCCGTGCGGTCCGCTGACGGACCCAGGGCGATCACGACCTCCATCTCGCCGTCGTACTCCTGCGCGAGGATCGCTTCGACGGCCCCGCGCAGATGCCGCTCCTCGTCGAGGACCGGCATGATCACAGAAACAGCGGGGAGCCGCACGTCGGAGTTGGCGTTCATCGGTGCTCACGTTACCGCGAACGGGGGACACCGGTGCGCGCCGCGGGGCCCGCCGCACCGGGCAGCAGATCGTATGGGCCTACGGTGCTCACGGTGTCCACCCACGCCCTACGCGGAGGTGTCCCCCCATGTCCACCACGTCGCCCCGGCCGCCCCGGCCGCCCGCGCCCCCGCGGCGCGGACCGCGACAGGCCGCCGCCGCACCTTCCCGAGCGGCCCGTGCTCCGTACGCGCCCCCACCGCGCCGCAGGCCGCGCTGGGCCATGCGGGCAGCCACCACGGTCTCCGTGGTGGTGCTCGCCTCCGCCGGGATCGGACACGCGGTGGTCTCCAGCCTGGACGCCGACATCATCCGGGTCGACCCGTTCAAGGACATGAAGAACCGGCCGCCGACGGGCCACGGCATGAACGTCCTGCTGGTCGGCACCGACGGCCGCGACAAGATCAGTGAGCAGGAGCGGCAGCGTTACCGGCTCGGCGGCCAGCCCTGCCACTGCACCGACACGATGATGATCGTGCACCTCTCCCGGGACCGGGAACGGGCCAGCGTCGTCAGCCTGCCCCGCGACTCCTACGTCGACCTGCCCGCCCACCTCGACCGGAACACCGGCAAGCAGCACCTGCCGCACCCCGTCAAGCTGAACGCGGCGTACGCAGAGGGCGGCCCCAACCTCACCGTGCGCACGGTCGAGAGCATGACCCACCTGAAGATCGACCACTACCTGGAGGTGGACTTCACCACCTTCATGCGGACCGTGGACGTCCTCGGCGGCGTCGAGATCTGCACCGCGCTCCCGCTGAAGGACACCTACACCGGCCTGGACCTGCCCGCCGGCCTCCACTCCCTCACCGGCGGCCAGGCCCTGCAGTACGTCCGCTCCCGGCACATCGACGGGGCCAGCGACTTCGGCCGGATGAAGCGCCAGCAGCTCTTCCTGGCCGCGCTGATCGAGCGGGCGACCTCCTCACGGGTGCTGCTGAACCCCCTGAAGTTCCGGGACGTGACCCGGGCCGTGCTCGGCTCGGTCCGCGCCGACCAGGGCTTCCACACCGACGAGCTGCTCGACCTCGGCCGGGCGATGCGGAACTTCTCGCCCTCCTCGTCCGAGTTCACCACGGTCCCGGTCGCGCAGACGTCCTTCCCCGTCAAGGGGCTCGGCTCGACCGTGAAGTGGGACCAGGCGCAGGCGGACCGGCTCTTCCGCGCGCTGCGCGACGACCGTCCGCTGGCCGTGCGCGGGCCGGACCGGAAGCCGGACGGCACGGCGGCCGTGGAGATCCCCCCGCAGCGCATCAGGGTCCAGGTGGAGAACGGCACCGGCACGGTGGGCCTCGGCCGGCGGGTCGACACGGCGCTGGCCGCGGTCGGGTTCGGCACGACCAGGGCGCCCGTGGACGCCAGGGAACGCGGGGTGAAGCGGACCGTCGTCCTCTACGACCCCCGGTGGGACCGCTCGGCCAGGTCGCTGGCCGCCGCGCTGCCGGGCAGCGAGCTGCGGGCCGTACCGGGGCAGGGCGCCACGCTCCGGGTGATCGCCGGGAGCGAGTACCGCGAGGTGCGCAAGGTCCGGGTGCGCACGGTGAACCAGGACACCACCGAGGTGGTGCGGGGCGACCAGGTCGCGTGCGACTGAGCCCGGCGGGGCTCCGGGCGGCCGGGGCGGCGGCTCAGTCCTCGAAGCCCTCCGTCGCCCGCTTCTCCCGCAGCTCCTTGATGGCGCGGCGGCGGGCCAGGCGGTGCGTGCGGCGGATCTGGGCCTCCTGGCAGCGGCGCTTGTCCTGCTCGGTCTCGGGCAGGACGGGCGGCACCGCGCGGGGCCTGCCGTCCGCGTCCACGGCGGCGAAGACCAGGTAGGCGGAGCCGACCTGGGTGGCCGGGGCGGACTCGTTCCAGCGCTCGGCGAGCACCCGGACGCCGACCTCCATGGAGGTCCGCCCGGTCCAGTTGACCTGGGCCTTCACATGGACCAGGTCGCCGACACGGACCGGTTCGAGGAACGCCATCTCGTCCATGGACGCGGTGACGGCGGGCCCGCCGCTGTGCCGCCCGGCCACCGCGCCCGCGGCGTCGTCGACCAGCTTCATGATCACCCCGCCGTGCACCGTACCCAGGAGGTTGGTGTCGCTGTGGGTCATGATGTGGCTGAGGGTGGTCCGGGACGCCGAGGTGGGCTTGCCCGGTATCTCCGCGGTGCCGGATTCCGCGACGGGGGCCTGATCTGTCATGGGCTCCACCTTATGCCGCGTCGGGATCCGGGGAATTTGTGTCAGCTTGGCAACAGCCGTGACCTTATTTTCCGACGGCCCTTGTAAGGCACACCCCACCGCCCGGCACACTGGGGCGCATGAATGATTGGCCCGAGGGGCGGTCCGACGACAACCGCGGACCCCGGTACGGACGCGGCAGCGCCGGTGCGCAGCCGGAGGGCGCGCGCGTGATGCGCCAGGTGCGGCGCGGCGGCCCGGCGGTGCCGCCCGGCCGGCGCGGCTACGACGGCCCCGGCGGGCAGGGTCCCGCGGCGCCGCCCCACCGGGTCCCGCAGCAGCCGTCGTACGTCGACGGCGGCGAGGGCTACGACAGCGGCTACAACACCGGACACGTCTACGGCAGGCCGGGCCCCGGCGGCCCCGGCGGCCCGGACGGTCCGGACGGGGGCCGCAGCCGCGGCCCGCGGCCCGCGCCGAACTGGCGCCGCCGCATCAAGTGGACCGCGATCACCCTGGTCACCCTGCTCGTGGTCACCTCGGTGGGCACGTACTTCTGGGCCGACTCCAAGCTCAACCGGGACGTCGACCTGTCCAAGGTCATCGACCGGCCGGAGACCGGCAAGGGCACGAACTACCTGATCGTCGGCTCCGACAGCCGCGACGGGCTCTCCGCGGCCGACAAGAAGAAGCTGCACACCGGCTCCGCCGAGGGCAAGCGCACCGACTCCATGATGATCCTGCACGTCGGGGACAACGGGGACACGCTGATCTCGCTGCCCCGCGACTCCAACGTCACGATCCCGCAGTTCCGCGGCTCGGAGTCCGGCAAGATCAAGGGCCCCCTCGGGCAGAACAAGCTCAACGCGGCCTACGCCTACGACGGCCCGACCCTGCTGGTGCGCACGATCGAGTACAACACCGGGCTGCACATCGACCACTACGTGGAGATAGGCTTCGCCGGCTTCGCCAACATCGTGGACTCGGTCGGCGGCGTCGAGATGACCATCGACAAGCCCTTCAAGGACAAGTGGTCCGGCGCCGACTTCAAGGCCGGCAAGCAGACGCTGAACGGCGAGCAGGCGCTGGCCTTCGTCCGCACCCGGCACGCCTTCGCGGCCTCCGACCTCCAGCGCACCAAGAACCAGCAGAAGTTCCTCTCCGCGCTCGCGCACGAGGTCGCCACCCCGACGACGGTCCTGAACCCGTTCAAGTTCTACCCGACCATGGGCGCGGGCCTGGACTCCCTCATCGTCGACAAGGACATGAGCCTGTGGGACCTGGCGTCCATGTTCTGGGCGATGAAGGGGGTCAGCGGCGGTGACGGCACTTCCATGAACATGCCCGTCTCCGGTTTCATCGGCGGGAACGTCCGCTGGGACGACGCGAAGGTCAAGACCCTGGTGGACGAGCTGAAGAACGACCAGAAAGTGACCGTCTCCGGCAACTGAGCGTTCCCGGCGACCGGCCTACCGGCCGGCGCCGGCAGCGGGGCCCCGCGGCACACGTCCGCGGGGCCCCGCCGTCATGCCGGGGTCGGATCACATCCGGGCGCCCGCCATCGTGCGGCACATCTCCGCGCAGCGGCGACACGCCTCCGCGCAGCGCCTCATCATCTGGTCGTCGGGCATCGACATGCAGGCCTCGGCGCACATGTCACAGGCCTTGGCGCACATCGCGCACATCTCGGACGACATGGGCGAGCGGCGCATCATCATGTCCGCGCACATGCGGGTGGTCTCGGAGCAGTCCATGAGCGCGCGCATGATCTGCATCTGCGGCTGGCCGCCCATCTGCATGCAGGAGCTCATGGCCTCCTCGCAGATGTTGTGGCAGGTCATGCAGGCGTCGACGCAGTCCTGCATCTCCTTGGTCAGGGCGGTCATGGCACCGGGCTGGGTGTGGGTCATGGCTCCTCCTGGAGGGCGAAGGGGCCCCGGGGCGGGCCCCGTGCCCTTCCGTCGTACGCCCGCCCACGGCCGTCCGCCATCCGGCGGAGGTATTGATTCCGCTACGCCCGTTCGGATGACGGGGACACGGGCGCACCGGCACCGTGCGTCACGGCTTGCGGCCGACCCCCGCGAAGTGGGTGACCTCCACCGGCTCCCCGTCCCCCGGCTCGGGCCGCCAGCGGGAGCAGGAGACGATGCCGGGCTCCAGCAGCTCCACCGGGTCGAACAGCCGGACGAGATCGGCGCGCCCGCGCAGGGTCATGGGCGCCGAGCCCTGGCCGTTCCAGTACTCCACCGCCCGGGTCATCGCCTCGCCGTCCACCTCCGTGGTGGGGTGCGACACGACCAGGTGACTGCCCGAGGGCACGGCCGCCAGCAGCCGGCGCACGACGGAGACGGCCTCGTCGGTGTCCAGGACGAAGTTCAGGATGCCGAGCATGGTGATGGCGACGGGCCGGTCGAGGTCCAGCGTCTCGGCTGCCTTGCGCAGGATGGCCTCGGGGTCGTGCACGTCCGCGTCGACGTAGTCGGTGGCGCCCTCGCGGGTGCTGGTGAGCAGGGCGCTCGCGTGCGCGAGGACGAGGGGGTCGTTGTCGACGTAGACGATCCTGCTGGCGGGCGCGATCCGCTGGGCCACCTCGTGGGTGTTGTCGGCGGTCGGCAGTCCGGTGCCGATGTCGAGGAACTGCCGTATCCCCGCCTCCCCGGCGAGGTGACGCACCGCGCGGGCCAGGAAGCGCCGGTCCGCGACCGCCGAGCGGGGCAGTTGGGGCACGAAGGAGAGGATCTGCTCGCCGACCTCCTGGTCCACCGGGTAGTTGTCCCTGCCGCCCAGCCAGTAGTTCCAGATCCGGGCCGAGTGCGACACGTCGCTGCGCAGCCGTGCCGTGCGCGCGGCGCCCTCGTCGTACACCGGGGAAAGGTCGGACATGGTGCCGGGCCTCCTTCGGGCGGAACGGGTCAGCCGGGCCCAACGTAGCGCCAAGCCGCCTCCGGAACAGGCCACTTGGCCAACTTCAGCCCGTGCGACGGGCGTCGCCCTCCGCCCGCCCGGACAGAGGGCGGACGAAGGGCGACGGGAGCGGTGCGCGTACGGACGGTTATGGAAGGTTACGGGCCATCACGATCCGCTGGACTTGGTTCGTGCCCTCATAGATCTGCGTGATCTTCGCGTCGCGCATCATGCGCTCCACCGGGTAGTCGCGGGTGTAGCCGTAGCCGCCGAGGAGCTGGACGGCGTCCGTGGTGACCTCCATGGCGACGTCCGAGGCGAAGCACTTGGCGGCGGCGCCCTGGTAGGTGAGGTCGGCGTCGCCCCGCTCGGAGGCGGCGGCGGCCTGGTAGGTCAGGGCGCGGGCCGCGGAGACCTTCATGGCCATGTCGGCGAGCATGAACTGGATGCCCTGGAAGTCGGCGATCGGCTTGCCGAACTGCTTGCGCTCCTTGACGTAGCCCTTGGCGTAGTCGAGGGCGCCCTGGGCGATGCCGAGGGCCTGGGCGGCGATGGTGATGCGGGTGTGGTCGAGGGTCTTCATCGCGGTGGCGAAGCCGGTGCCCTCGGCGCCGATCATGCGGTCGGCGGGGATGCGCACGTTGTCGAGGTAGACCTCGCGGGTCGGGGAGCCCTTGATGCCGAGCTTCTTCTCCGGGGCGCCGAAGGAGACGCCCGGGTCGGACTTCTCGACGACGAAGGCGGAGATGCCCCTGGAGCGCTTCTCCGGGTCGGTGACGGCCATCACCGTGTAGAACTCGGAGACGCCCGCGTTGGTGATCCAGCGCTTGACGCCGTTGAGGACGTAGTGGTCGCCGTCGCGGACGGCCTTGGTCTTCATGCCGGCCGCGTCCGAGCCGGCGTCCGGCTCCGAGAGGCAGTAGGAGAACATCGCCCGGCCCTTGGCGAGCGGGCCCAGGTACTTCTTCTTCAGCTCCTCGGAGCCGGAGAGGATCACCGGGAGGGAGCCCAGCTTGTTCACCGCGGGGATGAGGGAGGAGGAGGCGCAGACGCGGGCCACCTCCTCGATGACGACGACGGTCGCGAGGGCGTCCGCGCCCGCGCCGCCGTAGCTCTCGGGGACGTGCACGGCGTGCAGGTCGTTCGCGACCAGGGCTTCGAGGGCCTCCTGCGGGAAGCGGGCCTCCTCGTCCACCTGGGCGGCGTACGGGGCGATCTTCGCCTCGGCCAGCGAGCGGACGGCGTCGCGGAGCATGTCGTGCTCCTCGGACGGGCGGTACAGGTCGAAGTCAGCCGATCCGGCCAAGGTCTCTCACGCTCCAAAAGCGACCAGTGATGACAGGTGATGACGAGCGGTGATGCTAATTACCGTTAAGTAACTCGAATTTTAGGGGCCTGCTCGCATGAGCGGTACGTGAGCTTGGCGACAGCGGGTGGGTGGTGGGACATTGCCCGGCGGGGGCTTCGCGCATGCCCCCGATATGCTCGGGCAGCGCATTGCCGTCATCCCTCCTGGAGCATCGATGAGCCTGAAGATCACCGTGATCGGCACCGGCTATCTCGGCGCCACCCACGCCGCGGCCATGGCCGAGATGGGCTTCGAGGTGCTGGGCCTGGATGTCGTCCCCGAGAAGATCGAGATGCTGCGGCGGGGCGAGGTCCCCATGTACGAGCCCGGTCTGGAGGACCTGCTGCGCCGGCACGTGGCCGGCCTGGAGGGCTCCACCGGGCGGCTGCGCTTCACCCAGGACTGGGCCGAGGCGGGCGCTTTCGGCGACGTCCACTTCCTCTGTGTGAACACCCCGCAGAAGCACGGCGAGTACGCCTGCGACATGTCCTACGTCGATTCCGCCGTCGCCTCGCTCGCGCCCCACCTGACCGGGCCCGCCCTGGTCGTCGGCAAGTCGACGGTGCCCGTCGGGTCGGCGGACCGGCTGGCCCGTGTGCTCACCTCCCTGGCGCCCGCGGGCGAGGAGGTCGAGCTGGCCTGGAACCCGGAGTTCCTGCGGGAGGGCTTCGCCGTCCAGGACACGCTGCACCCGGACCGGATCGTGGTCGGCGTGCGCGGCGAGCGGGCCGAGAAGCTGCTGCGGGAGGTGTACGCCGCGCCGGTCGCCGAGGGCTCCCCCTTCGTCGTCACCGACTTCCCCACCGCCGAGCTGGTGAAGACCTCCGCGAACTCCTTCCTGGCCACGAAGATCTCCTTCATCAACGCCATGGCGGAGGTGTGCGAGGCCGCGGACGGCGACGTCGCCAAGCTGGCGGAGGCCATCGGGTACGACGACCGGATCGGCCGGAAGTTCCTGCGCGCCGGGATCGGCTTCGGCGGCGGCTGCCTGCCCAAGGACATCCGCGCGTTCATGGCGCGCGCCGGTGAGCTGGGCGCCGACCAGGCGCTGACCTTCCTGCGCGAGATCGACTCGATCAACATGCGCCAGCGCGGCCGGATGGTCGAGCTGACCCGGCAGGCGCTGGGCGGCGGGCCGTTCCTCGGCAAGCGGATCGCGGTGCTGGGCGCCACGTTCAAGCCGGACTCGGACGACGTGCGGGACTCGCCCGCGCTCAACGTGGCCGGGCAGATCCACCTCCAGGGCGGACAGGTGACCGTCCACGATCCCAAGGGCATGGACAACGCGCGCCGTCTCTTCCCGACGCTCGGGTACGCCGACTCGGCGCTGGAGGCGGTCCGGGGCGCCGACGCGGTCCTGCACCTGACCGAGTGGCGGCAGTTCCGCGAGCTGGACCCGGCCGAGCTGGGCGAGGTCGCGGCGGCCCGGCTGGTCCTCGACGGACGCAACGCGCTCGACGCCGAGCTGTGGCGGCGGGCCGGGTGGACGTACCGGGCGATGGGACGCCCGACGGCGTAGCGGCGCGGGCCCCTGCGGGCGACGCCGGTTCGGCCGAGGCTCAGTCGGCCGAACCGGCGTCTTCCCGCATTCTCGCACCACCGCGGGGGTGCTCACGGCTCCCTGGCCCGGTACCGGCGCATCTTCGCGCGCGCCCCGCACACCTGCATCGAGCACCAGCGGCGGCGGCCGGCCGGGCTGCGGTCGTAGTACGCCCAGTGGCAGGTGCCGGCCTCGCACGCCTTCAGGCGCATCCAGGTGCCCGCGACCAGCGCCTCGGCGACGGCGGCGGCGACACGGGAGAGCAGCGGCCCGGTGTCGAAGGGGGCGAGGCCGGCGGTGCCGTCCCGGTCGTCGACGGCGACGAGCAGCGGGGCCCGCGCCAGCAGCCGGCCGAGGGGCGTCACCGGGCGGTGCGCGGGATGGCCGGCGTGCGCGAGCAGTGCGGCCCGCAGGGACTCGCGCAGCTCGCGCGCCTGGGGCACTTCCGCCTCGCCGATCCCGAAGCGGGCGCGGCCGTCGGCCGTGTCGAGCGAGTCGGCGGCCGCCTCGATGTCCAAAGTGTTGACCAGGGACTCGACCAGCGCCAGGCCGCCGGGCGCGGGCGATGTCTCACTCATGGCAGCGACGGTACCTCGCAAAGCGATTGCGCGGTTACCGGTAATCGGCGAGCATACGGTAACGGTTACTGGTTACCCGCACCTACAGGTAACTCCTACTGCGTCCTGGAGGAAGTCATGGCTCTCGCCAAGCTGGGTGTCGTCGTACTGGACTGTCCCGACCCGCGCGCGCTCGCCGGTTTCTACGCCGAGGTGCTCGGCGGGACCGTCGAGGGCGAGGGCGACTGGATCGACCTCAAGGTGCCGGGCGGTCCGGCGCTCGCCTTCCAGAAGGCGTCCGGGTTCGTGCCGCCGAAGTGGCCCGCCGCCGACGCCTCGCAGCAGTTGCACCTCGACCTGGACGTCGAGGACCTGGACGCGGCCGAGGAGGGCGTCCTCGCGCTCGGCGCGAAGCCGCTGGCCCACCAGGGCGCCAGGGGCTTCCGGGTTTACGCCGACCCGGCCGGGCACCCGTTCTGCCTCTGCGCCGGCTGACCGGCTCCGGTCAGTCGCTGTAGTGGTAGCGGGCCTTGAGGATCTTCACTTCCTTGTCGTCCGCCCGGTACACGAGCCGGTGCTCGTCGTCGATCCGGCGGGACCAGTAGCCGGTCAGGTCGCCCTTCAGCGGTTCGGGCTTGCCGATGCCGTTGAAGGGCGTGCGCTGGACTTCTCCGATCAGACGGGTGATCCGACGGGCCATCCTGCGGTCCGAAGCGAGCCAGAAGAGGAAGTCCTCCCAGCCGTCCGGGTCGAAGTGGACGCTCCTCACTCGTCGCCCGCCAGCGCCTGCAGCTCCTCCAGGGTCCTGCTGACGCCGGCCGATCCGGCGCGGTCCCGGGCGACCGCCTCCATGAGCCGCCGGGCGTTCGCCGGGGACCGCAGGAGATACACGGTCTCCTGCCAGGACTCGTAGTCCTCGGCGGACATGAGGACGGCGTCCCCGCCCTTGGAGCTGATGTGTACGGGCGTGTGGTCGTCGTTGACACGCTTGATGAGGGGGAACAGGTCCCGGCGGGCCTCACTGGCGCTTATGGTCATCTGCCGCCGCCTCTCTCACGCGTCACTGGTACCGGCAAACAGTACCAACAAGGTACCGGTTTCCGGTACCACTCCTCAGCCGTCCAGTTCCCCGATCGTCGCGTTCGACGGGGCCCGGGTGGCCTGGAGGTCGCGGGCGACGTCCTCGGCGGCGCCCAGGACCCGTACCGCGTTCTGCCAGGTCAGCTTGGCCAGGTCGGTCTTCGACCAGCCCCGGTCGAGCAGCTCGGCGACGAGGCGGGGGTAGCCGGAGACGTCGTCCAGGCCGTCGGGGGTGAAGGCCGTGCCGTCGTAGTCGCCGCCGATGCCGAGGTGGTCGACGCCGGCCACCTCGCGCATGTGGTCGAGGTGGTCGGCGACGGTGGCGACGGTCGCGATCGGACGCGGGTTCGACTCCTCGAAGGCCCGGTGGACCTTCATGCCCTCCTCGGTGGTGTCGAGGTGGTGCAGGCCGTGCGCACGCATGTTCTCGTCCGCGGCGGCGGTCCAGTCGACGGCGGCCTGGAGCACGAACTTCGGCACGAACGTCACCATGGCCATGCCCCCGTTGGCGGGCAGGCGTTCGAGGACGTCGTCCGGGATGTTGCGCGGGTGGTCGCAGACCGCCCGGGCGGAGGAGTGCGAGAAGATCACCGGGGCCGCCGAGGTGTCCAGCGCGTCCCGCATGGTCGTCGCGGCCACATGGGACAGGTCGACCAGCATGCCCAGGCGGTTCATCTCGCGGACCACCTCCCGGCCGAAGGCCGACAGGCCGCCCACGCCGGGCTCGTCCGTCGCGGAGTCCGCCCACGCCACGTTGTCGTTGTGGGTGAGGGTCAGGTAGCGCACGCCGAGCGCGTACAGGCCCCGCAGCGTGCCCAGCGAGTCGGCGATGGAGTGGCCGCCCTCCGCGCCCATCAGGGAGGCGATACGGCCCTGCCCGCGGGCCGCCTCCATGTCGGCGGCGGTCAGCGCCGGGGCCAGGTGTTGCGGATAGCGGGCGAGCAGCTGCCGTACGCAGTCGATCTGCTCCAGCGTCGCCGGGACCGCGTCGGGCAGGTCCGAGCGGACGTACACCGACCAGTACTGCGCGCCGACACCGCCGGCGCGCAGCCGGGGGATGTCGGTGTGCAGGTGGGCGTCCTGGTGGCCGGCGATGTCGCGGGCGCCGAGGTCGTAGCGGACCTGTTCGCGCAGCGCCCAGGGCAGGTCGTTGTGGCCGTCGACGACCGGGAACTCGCGCAGCAGCTCCCGGGCCTGTTCCAGTCGGCTCACCGCGCTCACTTCCCCGTGCCGAAGCCGAAGCCGGCCGAGCCCTCGACCTTGGCGCGCAGCCGCTTGCCCTTCTCGGTGGCCTGGTCGTTGAGGTCCTGCTGGAACTCCCGCATCCGGGCCAGCAGGTCCTCGTCGTGCGCGGCCAGGATGCGCGCGGCGAGCAGGCCCGCGTTGCGCGCGCCGCCGACCGAGACGGTGGCGACCGGCACCCCGGCCGGCATCTGCACGATCGACAGCAGCGAGTCCATGCCGTCCAGGTACTTCAGCGGCACCGGCACACCGATCACCGGCAGCGGGGTCACGGAGGCGAGCATGCCGGGCAGGTGGGCGGCGCCGCCCGCGCCGGCGATGACCGCCTTGAGCCCGCGCCCGGCCGCCTGCTCGCCGTAGCTGATCATCTCGTGCGGCATCCGGTGCGCGGAGACGACGTCGACCTCGTAGGCGATCTCGAACTCGTCGAGCGCCTTCGCGGCGGCCTCCATGACGGGCCAGTCGGAGTCCGACCCCATGACGATGCCAACAACTGGGCTCATTCGGTGATCGTGCCTCTCAGGTAGCCGGCTGCGTGACGGGCGCGCTCCAGCACGTCGTCCAGGTCGTCGCCGTAGGTGTTGACGTGTCCGACCTTCCGGCCGGGCTTCACGTCCTTGCCGTACATGTGGATCTTGAGCTGGGGGTCACGCGCCATGCAGTGCAGGTACGCCGAGTACATGTCCGGGTAGTCGCCGCCGAGGACGTTGACCATGACCGTCCAGGGGGCGCGCGGGCGCGGGTCGCCGAGCGGCAGGTCGAGGACGGCGCGGACGTGGTTGGCGAACTGCGAGGTGATCGCGCCGTCCATCGACCAGTGGCCGGAGTTGTGCGGGCGCATCGCCAGTTCGTTGACCAGGATGCGGCCGTCGCGGGTCTGGAACAGCTCGACGGCGAGGTGGCCGACGACGCCCAGTTCCTTGGCGATGCGCAGGGCCATCTCCTCGGCGCGCAGTGCCAGGGCCTCGTCCAGGTCGGGGGCCGGGGCGATCACGGTGTCGCAGACGCCGTTCACCTGCCGGGACTCCACCACCGGGTAGGCGACGGCCTGGCCGTGCGGGGAGCGTACGACGTCGGCCGCCAGCTCGCGGACGAAGTCGACCTTCTCCTCGGCGAGGACGGGAACGCCGGCGCGGAAGGGATCGGCGGCCTCCTCGACGGAGTCCACCACCCACACGCCCTTGCCGTCGTACCCGCCGCGCACGGTCTTGAGCACGACCGGGAAGCCCTCCCCTTCCGCCGCGAAGGCCGCGACATCGGCCGGATCGGTCACGATCCGGTGCCGCGGGCAGGGCACGCCGAGCGCGTCGAGTTTCGCGCGCATCACCCCCTTGTCCTGGGCGTGCACCAGCGCGTCGGGGCCGGGGCGGACGGGGATGCCGTCCGCCTCCAGCGCGCGCAGGTGCTCGGTGGGCACGTGTTCGTGATCGAAGGTGATCACGTCGCAGCCCCGCGCGAAGGCCCGCAGCGTCTCCAGATCGCGGTAGTCGCCGATGACGACATCGCTCACGACCTGCGCCGCCGAGTCCTGGGGGGTGTCACTGAGAAGCTTGAACCTGATGCCGAGCGGGATGCCCGCCTCGTGTGTCATACGAGCGAGCTGGCCACCGCCGACCATGCCGACTACCGGGAACGTCACGCCCCTAGGGTATCGGCCGCGCCACGGCGGCCGGATTCCGCGCCCCGTACCGGTCGCGCGACCCGCTTCTCCGCCCGCGCCCGGTGCGCGGGCGCCACCCGCTCGCGCTGGATAGCATGGGCGGGTTGACCGACACCGACCCGGACGGGGGCCTGCACGACCATGGAACATGGTTCCTCGGGGCACCGATCGGCGCCACCGGCGCCCCGAAGCGCGCTCCTGCGGCGCGTGCGACGGGCCTGGCGGGAGGTCGCCAAGTTCGGCGCCGTGGGCGGAGCGGGGCTGCTGGTCAACCTGCTCGTGTTCAACCTGGTGCGGCACGCGACCGACCTCCAGGTGGTGCGGGCGAGCGTCATCGCCACGATCGTGTCGATCGTCTTCAACTACATCGGCTTCCGCTACTTCACCTACCGGGACCGCGACAAGAGCGGGCGCACCAAGGAACTGACCCTGTTCCTGCTGTTCAGCGCCATCGGTCTGGTGATCGAGAACGGTGTGCTCTACCTGGCGACGTACGGCTTCGGCTGGGACAGCCCGCTGCAGAGCAACGTCTTCAAGTTCCTCGGCATCGGCATCGCGACCCTGTTCCGCTTCTGGTCGTACCGCTCCTGGGTCTTCCGCGCCATGCCCGTGGCCGGCGAGACGGCCCCGCGGACGAGCCGGGCGCAGGCGGGGCACCGGGCGGAGACGAAGAAGGCCCGCACCGACGCCTTCCGCTGAGCCGCGCCGGCCGGAGTCGGGTCGGCCTGAGCCGCGCCGGCCTGAGCCGGGCTCACCGCTGAGCCCCGCTACCGCACCGTCGGCTGCTCCTCGGCCGACCTCTTCAGCGGGGGCGTGCGGGAGAGGAACAGGCCGAAGACCGGGGGCTGGGCCTGGAGCAGTTCCAGACGGCCGCCGTCGGCCTCCGCCAGATCGCGGGCGACGGCGAGGCCGATGCCGGTGGAGTTGCGGCCGCTGATCGTCCGCTCGAAGATGCGGGCGCCGAGGTCGGCGGGGACGCCGGGTCCCTCGTCGGTGACCTCCACGACCGCCTGGTTGCCGGTGACGCGGGTGCGCAGCGCCACCGTGCCGCCGCCGTGCATGAGCGAGTTCTCGATCAGCGCGGCCAGGACCTGTGCGACCGCGCCCGGCGTACCCACGGCCTGGAGGTGCCGCTTGCCCGAGCTGACGATCGCCCGGCCCGCGCTGCGGTAGGCCGGGCGCCACTCGGCGATCTGCTGCTGGATGACCTCGTCCAGGTCGAAGGAGACGGCGGAGCCGGTGCGCGGGTCGCGGGAGTTCGTCAGCAGGCGTTCCACCACGTCCGTCAGCCGCTCGACCTGGGTCAGCGCGACGTTCGCCTCCTCCTTCACCGTGTCCGGGTCGTCGGTGAGGGTGATCTCCTCCAGGCGCATGGACAGCGCGGTCAGCGGGGTGCGCAGCTGGTGGGAGGCGTCGGCGGCCAGGCGCCGTTCGGCGGTCAGCATCCGGGCGATGCGTTCGGCGGAGCCGTCCAGCACGTCGGCCACCCGGTCCAGCTCGGGCACGCCGTAGCGCTTGTGGCGGGGCCGCGGGTCGCCGGAACCGAGCCGTTCGGCGGTCTCGGCGAGGTCGGTCAGCGGGGACGCGAGCCGGTTGGCCTGGCGGATCGCGAGCAGTACCGCGGCCACCACCGCGAGCAGCGCGACCAGGCCGATGATCAGCAGCGTCCGGCCGACCTCGCGGGTGACGGAGGACCGGGGCTCCTCCATGCGCACGGTCTCGCCCTGCTCGCCCTGGGCGGTGGAGTGGATGACGTCGCCGGAGGGCCTGGTGCCGACCTCGATCGGCGGGTGCCCGGGAATGCCGATCACGGCGTACTGGCCCGCGGCCACCTGTTCGCCCAGGATCTCGGCGTTGACGGTCTCGTCGCCGAGCAGCCTGCTGTCGACGATGCTGGCCAGCCGCAGCGCCTCGGAGTCCACCCGCTCCTGCGCGCTGTTGCTGATCGTGCGGGTCTCCACGATCACCAGGGAGAGGCCGAAGACGGCGATCACGACGAGCACCACGGCGAGCGTGGACTGGATCAGTCGACGGCGCATGACCTCTTACCTGACGGTGCCCGGGCCCAGGGGGCCCGCACGGCGGACTCGGCTCTTCCCGGCGGACTCAGCTCTTCTCGAAGCGGAAACCCACGCCCCGCACGGTGGCGATGTAGCGGGGGTTGGCCGCGTCGTCGCCGAGCTTCTTGCGCAGCCAGGAGATGTGCATGTCGAGGGTCTTGGTCGACGACCACCAGGTGGTGTCCCAGACCTCGCGCATCAACTGGTCGCGGGTGACGACCCGGCCCGCGTCCCGGACCAGCACCCTCAGGAGGTCGAACTCCTTGGCGGTGAGCTGGAGTTCCTCGTCGCCCATCCAGGCGCGGTGGGACTCGACGTCGATGCGCACGCCGTGCGTGGCCGGCGGCTGCTGCGGCTCGGCGGCGCCGCGCCGCAGCAGGGCCCGGACCCGGGCGAGGAGTTCGGCGAGCCGGAACGGCTTGGTGACGTAGTCGTCGGCGCCCGCGTCCAGGCCGACGACCGTGTCGACCTCGTCGGCGCGCGCGGTCAGGATCAGGATGGGCACGGTGTGGCCCTCGGCACGCAGCCGGCGGGCGACCTCCAGGCCGTCCATGCCGGGCAGGCCGAGGTCCAGCACGACCAGGTCGACACCGCCCTGCATTCCGGCGTCGAGCGCGGTGGGTCCGTCCTCACGCACCTCGACCTCGTAACCTTCCCGGCGCAGTGCGCGGGCCAGCGGCTCCGAGATGGACGCGTCGTCCTCGGCGAGCAGTACACGGGTCATGGGGTGATGGTAGTCCGCCCGCGGCACCCGCTGGGGTGGCCTGCGGTGTGATCGACGTCCGGCGCTCTTACTTTCCGGCGCTATGGTCGCGCCCTTCCCGCGGTCGCGGTCACGAACCTTTCACCTCATCCGTGTCAGGCCCCTGACCTGGGATGCGATCCCTGAATAAACCTTCGAGAGGGCCTGCGCGGTTCCCTCATTTCCTGTGATCCGCGTCTCAAGTCCTTCCATATCGGGCACTGTCCTGCCGTATGGTGAGTTGAACGCCTGTAGCACGCAGCGGACCTTTGGCGCTCGTTCGACGCTGAGGGTCCCTTTTGCGTGCGGGCCGGTTCTCCCCGGCCTCGAAAGGAATGACCTAGGGCCGGGCCTCACTGGACGCATCGCCGCGTCGCGAGGCGTGGATCCCGGTGGCCGCCGTCCCTCGCTCCGAGACCCGGGGCGTACTCCCCTGGGCGTGGGGTGGACGACAGGTCCTGCCGGTGCCGGCCAGCCCCCCACCGGGCGCGCACCGGCTCGCCGTGGCGCGTCCCGATCAGCAAGGAACGACCATGGCGTCCAGCCTGACGAAGGACTCGGTCCGCCCGGGCACCCCCGGTTCCGAGAAAACCTTCCTCGGCCACCCCCGCGGCCTGGCCACTCTCTTCATGACCGAGATGTGGGAGCGTTTCTCCTACTACGGCATGAAGGCCCTGCTCCCGCTGTACCTGGTGGCACCGGGCGGCCTGCACATGAACGCGGCCACCGCGACCGCGATCTACTCGGTCTACCTGTCCCTGGTGTACCTGCTGGCGATGCCGGGTGGCTGGGTCGCCGACCGGCTCCTCGGCCCGCGCAAGACCGTCGCCGTGGCCGGCGCCGTCATCATGCTGGGACACGTGACCCTGGCGCTGCCCTGGAGCGGCAGCTTCTTCGCCGGGCTCGGTCTCGTCGCCATCGGTTCGGGCCTGCTGAAGTCCAACATCTCCACGATGGTCGGCCACCTCTACAAGGGCGCCGACGACCCGCGCCGTGACGGCGGCTTCACGCTCTTCTACATCGGCATCAACCTGGGTGCCTTCTTCGCCCCGCTGTCCATCGGCACCATCGGCGAGAGGGTCAACTGGCACTTCGGCTTCGCGCTCGCCGCGCTCGGCATGGCGCTGGGCCTGGCCCAGTTCCTGCTCGGCTCGCGCCACCTCAGCTCGCGCTCGGACATCGTGCCCACGCCGATGAGCGCCGAGGAGAAGCGGTCCACGCTGACCAAGGCCGCCGTGTGGGCGGGCGTGGCCATCGTCTTCTACGCGATCGTCGGCTTCTCGGGCGTCTACACCCTGAACTGGCTGATGGTCCCGCTCACGCTCGCCGGTGTGATCATCCCCGTCCTGGTCATCGCCCGCATCAAGCGGGACAAGGACCTCGACCGGGCCGAGCAGTCCAAGATGAGCGCGTACATCTGGTTCTTCGTCGCCGCGGCCGTCTTCTGGATGATCTACGACCAGGGCGGCTCGACGGTGTCGCTGTTCGCCGAGAAGTCGGCGGAGAACAGCGTCTTCGGCTGGCAGTTCCCGGTCTCCTGGTACCAGTCGGTCAACCCGGTCATGATCATGGCGCTGGCGCCGGTCTTCGCCTGGGCGTGGCTGGCGCTGGCCCGGCGGGGCAAGGAGCCGAGCACCGCGGTCAAGTTCGCGATGGGCCTGGTGCTGATCGGCGCGTCCTTCTTCCTCTTCCTCGTCCCGCTGGGCATCGCCGACGGCGGTCACAAGGCGGCGGCGCTGTGGCTGGTGGCGATCTACTTCGTCCAGACCGTCGGTGAGCTGGCCCTCTCCCCGGTCGGCCTGTCGGTCACCACGAAGATGGCGCCCGCCAAGTACGCCTCGCAGATGATGGGCGTCTGGTTCCTGGCCGTCAGCGCCGGTGACGCGACGACCGGTCTGCTCTCCATCGCCAACGTCAACCTCGACAAGACGGGCATCGTCGCGCTGGAGGCGGCGCTCGCGGTCGTCGCCGGTATCGCGGTGTGGATGTACCGCAAGCGGGTCAAGGAACTCATGGGCGACGTCCGCTGACGCCGCCCCCGGTTGACACCGGGAGCCGCCGCATCCGGGAGGGTGCGGCGGCTTTCTGGTTCGCGGGGAGGGTGAGGGAGCGCGGGGCCTCGCCATGCGGGACGCGGCCTCACCGTGTCGGGGGCGACGTCACCGTGCGGGGGAGCGATCTCGCCCGCCGTGCTGGGGGCGGTCTCGCCGTGCGGGGAGAGACCTCGCCGTGCAGGGAGGGATCACCGTGCGGGGCGGGATCTCACCGTGCGGGGAGCGGAGCGGACGACGGAGCGTACGGCGCCTTGGCCCGGGCTGCGGTCGGTGCCACGGCGTTCCGGGGCGGCCGGCGGGAGCCGCGGGAGCGGCCCGCGCGGACGTGCCTCAGCGGTCCCGCCCCGCAGGCGCCCGCCGTTACGCCGGTGCGCCCAGCTCCGCCCAGACCTTCTTGCCGGCGACGCCGGGGACGCGTACCACGCCCCAGTCGAGGCACAGGCGCTGGACGATGAACATGCCGTGGCCGCCGGGGCGGCCCGCGCGGTGCGGGGTCCGCGGGGCCGGCTGGCCGGATCCCCGGTCGGAGACCTCGATGTGGATCACCTTGTTGTCACAGGTGATCTCCATCCGGTCCGGGCCCTCGGCGTGCAGGCAGGCGTTGGTGACCAGCTCGGAGACGACGAGGAGGACGTCCTCGGCGGCGGCGCGCCGGTCGGCGGTCGCGGCGGGCAGCCAGCCCCACGCGTACAGCGCCTGGCGCGCGAAGTCACGGGCGAGCGGCACGACGCCACTCACGTCGTCGAAGCTCAGTCTGCGGACCTGGCGGCCTCCCGACGGGTTCGCCGGCACGGCCGCCGCACCCCCTGCGGGGGCGTCGTCGGCCGGCACGTCCCCCTCGGACGCCCCGGAAGCGCCGCTGGGCTCCGGGCCATGGTCGCCCGGCGAACAAGGCCGGGTGGTGCTCATCAGCGCTTCACCTCACCGATTCACCAGTTCACGATTCAAAAGTCACCACGTTCGTACATGACCGGGACACCATCGGTCGATCCGTTTCAGGATGACTCCTGCCCGACCGATCCCATGGAACACCCCCCGTTTTGCGGCACGCGGTGCGCGGCGCCCGGCGATCCGGCCGGAAGGATTCCGCAGAGTGCCGCGCGGCCGCGCGGAAGGGGTACGGAAGCGGAAGGAGCACGGAAGAAGACACGATGACGGCACAGCCGTCGGTCTCAGCCGTTCTCGTCGGTCGTGCCGGTCCCGCCGGACTGACCGGTCCCCTCGGTCTCGGCGGCCAAGGCGTCCTCGAGCGTGGCGTGCACGGTGAAGACCGCGTCCGCCCCTGTGATCTCGAACACGCGCGCCACCACAGGCAGCATCCCCGCGAGGTGCACACCTCCCCCGGCCGCCTCCGCCTTCAGGCGCGCCCCCAGCAGCACGTTGAGCCCCGTGGAATCGCAGAACTCCAGTCGGGAGCAGTCCACCACCAGGCGCGAGCGCCCCTTGTCCACACATTCTTCGAGCGGCTCGCGCAGCAGGTCGGCCGTGTGGTGGTCCAGTTCGCCCGCCGGTGTCACGACAGCACTGAAGCCCTCTTGCCGCACCTCCACCAGAAGCCGGCCCGACTGTGCGCTGCCGACCGTCCCGCGGTCCATGCCGTCTCTCACTCCCGGAGTCTTGGCTGCTGACTGACGCCCTCGAACACTACGCCTTCCCCGACCTCTCCGACACCCGAACAACCGCACACAAACGGACATATCCCCACAGAACGCACTTGCGATTGCGTCGGGAAAGCGGGTAGGGCTAGTAGGGACACGTAACCGACACGGCCGGCTTTGGAGGCGCCGCACACCGCAGTGCACGAACTGGCTTCGGCAGCCATATGCCGAGAACGATGGAGGACATCATGTCACCCCGGCTCGACGCCTCGCATACCCAGACGGCGACGTCGACACTCCCTCCGGACCACCCGCATCCCCTCGAACCCGTCGACCTCGAAGACGACGTATGCGCCGAGCGGGCCGCCCCGGCCGCCGATCCGTCCGCCGCGCTGGCCGGGCTCCCCGACATCCCCCCGTACGACGAAGTGGCCCCGGACGACGCCCGGGCCCTGTCCAAGACCCTCTTCGAGCGCCTCGAAGTCCTCGAAGAAGGCACCCACGCGTACGCGTACGTGCGCAACACCCTCGTCGAACTCAACCTGGCGCTGGTCAAGTTCGCCGCCTCCCGCTTCCGCTCCCGCAGCGAGCCGATGGAGGACATCATCCAGGTCGGCACCATCGGCCTGATCAAGGCGATCGACCGCTTCGAACTCTCCCGCGGCGTCGAGTTCCCCACCTTCGCGATGCCAACCATCATCGGCGAGATCAAGCGCTTCTTCCGGGACACCTCGTGGTCCGTGCGCGTGCCGCGCCGGCTGCAGGAGCTGCGGCTCGACCTGGCCAAGGCCGGTGACGAACTGGCCCAGCGCCTCGACCGCGCCCCCACCGTGGCGGAGCTGGCCCACCACCTCGGGCTGACCGCGGACGAGGTGGTGGAGGGCATGGCGGCGTCCAACGCGTACACCGCCTCGTCGCTGGACGCCCAGCCGGAGGACGACGACTCCGAGGGTGCCCTCGCGGACCGCATCGGCTACGAGGACCACGGGCTCGAAGGCATCGAGTACGTCGAGTCGTTGAAGCCGCTGATCGCCGAACTCCCCTCGCGGGACCGGAAGATCCTGTCCCTGCGGTTCGTCGCCAACATGACCCAGTCGGAGATCGGCGAGGAGCTGGGCATCTCGCAGATGCACGTGTCACGGCTGCTGTCGCGCACGCTGGTACGGCTGCGCAAGGGGCTGACGGTCGAGGAGTGACCGCCGGCCCGGCCCCCCGCGCGGGGGGCCGGTTCCCCTTGCCCGGCCGTCGCTCGTGTTTTTCGGGCTTCCGCCGTTCAGACCTCGCGTGTTTTTCGGCTTCCGCCGTTCAGACCTCGCGCACGCCGCGTCGCCACACCTGGCTCACCAGGGGTACGCCCGGACGGTAGGCCAGGTGGACGTGGCTCGGCGCGTCCAGGACGAGCAGGTCGGCGCGGGCACCGGGCGTCAGGCGCCCCACGTCGGTGCGGCGCAGGGCCGCCGCCCCGCCCGCCGTCGCCGACCAGACCGCCTCGTCGGGGGTCATGCCCATGTCCCGTACGGCGAGCGCGACGCAGAACGGCACCGAGGACGTGTACGACGAGCCCGGGTTGCAGTCGGTGGACAGGGCGACCGTGGCCCCGGCGTCCAGCAGGCGCCGGGCGTCGGGCCACTGGGCACGGGTGGAGAACTCCGCGCCGGGCAGCAGCGTGGCGACGGTGTCGCTGTGCGCGAGCGCGTCGACGTCGGCGTCCGTCAGGTGGGTGCAGTGGTCGGCGCTGGCCGCGTCCAGTTCGACGGCGAGCTGCACACCGGGGCCGTAGGACAGCTGGTTGGCGTGAATGCGCGGGTGCAGGCCCTTCGCGCGGCCGGCGGTGAGGATCGCGCGGGCCTGGTCGCCGTCGAAGGCGCCCTTCTCGCAGAAGACGTCGATCCAGCGGGCGTGCGGCGCGCAGGCGTCCAGCATCTCGCCGGTGACCAGGGCCACGTAGGCGGCCGGGTCGTCGGCGTAGTCCGGGGAGACGATGTGGGCGCCCAGGTAGGTGACCTCGTCGGTGTGCGCGGCGGCGATGCGCAGGGCGCGGGACTCGTCGGCGACGGTCAGGCCGTACCCGGACTTCGTCTCGAACGTGGTCGTGCCCTGCCGCAGGGCCTCGGCGAGGTGCCGGGCGAGGTTGGCCTCCAGTTCCGCGTCGGTGGCGGCACGGGTGGCCGCGACCGTGGTGCGGATGCCGCCCGCGCTGTAGGCCCGGCCGGACATCCGGGCGTTGAACTCCTCGGTGCGGTCGCCCGCGAAGACCAGGTGGGAGTGGGAGTCCACGAAGCCCGGGAGCACCGCCCGGCCGCCCGCGTCGACCCGGTTGTCAGTGGCGGGTGCTTTGCTTGATTCACCGGTCCACACGACGCGGTCGCCTTCGATGACGACGGCCGCGTCCCGGACCAGTCCGAGAGGGGAGCCGTCGCCGAGGGAGGGGTCGTTGGTGACGAGTACGGCGATGTCGGTGATGACGGTGCTGGTGCCGGTGTTCGTGCTGCTCATGGCGTCCTCGGGGGTGACGGTGGGGTTCAGCCGCGCAGGGCTTCGACGGCCGCGGCCAGCTGCGACGGCACGTCGGGGACGAGTGCGTGGGCCCCGTCGCGTACGACGTGACGTCCGCCCACGACGGTATGGCGCACGTCCGCCGCGCTCGCGGCGAATACGGCCGTCTCGGCGCCCAGCCGGGGCAGCGGGCCCGCTGTCCTGACCGAGTCCAGCGCGATCGTCGTGAAGTCGGCGAGGGCGCCGGTGGTGAGGCTGCCCGCGTCGTCCCAGCCGAGGGCGGCGTGACCGTCCTCGCCGGCCGCGCGCAGCAGGGCCGCCGCGGTCCAGTGGCCCCGGGTGCGGGTGCGCAGCCGTTCGTTCAGCTCCATCGCGCGGGCCTCTTCGAGCAGGTCGACGACGGCGTGGCTGTCGGAGCCGAGGCTGAGGGGCGACCCGGCGCGCTGGAGGGCGGGGGCCGGGCCGATGCCGTCGGCGAGGTCCCGCTCGGTGGTCGGGCACATGCAGGTGCCGGTGCCGGTGGTGCCGAGCAGGGCGATGTCGTCCTCGGTGAGGTGTGTGTTGTGCACGCCGGTGGTGCGCGGGCCGAGGACACCGTGGTCGGCCAGCAGGCGGGTGGGGGTGCAGCCGTGGGCGTGCAGGCAGGCGTCGTTCTCGGCGGTCTGCTCGGAGAGGTGGACGTGGAGCGGGGCCCGCCGCCCCTCGGCCCAGCGGGCCACCGTGGCCAGCTCCCGCGCGGGCACGGCCCGCACCGAGTGGACGGCCGCGCCGATCCGCGCGTGGTCCCGTTCCTTGAGAAGTGAACAGCGTTCGGCCCAGGCCTCGGCGGTCGTGTCCGAGAAGCGGAGCTGGTGTTCGTCGGGCGGCTGCCCGAAGCCGGCGGAGAGATAGCAGGTGTCCAGGAGGGTGATGCGGATCCCGGCTTCGGCGGCGGCCTCGATCAGGGCCTCGCCCATCGCGTTCGGGTCGGTGTAGCGGGCGCCGCCCGGGGCGTGGTGGACGTAGTGGAACTCGCCGACGGCGGTGATCCCGGCGAGCGCCATCTCGGCGTACACCGCGCGGGCCAGCGCGTGGTAGGTGTCCGGAGTGAGCCGGTCGGCGGTGGCGTACATGACCTCGCGCCAGGTCCAGAACGTGCCGGAGCCGACCTGGACGGTGCCGCGCAGGGCCCGGTGGAAGGCGTGGCTGTGCGCGTTGGCGAGGCCGGGGATCGTGAGCCCCCGCAGCGGTTCGGCGCCCGGCGGCGGGGCGGCCACGCCCGTGCGGACGGCCGCGATGCGACCGTCGCGCACGTCGAGTGCCACGCCCGGCTCGACGTGGGTGCCGAGCCAGGCGTGCTCCAGCCAGTACGTCCGTGTCCGCTCGGTGGTGGTCACGTGCGGGCCAGTCCTTCCAGTACGTCGGCGAGGGCACGCACCCCGGCCACGCAGTCGTCCTCGGCGGCGAACTCGGCCGGGGAGTGCGAGACACCGGTGGGGTTGCGCACGAACAGCATGGCGGTCGGAACGCTCCCGGCCAGGATGCCGGCGTCGTGTCCGGCGCCCGTGCCGAGGACGGGCACCTTCAGGTCGGTGTCGTGGCCGAGGATGCGGGCGAGTTCGTCGCGCAGGGCGTGGTCGAACTCGACGACGGGTGTGAAGGACTCACGGACCACGTCGAGGTCGATCCCGTGCGCCCCCGCGTACGCGCGCGCCGCCTTCTCCACGGCGGTGACCACGGTGTCCAGGGTGGCCTGGTCGGCGGCGCGGGAGTCGAGCCAGCCGCGCACCAGGGACGGGATCGCGTTGACACCGTTCGGCTCCACGGCGATCTTGCCGAAGGTGGCGACGGCACCGGCGAGTTCGGCCTCGCGGCGGGCGGCGAGCACCGTCTCGGCGTACGACAGCATCGGGTCGCGCCGGTCGGCCAGCCGGGTGGTGCCCGCGTGGTTGGCCTCGCCCCGGAAGTCGAACCGCCACCGCCCGTGCGGCCAGATCGCGCTGGCCACGCCGACCGGGTCGCCGGTCAGGTCCAGGGCACGGCCCTGTTCGACGTGGAGTTCGACGAAGGCGCCGATGCGGGCGAGGCGCTCCGGGTCCGGGCCGATGGCGTCCGGGTCGTAGCCGGCGGCCTCCATGGCCCTGGGCAGCGTGGTCCCGTCGCCGTCGGTGAGCCGGTGCGCCTGCTCGACGGTGAGCTGCCCGGCGGTCAGCCGCGAGCCGACACAGGCGAGCCCGAACCGGGCGCCCTCCTCGTCGCCGAAGTTGACGACGGCGAGGGGCTTGCCGAACCGGGCTCCCCTGCGGCGCAGTTCGTCGAGCGCGGCGAAGGCCGACACCACCCCGAGGGGCCCGTCGAAGGCGCCGCCGTCGGGCACGGAGTCCAGGTGCGATCCGGCCACGACGGCGTCCCCGGCGGCCGGGTCGCCGAGCCAGGCCCACTGGTTGCCGTTGCGGTCCAGCTCGTAGGAGAGCCCGCGCGAGCGGGCCTGCTCCTCGAACCAGGCCCGGCACTCGGCGTCGGCCGGCGTCCAGGCGAAGCGGCGGTAGCCGCCGGACTCGGCGTGCCGTCCGATGGGGGCGAGATCGCGCCACATCTCGTGGAAGGACTGCCCGGTCCGCATCTCCTGGCAGGACGGCCCGGGTCGCGGGCCGCCGGGCCCGGCCTCCGGCACGGTCACGCGCCCTCACCCTCGCGCATCGGCACGCGCACGCCCCGCTCGGCGGCCACCGACTCGGCGATGTCGTACCCGGCGTCCACATGCCGGATGACACCCATGCCGGGGTCGTTGGTCAGCACCCGGCGGATCTTCTCGCCCGCCAGCGCCGTGCCGTCGGCGACCGTCACCTGACCGGCGTGGATGGACCGCCCCATGCCGACCCCGCCGCCGTGGTGCAGCGAGACCCAGGACGCGCCGGAGGCCACGTTCACCATGGCGTTCAGCAGCGGCCAGTCGGCGATCGCGTCGGAGCCGTCGAGCATGGCCTCGGTCTCGCGGTACGGGGAGGCGACGGAGCCGCAGTCGAGGTGGTCGCGGCCGATGACGATCGGTGCCTGGAGTTCACCGCTCGCGACCATGTCGTTGAAGCGCTCACCGGCCTTGTCGCGCTCGCCGTAGCCGAGCCAGCAGATGCGCGCGGGCAGGCCCTGGAAGTGGACGCGCTCGCCGGCCAACTTGATCCAGCGGGCCAGGGACTCGTTCTCCGGGAAGAGGTCGAGGATCGCCTTGTCGGTCTTGGCGATGTCGGACGCCTCGCCGGACAGCGCGGCCCAGCGGAAGGGGCCCTTGCCCTCGCAGAACAGCGGCCGGATGTAGGCGGGGACGAAGCCGGGGAACGCGAACGCGCGCTCGTACCCGGCGAGTTGGGCCTCGCCGCGGATGGAGTTGCCGTAGTCGAAGACCTCGGCTCCGGCGTCCTGGAAGCCGACCATCGCCTCGACGTGCCGGGCCATGGACTCCCGGGCCCGGGTCGTGAAGCCGGCCGGGTCCTTGGCGGCGGCGTCGGCCATGTCCGCGAAGTCGACGCCGACCGGCAGGTAGGCCAGCGGGTCGTGGGCGGACGTCTGGTCGGTGACGACGTCGATGGGCGCGCTCATGGCGAGGAGCTGCGGGACCAGTTCGGCGGCGTTGCCGAGGACGCCGATGGACAGCGGCCTGCGCTGGTCGCGCGCCTCGGTGGCGAGCTGGAGGGCGTGGTCGAGGGAGTCGGCCCGCACGTCGAGGTAGCGGTGCTCGATGCGGCGGTCGATGGCGCGCGGGTCGCAGTCGATGCAGATCGCCACGCCGTCGTTCATCGTCACGGCGAGCGGCTGGGCGCCGCCCATGCCGCCGAGGCCGGCGGTCAGGGTGATCGTCCCGGCGAGGGTCCCGCCGAACTTCTTCGCGGCGACGGCGGCGAAGGTCTCGTAGGTGCCCTGGAGGATGCCCTGGGTGCCGATGTAGATCCAGGAGCCGGCGGTCATCTGGCCGTACATGGTCAGGCCGAGGGCCTCCAGGCGGCGGAACTCCTCCCAGTTGGCCCAGTCGCCGACGAGGTTGGAGTTGGCGAGCAGGACGCGCGGGGCCCACTCGTGGGTCTGCATGACGCCTACGGGGCGGCCGGACTGGACGAGCATGGTCTCGTCGGCCTTGAGGGTCCGCAGGGTGCGGACCATGGCGTCGAAGGAGCGCCAGTCGCGGGCGGCCTTGCCGGTGCCGCCGTAGACGACGAGCTTGTCGGGGTGCTCGGCGACCTCGGGGTCCAGGTTGTTCTGCAGCATCCGCAGGGCGGCCTCCTGCTGCCATCCCAGGGCGCTCAGTTCCGTACCGCGCGGTGCTCGAACAGGGCGGGGTCCTGACATGGGGCTGCCTCCTGGCGGTTGCTCCCGAGGGATCGTTACGGCTTCTATTCACATCCTGGACCGATGAATAGAGCTAGTCAATACGTTGCCGGGGCGACACGGGTGCGCGGGGATCGGAGACAGGACGGGGGCGAGGGCGAGGGCGGGAGCTGGGGCGAGGGCGGGGCAAAGGGGTGGGTGGAGGCGCGGATGAGGGAGGGGGCGCAGGTGAGGGCGGGGGTGCGGGCGCGGTGTCCGGGAAGGCCGCGTTCTGCGCGGTGCGCGCCGCGGAGGCGCCGGAGGTCCGGTGGCTCACCCCTGAGGGACGCACGGCAGGCTCACCCCTGAGGGACGCACGGCAGGCTCACCCCTGGGGGGAGCTGCGGTGACCCGCGCCCGGGGAACGAGCGGTGCGTCACTCCTGGGGGTCAGCCGACCCACATTAGTTCGTCGGGCGCATGTTCCACCGGAAAATGCCGTAACCCCCATGACCCCCGCACACCGTGCGTAGCGTCGGCATCACTCAGCCGAAACCCCAGGCGGGAGGGGAACGACCGTGCCCGGAATCGACGAGTGCCTACTGGAAGCCATGCGGCTGCCCGGCGCGCGGGGCGCCGCGCTGGTCGACTGGACGAGCGGGCTGGCCCTGGGCGCCGTCGGCGAGCCCCCGGGCGGCGACCACGAGACCACCGCGGCGGAAGCCGCAGAACTGGCCCGGCTGGCGGCGGAACACGGCGCGTTCGCCGCCGCCGAGGGCCCCGACGGCGATGAGCGCCCCCCGGTCGAGGACCTGATCGTCAGCAACCGGGACAGCTACCACCTGCTGCGCTTCGTGGACACCGGCTTCGACAGCAGCGTGTTCCTGCACCTGTGGCTGACCCGCGCGGAAGGCAACCTCGCCCTGGCCCGCATACGCCTAAGCGAGATGGCCGAGCGGCTGGTGCTGGGATGACCGTGGTCGACACCCCCGCACCACCCCCGCACCCCTCCCCGCCCCCGCTGCCGGTGCGGGACAAGGCCGACACCGAACGGGCCTGGGGCGGCGTCTCGCCGATGCTGACCCGCCTCGCCGCCGAGCGTGCCACCGGCCTCCTCGTCCGCGAACGCGGCACACTCCACCTCGACGAGGGCCGCGTGACATACGCCGAGAGCCCGTTGGCCCCGGGCCTGGACGTCCTGCTCACCGCGCACGGCACGCTGCGCCCGGAAGTCTGGCATGACGCCCTCTCACGGGCCGGCGGCCTCCCCGGCGCCGCGCGGCTCCTGCTGGCCGACGGCCGCCTGCCCGAGGGCGCACTGCACCTGTGCCACCTCGGCGCGCTCTACGACGCCGCCTACTTCGTCCTCGCGCCGAGCAGCACCCCGGGCCGTTTCCGCTACGGCACCGCGCACCGGCCCCGCGCCGTCCCGACGGTCGCGGTCGCGGCCTTGGAGCACGAGACCGCGCGCCGGCGTGCCCTGCTGGAGCGCGTCTGGCCCGACGCCCGGCCGGACAGCGCTCCACTGCTGCGGACGCCCGCCACCGCCGCCCCGCGGCTCACCGCTCGCCAGCAGGCCCTGCTGGACCGGGTCGACGGCACCCGCACCGCCACGGACCTGGCCCGGGAGCTGGGGCGGCAGGCGTTCCACACCCTGGTCGACGTGCGGCGCCTGGCCGCCGCGGGCCTGGTCGCGCCCCAGCAGCAGCCGGACCCCCCGCCCGGCCCACCGGCCGCGTACGCCGAGCGGACGCGGCCCGGACCGACTCCGACCGGACCGACTCCGACCGGACCGGCGTACACCGGACCGATGCCCGTGAACCCCGCGGACACCGCCACGACGACCACCGACGCGACGCCCCCCGACGTGACAACCACCGGTCCCACCCAGCCGGTAGTCGCCGTCGACCCCCACATCACGCTGCTGAAGAGGCTCAGGGATGCGCTGGAGGCCCTTTGAGAGGAGACACCGGATGGCAGCCGAGCCCGAGATCCTGGCGGAACTGCAGCGGTTGCGAGCCCGCGTCCCGCAGCTCACCGGCGCACTCGCCGCGAGCGTCGACGGGCTCGTCCTGGCCCACGACACACCGGGCGTGGAACCGGAGGGCCTGGCCGCCCTCACCGCGACCGCGCTCGGCGTGGCCGTGCGCATGGCGGACCTGACCGGCCGCGGCGCACTGCGCGAACTGCTCGTACGGGGTGTGCACGGCTACGTCGCCACCTACGCGGCGGGCCGCGGCGCCGTGCTGACGCTGCTCGCCGAGGACCGCGCCAACGTCGGCCGCCTGCACCTGGAAGGCCGCCGGGCCGGGACGCGCATCGGCGAACTGGTCGACGCCGCGATGGCGGCGGGCGGCCCCGCCGGAGCCCCGGCCAGACCGGCGAAACCGCCCGCGAGGGCCCCCGCCCCGCGGACCAGGACCCCACGCGCCACCCGCACCACAGGAAGCACCACCGGAAGCGCCACCGACAGCTGACAGAAGAAACAGAAGCAGCCAGCAGACAGCAGAAAGAGAGACCGGCCATGGCCAACACCGAGACCTGCCTTAAGGAAGCGCTCGCCTCCATCGAGGGCGCCACCGGGGTCGCGCTCGTCGACTACACCAGCGGCATGGCGCTGGGCACGATGGGCGGCAGCAAGACCTTCGACCTGAACGTCGCCGCCGCCGGCAACACCGATGTCGTACGGGCCAAGATGCGCACCATGGAACACCTCGGCCTCAAGGGGCAGATCGAGGACATCCTGATCACCCTGACCGACCAGTACCACGTGATCCGTCTGATCGCCGGGCGCGGCGGCAACGGCCTCTTCCTCTACCTGGTACTGGACGCGAAGCGGGCCAACCTGGCGATGGCCCGCCACCAGTTGAAGCGGATCGAGGAGGACCTGGAGGTCTGAGCCGTACGGCGCCGTACCGCCCTGCCGCCGGGCCTCCTAGACGAGGGCCGCGGTGCGGCGGCGGGCACCTCCGGGGGCCGCGTCGCCCGCCGCGGTGCCCGTGCTGCGGTAGCCCCTGACCGCCTTGCCCGCGGGGCGCCCGCCGCCGGGGCCGAGCCAGTCCACGCGCACCCACAGCAGGGCGTCCCCGGCCCGCTCGCGCCGCCCGAGCCAGGCGGCCTTGAGCCGCAGCCCGGTCCCGGCGCCCGCCAGCAGCATGCCGCCGGCCGCCGGCAGGACGAAGGAGCTGCCCAGTGCGGCCACGAACGCCAGCAGCAGCCACCAGCGGTGCCCCCGGCGCCAGGCGCGGGCGGTGACCGCCCGGTCCTGGAGCACGTCGTGCCGTCCGGCGCGGGCGGCGCCGTGGGCGAGCACGGTGTAGCGGCGGCGCCGGACGAGGGCCACGACGGCCGCGGTCACGAGGAACAACACGGCTCCCGACAGCACCCCGATCCGCCGCCCGGTCAGCCCCGGCGGCACCGCCCCGGCCCCTGCCGCGACCACCCCGAGCCACCACATCGGTGCCGCCCCGGCCCGTACGACGACGGCCACCCGGGCCAGTCCCCGACCTCCACGGTCCCCGCGCGTTCCGCGTGCCACGTGCTGCCTCCTTCTCGCCCCGGCACACTCGAATCAGTCCGGGCGGGAGGCTAGCGAGCGTTCGTGAGACGAGTCTGAGAGCAGCGGGGAGACCTCTCGGACCCGGGCCCTCCCAGACGCAGAGCGCCTCAGCCCTCTCGGGTCCCTCAGCCCTCTCTGGCCCTTCAGCCCTCTCGGGTCCCTCAGTCCCCAGGGACCCTCAGTCCCCAGGGCCTCTCAGTCCCCAGGGCCTCTCAGTCCTCGAAGAGGCCGCGCGCCGCCGCCTTCGCGTCGAACTCCTCCAGCCGTGCCTGCGCGTCGGGCAGGTCGTCGCACATGGCCTCGAGGAGCACCCGGCCCAGCAGCATCGGCGCGCAGGCGGTGTCGAAGGCGAGTCCGGTGCCGACGGCCGCGGGCAGCAGCAGGTCGGAGTGGCGGGCGACCGGCGCGAACGCCGAGTCCGCGACGGTGACGACGGCCAGGCCGGCTTCCTTGGCGTAGGCGAGGGTGTCCACCACCTCACGCGGGTGGCGCGGCAGCGCGAAGCAGAGCAGCGCCGACGCCCCGGCCCGTACGGCGCCGTCGATACGGTCCTGGATCATCGTGCCGCCCTCGTCGAGCAGCCGTACGTCCGGGTGGACCTTGCGGGCGAAGTACGCGAAGCCGTAGGCCTGGGAGGCCGCGGCCCGCAGCCCGAGGACGGGCAGCGGGCGCGAGGCGGCGAGGAGGCGGCCCGCCTCCCGCACCGGCCCGGGATCGGCGAGCGCCTCGGCCAGGTGCCGCAGGTTCTCGATCTCCGCCTCGACGGCCTGCTGGTACTCGTTGGCCGAGATGGGGCGGTCCGCCGGTTCGGCGGGCGCGACCTCGCGCAGGTGCCGGCGCAGGGCCGGGTAGCCGTCGAAGCCGAGGGCGACCGCGAAGCGGGTGACCGACGGCTGGCTGACCCCGGCGAGTTCGGCCAGCTCGACGCTGGACAGGAACGGCACCTCGGCGGCGCGCCGGACCATGCTGTGCGCGATGCGCCGCTGGGTCGGCGTGAGCCGGTGCCCCTCGAAGAGCGCCTGCAGCCGTGCGGCAGGGCTGTCGGTCACGCTCATGCCGTGCTCCCCCTCCAGAAGTCGTCGACGCCCCGGGAGAGTACTCCCCGACCAGTTCCTATTCAGACACCAAGAACTCTGCATGAGGTCATACAGTCCCGGCAAGGGAACGACCAAGTGTCGCCCAGTCTGCACGGAACGTGATCGATCGTGTGCTAATCGTGAACGGACGCGGTGTGCGCGACCCCTGCGACCGCGGTCCGGCCCCCACCCGGGGCCGTTGTGACGGCCACCGCCGTCGGCGTTCTTGCCGCAGCCGCAGCACGGGCGACGCCGACGGCGGCCGGCCCCCGGCGAGCAGGGGGGCTAGCCCCAGTGCGGCGGGCGGCCGGGCTCCCTAGCCTGGAGCGCATGACGGGAATGGACGCGCGCGACGCCGACCTGAAGAAGGAACTCGACGCCACCCTGCAGGCCCGCAGGGAGCTGGGCGCGGAGTACGAGTCCGAGCTGGTCGAATCGTTCCTGGAGAAGGTCGACCAGCGCATCGACGGCGCCGTCGAGCGGCGGCTGCGGCGTCAGACGGCCGAGCAGCAGATGACGGCGACCCGCAGCGCCCGGTCGCCCCGGGCCACCGACTCCTTCGGCGAGCGCTTCGGCTTCGGCATCGTCTCGCTCGTGCTGGCCGTGCCGCTCTCCGCCATCGGCGCCGGCACCGCTCACCTGCCCGGGCTCATCGTCGCCTGGGCCGGGATCGTCGGCGTCAACGCCGTCCAGGCCGCCCGCACCAACCCGGGCCTCTTCGCCCGGCGCCGCCGCTCCTCCGGGAGCGACGACTGGGACGACTGATCCGAAGGTGCGCGGGGACCGCCGCACCCCCGACACCGGGGGGCGGGACGACGGCGGTCCCCGCGAGGGGCGCGGGCCGGGTCAGGCCGGGCCCTGCGCCCGGGGCGTCCATGGAGGTCCGGGAGCCGCTCCGGAGGTCCTTGACGCCGTATCGGGTCGCCGGCCCAAAGGACGTGCCCTCCCGGAGCGCGTCGTCACGCCCGGGCGGTGGGTCCGCCTCCCCGCCGGCACCCACCACTGTTCCGGACGCGTGTTAAGCGGGTGCTGCGGGCACATGACACGCTCGTAGCGCTTGCGCGACCGCGCCTCGGGCGGAGGTCACCGCCTGTTCTTCGCAGCCGCCCGCCGTTCGACGGGCGTTCGCTACTGCTTCCCGCCCTTCGCGAGGAAGGCCAGCAGGTCCTGCCGGCTGACCACGCCGGTCGGCTTGCCCTCCACCAGGACGATCGCCGCGTCGGCCGTGCCGAGCACCGACATGAGGTCGGCGACCGGCTCACCGGAGCCGACCTGCGGCAGCGGGGCGCACAGGTGCTTCTCCAGCGGGTCCTCCAGGGACGCGCGCTTGGTGAACAGCGCGTCCAGCAGCTCGCGCTCGACGACGGAGCCGACCACCTCGGCGGCCATGACGTCGGGGTGACCGGCGCCCGGCTTCACGATGGGCATCTGCGAGACGCCGTACTCGCGCAGCACCTCGATGGCCTGGCCGACGGTCTCGTCCGGGTGCATGTGCACGAGGGAGGGGATGGAACCGCCCTCCTTGTCGCTGAGCACGTCACCGACGCGGGCGCTCGGGCCCTCGTCCTCCAGGAAGCCGTAGTCGGCCATCCACTCGTCGTTGAAGATCTTCGAGAGGTACCCGCGCCCGCTGTCCGGCAGCAGCACCACGACGACGTCGTCCGGGCCCAGCCGCCCGGCCACCTCCAGCGCCGCGACGACCGCCATGCCGCAGGAGCCGCCGACCAGGAGGCCCTCCTCCTTGGCCAGGCGGCGGGTCATCTGGAAGGAGTCCTTGTCGGAGACGGCCACGATCTCGTCGGCGACGTCCCGGTCGTAGGCGGTGGGCCAGAAGTCCTCGCCGACGCCCTCGACGAGGTACGGCCGCCCGGAGCCGCCGGAGTACACCGAGCCCTCGGGGTCGGCGCCGACGACCTTGACCCGGCCGTCGCTGGCGTCCTTCAGGTAGCGGCCGGTGCCGGAGATGGTGCCGCCGGTGCCGACGCCCGCCACGAAGTGGGTGATCCGCCCCTCCGTCTGCTCCCACAGCTCGGGGCCGGTGGAGTGATAGTGCGAGAGGGGGTTGTTCGGGTTGGAGTACTGGTCGGGCTTCCAGGCGCCGGGCGTCTCACGGACGAGGCGGTCGGAGACGTTGTAGTAGGAGTCCGGGTGCTCGGGCGCCACGGCCGTCGGGCACACCACGACCTCCGCGCCGTACGCGCGCAGCACGTTGATCTTGTCGGTGGAGACCTTGTCCGGGCACACGAAGATGCACTTGTAGCCCTTCTGCTGGGCCACGATGGCCAGGCCGACACCGGTGTTCCCGCTGGTCGGCTCGACGATCGTGCCGCCCGGCTTCAGCTCGCCGCTCTTCTCGGCCGCCTCGATCATGCGCAGGGCGATGCGGTCCTTCACGGAGCCGCCCGGGTTGAAGTACTCGACCTTGGCCAGGACGGTCGCCTTGATGCCCCTGGTGACGCTGTTGAGCCGCACCAGCGGCGTGTTGCCGACGAGGCTGATCATCGAGTCGTGGATTTGCACCGTTGTCTCCGGTTGCTGCAAAAGGTGTGGTCGTGGTGGTTCCGCCAGCCTAGGGCCTGTCCGGCGGATCAAGTCGCAGGAAAGATACGGCGCCCTGTATGCCCACGTGAGCGGGGTGTGGTGCGTGCAGCTGCAAGGCGGAGGAGGGAGTCATGGCGGAGTCATGGCGGAGTCATGGCGACCGACGACGACGCCGCTGGGGGTCCCCCCTGCTCGAAGAGCCTGGGGGAGTGCGTGCCACACCCCGCGTCTGCGGCATGATCCGCCGGACAGGCCCTACAGGCCGGCAATACGCGCGGGGCGGGCGTGCACTCCCTGTCGAGATTGGGCGACGGTCGGTACGGGGCAAGGAGTGGGTGAGGCTATGCGGGAGGTGGCGGCGGCATGACGAGCATGTCGAGGGCGAGGGCGGCCCGGCGGATCGCGGCCGGCGCGGCGTACGGCGGCGGGGGGCTCGGACTGGTCGGGGCCGCCGCCCTGGGGCTGCTGGTGGCCGAGGCGCAGATGGCCCGGCGCCACGTGGGCAACGGCACGGACGACCACGTACCGGTCGCGGCCGGGCTGTACGGACATGTGTACGACGCTCCCGGCGAACCGCCACTGCGGCTGACCATGCTCGGTGACTCCACGGCCGCGGGGCAGGGCGTCCACCGGGCCGGGCAGACACCGGGCGCGCTGCTGGCGTCCGGGCTCGCGGCGGTGGCCGAGCGTCCGGTGCGGCTGCGCAACGTGGCGGTGCCCGGCGCCCGGTCCGACGACCTGGACCGGCAGGTGGCGCTGGTGCTCGCCGACCCGGCCGAGGCACCGGACGTCTGCGTGATCATGATCGGGGCGAACGACGTCACCCACCGGATGCCGCCCACGCGCTCGGTGCGCCACCTGTCGGCGGCGGTACGGCGGCTGCGCACGGCCGGTGCGGAGGTGGTGGTCGGCACCTGTCCCGACCTGGGCACGATCGAGCCGGTGCAGCAGCCGCTGCGCTGGCTGGCCCGCCGGGCCTCACGGCAGCTGGCCGCGGCGCAGACGATCGGGGTGGTGGAGCAGGGGGGCCGCACCGTGTCCCTGGGCGACCTGCTGGGCCCGGAGTTCGCGGCCAACCCGCGGGAGCTGTTCGGCCCCGACAACTACCACCCGTCCGCCGAGGGGTACGCCACGGCGGCGATGGCGGTCCTGCCGACGGTGTGCGCGGCACTGGAACTGTGGCCGGCGGAGGAGGAACGCCCGGACGTGTCGCGCCGCGAGGGGTTCCTGCCGGTGGCCCGGGCGGCGGCGGAGGCGGCCTCCGAGGCCGGTACGGAGGTCACCGCGGCGATGCCCACCGGTCCCCGAGGCCCCTGGGCCCTCCTCAAACGGCGCCGCCGCCGGCGGGTCCCCGAACCCCAGCCGTCCCAGGTCACCCCGTCCGCGTGACCGGGTCGTCACGGAAAGGCACCCCGCTGGCAAAGCAAGCGCTTAGAAAACTGCGGTCAGGGTCACACCGCCATACCCGTGACCAGGACCATACGTACGGGTAACTTCCCATCCAGCCCTGCCCGTCCACTCCCCCTCCCGTGGAGCCGTGATGCCCGAAGCCGTCATCGTCTCGACCGCCCGCTCCCCCATCGGCCGCGCCGGCAAGGGGTCCCTCAAAGACCTGCGCCCCGACGACCTGACCGCGACGATCGTCCAGGCGGCGCTCGCCAAGATCCCCGAGCTGGACCCGCGGGACATCGACGACCTGATGCTCGGCTGCGGTCTGCCCGGCGGCGAGCAGGGCCACAACCTCGGCCGGATCGTCGCCGTGCAGATGGGCATGGACCACCTGCCCGGCTGCACGATCACCCGGTACTGCTCCTCCTCGCTGCAGACCTCCCGCATGGCGCTGCACGCCATCAAGGCGGGCGAGGGCGACGTGTTCGTCTCGGCCGGTGTCGAGATGGTCTCCCGCTTCGGCAAGGGCAGCTCCGACGGGCTCCCGGACACCCACAACCCGCTCTTCGCCGAGGCCGAGGCCCGTACCGCCGCCGTGGCCCGGTCCGAGGGCTCCACCTGGCACGACCCGCGCGAGGACGGCCTGGTCCCGGACGCCTACATCGCGATGGGCCAGACCGCCGAGAACCTGGCCCGCCTCAAGGGCATCACGCGCCAGGACATGGACGAGTTCGGCGTCCGCTCGCAGAACCTGGCCGAGGAGGCCGTCAAGAACGGCTTCTGGGAGCGGGAGATCACCCCGGTGACGCTGCCCGACGGGACGGTCGTCGGCAAGGACGACGGCCCGCGCGCCGGGGTCACCATGGAGGGCGTGGCCGGCCTCAAGCCGGTCTTCCGGCCCGACGGCCTGGTCACCGCCGGCAACTGCTGCCCGCTCAACGACGGCGCCGCCGCGCTCGTCATCATGTCCGACACCAAGGCCCGCGAGCTGGGCCTGACCCCGCTCGCCCGGATCGTCTCCACGGGCGTGTCCGGCCTGTCCCCGGAGATCATGGGCCTCGGCCCGGTCGAGGCCAGCAAGCAGGCGCTGAAGCGGGCCGGCCTGACCATCGACGACATCGACCTGGTCGAGATCAACGAGGCGTTCGCCGCCCAGGTGATCCCCTCCTACCGCGACCTCGGCATCGACCTCGACAAGCTCAACGTCAACGGCGGCGCCATCGCGGTCGGCCACCCCTTCGGCATGACCGGCGCCCGCATCACCGGCACGCTGATCAACTCGCTGCAGTTCCACGACAAGCAGTTCGGCCTGGAGACGATGTGCGTCGGCGGCGGCCAGGGCATGGCGATGGTCGTCGAACGCCTCAGCTGACCCTCGCGCCCCTCCCGCAACACCACTTGATGAACCGTCAGTGGTTGCCATAGCACCGACCGTGAGCAAACGGCCCGGAATCCGGAAAACTCCCGGATTCCGGGCCGTTCCGTGATCCAATCTCCCCCAGAGTGTGACCTATCTCCCTCGGGGAGGAGATCTCCGCAGGTCAGCGATGGCCCCTCAGGCGGCTCAAGCGTCCCGCGCGCCACATTCCTGTCCGTTTCGTGACGTTACGCACTGACAGCTAGATAGTCCGCCCTTCAAGCTGATGTAGGAAGTCGGGGGTCGACCATGAACCCGGGAGTACGTCAGTGAGCGCCATGCCCATCGCCCTGCTGCTCACCACGGCCGCCACCGGCGCCGTGGGCGTCGCCGTCCTGCGCACCTTGTTCGCCCTGCGCCGCCAGGTGACCGCACTGCAGAACCAGCTCGCGGAGAACCACGCCGCCACCGCGCGCGCCCTCCTGCCCGCGGCCCGCGGCCAAACGGACACCGAGCAGATACGCGGCGCCGTGGTCCAGGCGCTCGCGGAGGAGCGGGAGCGGGAACTGGCCGAGGCGCGCGCCTTCTGGGCCGCCCAGGAGGCCCGCGACGCCGCCGACACCCCGTCCCTGCTCGGGCTGCCCGACAGTGAGCTGTTCCTGCCGCGCCAGGCCGATCTGGCCGGCCTGGAGTTCCTGGAGCCGGTGACCGAGTCCGGCGGGGAGGCCGACGAGTTCTCCGGCCTGTCCGGCAAGGACGCCGCGGCGGGCGTCGCGGGCGACTCCCCGGAGCTGGCCGCGGCCCGCCGCCGCCACCCCTCGCATCCGGACTTCACCCCGCACCCGTCCCCGGTCGTCGGCGACCACGAGCGCACGGTCGCCACGCTGGAGGAGCTGGCCGACTCCCGGGTGGAGCTGGCCGACGTCCGCCCGGGCCCGCTGGGCACCCTCGACGTCTACGTCTTCGTCGACGGCACGACGCTGTGCATGACCCCGGGCCACCGCGAGACCGCGGAGCGGCTGGCCGCGGCCCTGCAGGCGGGCGAGTCCCCGGTCCTGCTCGGCGGCTCGGGCGTGTCCGGCGCCTACACCCTGACCTTCGCCTGCGGCGAGGAAAACGTGTACATCCTGGCGGACCGGGTCATCGCCTCACTGTGACCGGCGCCGCCGGCCTGCCGGCGGCCGCGCCGGTGGCCTCGCGCGGGTGTTCACACGCCCGCGCGTTTCTGTGCCTCCTCCACCAGGCGCACCGCCTCCTCGACCTCGGCCTCGCTCGTGAGGACGAGCGCCAGATCGTGTCCGGCGACGGTCACCTGGTCCGCCGCCGCGAACATCCCGGCGTCGGGCATCTGGCGCGGCTCGGCCCCGGGGTCCTCCAGCAGTTGCGCCCGCCGGGCGAACTCCCTGGCCAGTCCCAAGGCCTCGGCGGCGCCCGCCCGCTGCAGCCGGCTCTGCGGCGCCGCCCTCAGACGGTCGGCGAAGTGATCCACTGCCCGGGTCAGAGATGTCGTGTCCACCACGCCGCGAGACTACGCGCCGCACCCGGACTGTTGCCAACGCGCGCACGCTCAGGCACGGTGACGTGAAGGACCGGCTTCGATAGCGTCCGGAGGCGCCGATGTCCCAAGTCTTCTCCGAAGAGACCCACCGCAACCTGCTCGCCCGCATCCCCCAGTGCACCGGTCGTGAGCTGTCCGACTGGCTGCGCACCGTCGAAGAAGGCCCCGCCCTCTGCTTCGAGGAACGGCTCAGCTGGCTCCGTCAGGAGCACAACCTCGCGTACGGCCACGCGAAGGCGATCATCCACGAGTACGACCTGAGGAGGGCGGCGCGCAAACTGCTCTAGCGGGCGCGCATCAGGGTGAACACGTACGCGTCTCCCGTCCCCGCGGGGACCCCGTACGTGCGCGAGGGCCCCGGCCGAAGCCGGGGCCCTCGCGCGTGCCGTGCCCGCTGCGGCGCGGGCGAGGCGCTAGTCGTTGCTGTTGAGGATCGCGATGAGCCGCAGGAACTCCATGTAGATCCACACCAGCGTCAGCGTGAGGCCGAAGGCCGCGAGCCAGGCCTCCTGGCGCGGGGCGCCGTAGGCGACACCGTCCTCGACCTGCTTGAAGTCGAGGGCGAGGAAGCAGGCACCGAGCAGCACGCCGATGACGCCGAAGACGATGCCGAGGCCGCCGCTGCGGAAGCCGAGGCCGTCGCCGCCGCCGAACACGGCGAACAGCGTGTTGACCACCATCAGCAGCACGAAGCCGAGCGCGGCGGCCATCACGAAGCCGTAGAACCGGCGGTTGACGCGGATCCAGCCCGCCTTGTACGCGACCAGGACGGCGGCGAAGACCGCCATCGTGCCGATCACGGCCTGCATGGCCGCACCGCTCGCGATGCGGTTGTCGACCACGCTGGAGAGCACGCCGAGGAAGACACCCTCGAACGCCGCGTAGGCCAGGATCAGCGCGGGCGAGGCCTTGCGCTTGAAGGACTGCACGAAGCCCAGCACCATCGCGATCAGCGCGGCGCCGATCCCGAGGCCGTAGGAACGGCTGATGTGGGCGTCGTCGACCGGCAGCAGCGCCCAGGCGAGCGCGGCCGTGACGACCAGCACGCCGAGGGTGGACGCCGTACGGGTGACGACGTCGTCCATCGTCATCCGGCCGGTGGTGGCCGGCGCCTGCGGGGGCGTGCCGTACTGCACGTCCTGCTGCGCGTAGGGGTTCTGAGCGTAAGGGTTCTGCGCGTAGGGGTTACCGCTCTGCTGGGCGTACGGATTGCCCTGCGCGTACGGATCACCCTGCGTGCCGACTGCGGGGCCCCCGGCCTGCGGCGCGGTGTTGAAGCCCGCGTAGCCGTTGTCGCGGCTGAACCCCCGTCGCGAGAAGACCGGGTTTCTGCTCCTCATCTCACTCCTCCATGGCCGCACGTCGCGGCCTTGGCTCAAGAGTAATGGAACGGCAAAGGATCGACCCTACTACCTGGGAAGGATCTTTCCCTCGTCCTGCTGCGGAACACGCTACGCGGGCGGGTGATTCCCGGCGACGGCCGGGGCCATTCATGACCGATCCGGGACACGGCCGGAATCGGACGGAGATCCACCGGGGTCCGGCACCGGCCGGGGCCGGCCGAGCGGGAAGCCGTGTAGGCCTCGGCGAGGTCCGCCCCGGCGGCCCGGCAGGACGCGATCGGCTCCAGCCGCGCCAGTTGCAGGCGCTCCTCGAAGCCCGTGGGATCCGGCGCCCGGTGCAGCATCGTCGTCATGTCGTAGCTGAACCGCTCCGCCTGCCGGACGCGCCGCAGGCAGGTCGCCGAGTAGGCGTCCGGCAGTTCGTCGGAGCCGGTCCGCCCGCGGTGCGCCAGCGCCCGCGCGAAGGTGACGACGTCGCCGACGGCGAGGTGCAGTCCCTTGGCCCCGGTCGGCGGGACGATGTGGGCGGCGTCCCCGGCGAGGAAGAGCCGGCCGTGGCGCATGGGCTCGCGGACGTAGGACCGCATGGGGGTCACCGACTTCTGGGTGATCGGCCCGCGGTGGCGGCGCCTGGCGAACCGCAGTTCGCAACGTTCGTCAAGTGAAATTCTCTTCACTGCGTTGCCCGAGTTTCCGTCCGCGTCCGTCCGGTGTCAATGGTCCGCGCGCCCGGCCCCGGTGGCACCAGGGCGGCGCGGGCAGGGGCCCCTGGGCGCACCGAGCACTGGGGAGAGTGAATTCGCCCGCGAAGAAGGCGGCGGAGACGGGGAAAAACGGCGCCTTCCGGATAAGGCCGAAGGAAAGGCGCCGTTGAGGCGGTTGTGCCCGGAACCGGACTTGAACCGGTACGCCCGCGAGGGGCAGCGAGGTTTAAGCTCGCCGTGTCTGCATTCCACCATCCGGGCAGGCCATGGGCTCCGCGCTGAGATTCCGAGCCTATCGGGAGGCACCCTTCGGGCACCGGGCAGGCGGACCGATGTTGTCTTATTTTATTGACGTCTGAGGGTGCATCAGCACTCGGTAGAGGCCATCGGCACTTGCCAACAGCCTTGCGGCCGACAGGCGGCCGTGTACGCGAAATGACGGAATTTCACCGTCCGAACAAGGACGCTCCACCTGTTCCTGACCTCCCGCTTCGGGGCGCAGGCGGCCGCGCCGCTCTCAGGGACCGGTCTCATCCCCAGGTATGACACGGACGCCCCCGGTCCGACCCGAGTCGCCCCCCGGAACCGGAACAGCGGCTGACTCCACGCACCGGATCGCCGGGGACGATGGAAGACGTCCCAGAAAACCGGGTACCGCGGACACCGAGCACCGCGTACCGAGACACGTCCTCGTCCCGACAGGAGCACCCACCCGTGACCACCTCTTCCATCGCCGGACGCGCCACCGCCGTGGCCGCGCGCGCCACGGATCTGTCGAAGATCTACGGACAGGGCGAGACCCAGGTGGTCGCCCTCGACCGGGTCTCCGTCGACTTCGCGCAGGCCGAGTTCACCGCGATCATGGGCCCCTCCGGGTCCGGCAAGTCCACGCTGATGCACTGCGTGGCGGGCCTGGACACCTTCTCCTCCGGTTCGGTGCGCATCGGCGACACGGAGCTGGGCTCCCTGAAGGACAAGCAGCTCACCAAGTTGCGCCGGGACAAGATCGGGTTCATCTTCCAGGCGTTCAACCTGCTGCCGACGCTGACGGGGCTGGAGAACATCACGCTGCCCATGGACATCGCGGGCCGCAAGCCGGACAAGCAGTGGCTGGACCGCGTCATCGACATGGTGGGCCTGTCCGGGCGCCTGGGCCACCGGCCCTCGCAGCTCTCCGGCGGCCAGCAGCAGCGCGTCGCCGTCGCGCGGGCCCTGGCGTCCAGGCCGGACATCATCTTCGGCGACGAGCCCACCGGAAACCTCGACTCCCGCTCGGGCGCCGAGGTGCTGGGCTTCCTGCGCAACTCCGTGCGCGAGCTGGGCCAGACCGTGGTGATGGTCACCCACGACCCGGTGGCGGCGGCCTACGCGGACCGCGTGGTGTTCCTCGCGGACGGCCGGATCGTGGACCAGGTGTACGGGCCGACGGCGGACGCCGTCCTGGACCGCATGAAGCAGTTCGACGCCAAGGGCCGCACCAGCTGAACCACCGGCCCGGCACCCACGGGCCGCACCGGCCGAACCGCCGTCCCGGCACCGGAGGCCGCACCGGCCGCCCCGCCTCGCCCCCCACCTCGTACACCTGGACTGAGACAACCCATGTTCCGCACCGCCTTGCGCAACGTTCTCGCGCACAAAGCCCGGCTCCTCATGACCGTGCTCGCCGTGATGCTCGGCGTCGCCTTCGTGTCGGGGACCCTGGTCTTCACCAACACCATCTCCGACGCCTACCAGAACAGTTCCGCCAAGGGCTTCGGCCACGTCGACGTGGCCGTCGAGGCCAAGTACCAGGACAGCGAGGGCGACCGGGTCGGCAGCGCCCCCGACCTGACCCAGGCGCTGCTGGAGCGCAGCTCCCGGGTTCCGGGCGCGGCCTCGGCGCTCGGCGTGGTCAAGGGCTTCACCGCGATCGCCGACAAGGACGGCAAGCTGATCGGCAACGGCTTCCAGTCCCAGGGCGGCAACTACGCGGGCACGAAGGACCCCCGCTACCCGCTGGCCTCCGGCACCGCCCCGCACGGCAAGGACCAGGTGCTCATCGACTCCGAGACCGCCCGCCGGGCCGGTTACCGGGTCGGCGACAAGGTGCGCGTCTCCGTGGACGGCCCGGTCCTCACCCCCACCGTCAGCGGCATCTTCACCACCGACGACGGCAACGTCGCCGCCGGCGGCAGCCTCGCCCTGTTCGACACGGCCACCGCCCAGAAGCTGTTCGGCAAGCCGGGCACGTACGACGAGATCGACGTGAAGGCGAAGCCGGGCGTCGGCCAGGCGGCCCTGAAGGCGCAACTGGACGCGGCGCTGCCCAAGGGCAAGACGGAGACCACCACAGCACAGAAGCTCGCCGACGACCAGGCGAAGGCGATCTCCTCGTCGATGAGCAGCATGAAGCAGGGCCTGCTGGTCTTCGCGGGCATCGCGCTCTTCGTCGGCACGTTCATCATCGCCAACACGTTCACCATGCTGGTCGCCCAGCGCACCAAGGAGCTGGCGCTGCTGCGCGCGGTGGGCGCCTCCCGCCGCCAGGTCACCCGGTCCGTGCTGATCGAGGCCTTCGTGGTGGGCGCGGTCGCCGCCGTGACGGGTCTGCTGGCCGGTATCGGCATCGGTGCCGGGCTCAGGTCGCTGCTGGGGTCGTTCGGGGCGACCGTGCCCGACGGGCCGCTGGTCATCACGCCCGGCACGATCGCCGCCGCGCTCGCCGTCGGCGTCCTCGTGACCATGCTGGCCGCGTGGCTGCCCGGCCGCCGCGCCGCGAAGATCCCGCCGGTCGCGGCGATGAGCAGCCTGCACGCCCAGGCCACCACCAAGTCCCTGGTGCTGCGCAACACCCTGGGCGCCCTGTTCTCGGCGGCCGGCATCGTGGTGGTCCTCGCGGCGACCACGATGGACTCCGACTCCGCCCAGGCCCCGATGGGACTCGGCGCGGTGCTGCTGATCATCGGCGTGTTCATCCTGACCCCGCTGCTGTCGCGCCCGCTGATCGCCGCCGCGGCCCCGGTGCTGCGCCTGTTCGGCGTCTCCGGCAAGCTGGCCCGGCAGAACTCGGTGCGCAACCCGCGCCGTACGGCGGCCACCGCCTCCGCGCTGATGATCGGGCTGACCCTGATCACCGGGATGACGGTGATGGCGGGCAGCCTCCAGCAGGCGATCGACAAGATGGCGTCGTCCGCGATCCGCGCCGACTACGTGGTGTCGATGGCCAACGGCCACGACCTCTCCCCGGACGTCGACAAGAAGCTGAGCGGCGCCGAGGGCGTCACCGCGACCAGCCCGCTGCGCAACGCGCCCTCCCGCATCGGCGGCGAGACCGAGTACCTGACCGGCGTCGACGGCGCGGCGATCGGCAAGCTGACCGACCTGAAGGTGCAGGACGGTTCCTTCACGGTCGGCGGCACCCGGGTCGTGGTCGACGACAAGACCGCGAAGGACCACCACTGGACGGCGGGGTCGGGCTTCACCGTCCACTACGAGGACGGCCGCCGGCAGAAGCTGACGGTCTCCGGGGTCTACGAGGGCAACGAGATGATGCGCGGGATCATGCTCGACAACGCCACCCTCGCCCCGCACCAGACCGACGCGACCGACATGCAGGTCATGGTCAAGACGGCCGACGGCGCCTCCGAGGCCGCCAAGGACAAGCTCGTCAAGGCGCTCGGCTCCAACCCGGCGATCCAGGTCCAGAGCAAGAAGGACATCTCCGACGGCATCGCGAAGGAGTTCACGCTGATGCTGAACATGCTCTACGGCCTGCTCGCCATGGCGGTGATCGTGGCGGTCCTCGGGGTCATCAACACCCTGGCGATGTCGGTCTTCGAGCGTTCGCAGGAGATCGGGATGCTCCGCGCGATCGGCCTGGACCGCAAGGGCATCAAGCGGATGGTCCGCCTGGAGTCCCTGGTGATCGCCCTGTTCGGCGGGGTCCTCGGAATCGGCCTCGGCGTGTTCTTCGGCTGGGCGGTCGGTCAGCTGATCGGCGCCAAGATGCCGACGTACGAACTGATCCTGCCCTGGGGCCGGATGGCGGTCTTCCTGGTGCTGGCGGCGGCGGTCGGTGTCCTGGCCGCCCTGTGGCCGGCCCGCCGCGCCGCCCGCCTGAACATGCTCCAGGCCATCAAGTCGGAGTGACACGGCCGCGGTGACACCGCACGCATGGGCGAGGGGTCCGTTCCGGCCGGAACGGACCCCTCGCGCATCGGTGCGCGCCCCGCCGGCTATGCGCCGGACGCGCCCCATGTGCGGGCGCGCAGCGGCATCCCCGGGTCACCCGATTCGGGCGTCTTCACGGCGAGCACCTGGTTGACGCCGATGCGGTTGCGCTCGAAGGCGAGCGCGGAGGCCGCCATGTACAGCCGCCAGACGCGGGCGCGGCCGGGGCTGGTGAGCCGTACGGCGCGGTCCCAGTCCGCCTCCAGGTTGGCCACCCAGCGGCGCAGGGTGAGCGCGTAGTGCTCGCGGATCGCCTCCACGTCGCGCACCTCGAACCCGGCGCGCTCCAGTTGGGTGACGGTGGTGCCGATCGGGGCGAGTTCGCCGTCCGGGAAGACGTAGGCGTCGATGAACTCGTCCACCCGGTACGCCGACTCGTCGCGCTGCGGGCGGCGGCCGATCTGGTGGTTGAGGAGCCGCCCGCCGGGCTTGAGCAGGGCGTACAGGTCGTTGGTGTACTCCAGGTAGCGGGCGGCGCCGACGTGTTCGGCCATGCCGATGGAGGAGATGGCGTCGTACGGTCCGTCGGAGACGTCCCGGTAGTCCTGGACGCGGATCTCCACCCGGTCGGTCAGCCCCTCGTCGGCGACTCGCTTCCTGGCGTACGCCGCCTGCTCCTGCGAGAGGGTGACGCCGACGACGCTCACGCCGTGCTCGCGGGCCGCGTGGATGGCCATGGAGCCCCAGCCGCAGCCCACGTCGAGCAGTCGCTGACCGGGCTTCAGGTCGAGCTTGCGGCTGATGAGTTCGAGCTTGTCGCGCTGGGCCTCTTCGAGGGTGGCGCCCGGCTCCGGGGCCGGCCAGTAGGCGCAGGAGTACACCATGGAGGGGCCGAGGACGAGTTCGTAGAAGTCGTTGCCGACGTCGTAGTGGTGGCTGATGGCCCGTCTGTCGGTGCGCTTGGTGTGCAGATGGCCGGGGCGGCGGACCTCCTCGGCGGGCGGGGCGGGCGGCAGCGGCGGACCGGCCATCTTCACCAGACCGGCAACCGCGGACCGCACCGACGGGTCGCGCAGCGCCCGGGTGAGGCCGGGGGCGTCCTCGCCGCGTTCCCAGATCAGTCCGGAGAGCAGGCCGAGGGCGGTGTAGAGGTCTCCCTCCACGGTCAGGTCACCGGAGACCCAGGCACGGGCCAGGCCCAGTTCCCCGGGCTTGAACAGCAGCCGGCGCAGGGCACGGCGGTTGCGTACAACGAGTACGGGCGCCCCGGGCGGCCCCGCCTCCGTACCGTCCCAGGCGCGGATGCGCACCGGGATCGGTGTTCCCAGCAACTGTTCGAGCAGTCTCGTGAGCCGCAGCGCGGCGTCGGGCATGGTGCACACCTCCGTGACGGCGAACGCCGGATGTCATCCACCACGTAAACACCACGAGGGCTCCCGCGCAGTCCCGCAAGCGGGTTACGACTGGGCAAAGTAGATGCAGCAACCACGTATTCCGGTGTCCCGGGTCCGGCATCCGGAATGCGGCCCCCGGCGTTCGGGAACCCTCCGGGAACGCCGAAGGGGCCCCCCGCACCACGGATGGCGGGTGGCCCCTTCAGGGAGCGCGGCTCGGGGAGTACGGCTCGGTATGAGCGTCTCCGGGAGTGCGGCTCAGGGACTGCGACGGCCGGGCGTCAGGACGCCTTGGCCTTCTCCTCGGTCTTCGGCGCGGCGGCGACCGGGGCGGGCTTGGCGGCCTCGTAGAACTCCTCGCGGGGGTTCTCCATGGCGCCGAGCGAGACGACCTCGCGCTTGAGGAACATGCCGAGGGTCCAGTCCGCGAAGACGCGGATCTTGCGGTTCCAGGTCGGCATGGCCATGCCGTGGTAGCCGCGGTGCATGTACCAGGCGAGACGGCCCTTGAGCTTGATCTTCATCTTGCCCATGACGATCATCGCGACGCCCTTGTGCAGGCCGAGGCCCGCGACCGCGCCCTTGTTGGCGTGGCTGTAGTCCTTCTGCGGGAAGCCCCGCATACCGGAGACCACGTTGTCGCCGAGGACGCGGGCCTGGCGCAGCGCGTGCTGGGCGTTCGGCGGGCACCAGGCGTTCTCGTTGCCCGCCTTGCGGCCGACGAGGTCCGGGACCTGGGCGTTGTCGCCCGCGGCCCAGATGTAGTCGGTGCCCTGCACCTGGAGGGTCGGCGCGCAGTCGACGTGACCGCGCGGGCCGAGGGGCAGGCCGAAGCGGGAGAGCACCGGGTTGGGCTTGACGCCGGCCGTCCACACGATGGTGTTGGAGTCGACCTCGAGTCCGTTCTTCAACACGACGTGGCCGTCGACGCAGGAGTCCATGGAGGTGGAGAGGTAGATCTCCACACCGCGGCTCTCCAGGTGCTCCTTGCCGTACAGGCCGAGCTTGGGGCCGACCTCGGGGAGGATCTTGTCGGCGGCGTCGACCAGGATGAAGCGCATGTCCTCGCGGGACACGTTGGTGTAGTACTTGGCCGCGTCCCGGGCCATGTCCTCGACCTCACCGATGGTCTCCGCGCCGGCGAAGCCGCCGCCGACGAAGACGAAGGTGAGCGCCTTGCGGCGGATCTCCTCGTCGGTGGTCGAGTCGGCCTTGTCGAGCTGCTCGAGGACGTGGTTGCGCAGGCCGATGGACTCCTCGATGCCCTTCATGCCGATGCCCTGCTCGGCGAGGCCGGGGATCGGGAAGGTGCGGGAGACCGCGCCCATGGCGATGACCAGGTAGTCGAAGGGCAGCTCGTACGCCTCGCCGACCAGCGGGGCGATCGTGGCGACCTTGCGGTCCTGGTCGATGGTGGTGACCCGGCCGGTGAGGACCTCCGCCTTGGGGAGCACGCGTCGCAGCGGGACGACGACGTGACGCGGGGAGATGCTGCCGGCGGCGGCTTCGGGGAGGAAGGGCTGGTAGGTCATGTACGACCGGGGGTCGACGACCGTGACGGTCGCCTCTCCGTAGCGCATCTTCTTGAGAATGCGCCGAGCTGCGTACAGGCCTACGTACCCACCGCCTACTACGAGGATCCTGGGACGCTCCGTGGTGCTCATGGCATCGAGTATCCACCCGTCCCAGGGGGGTACCTCGTGCGCCCCTTCACAAGGTTCGCAAGTGCCTGTGTTAAACTCCGCGGCCCGCGTGACCGAGATCATGGCGGCGGAGGGGAACCGGGATCCGGTTCGGACCGTTGTCAAGGCCGCGTGAGCTGCCGCTCCGGCTCGCCGAGGGCCCGGCGAAGAGCCCTCCCGCCCCCCGTTCGCCACCCCCGTGCGGCGCTCCCCTGAGCACCCTCACCCTCCCGCTGAGCCCCCGTGGGGACCGCCGACACCCCTTGGGCGACGGCCCCGGAGCCAATTCCTTGTGAAGAACTTCACGAAGTTTTCCGACAAGGCGTCAAGGGGGCTACGCCACCGACCAGGCGATCCCGTCCAGGATGTCGTGCTCGCTGACCACGACCTCCTCGGCGCCGATGCGTTCCATGATCGAGAGCAGGACCAGGGCACCCGCTCCGATCACGTCCACCCGGCCCGGGTGCATCGACGGGATCGCCGCGCGCTCCGCGTGCGTGGCGTGCAGCAGGGACGTGGTGATCTCGCGGACGCGGTCGCGGGAGAGGCGGGAGTGGTGGATGCGCGCCGAGTCGTACTCGGGCAGGTCCTGCGCGATCGCCGACACGGTCGTCACCGACCCGGCCAGACCCACCAGCGTGTGCGCCTCGCGCAGCGGGACCGTCTCCTCGGCGAGGTCGAGGGCCGCCTCGATGTCGGCCCTTATGGCCGCGATCTGCTCCTCGGTGGGCGGGTCGCTCACCACGCCGCCCCGGACCAGGTGACGCTCGGTCATCCGGACGCAGCCCACGTCCACCGAGCGGGCGGCGCGCACGCGGTCGCCGCCCACCACGAACTCCGTGGAGCCGCCGCCGATGTCGACCACCAGGAACGGCTTGGCGAGGTCGTCACGCCCCGTCAGTTCCTTCGTCGCACCCGTGAACGAGAACTCCGCCTCCTGGTCGCCGGAGATGACCTCGGGCTCGACACCGAGGATGTCCACCACGCCGCGCACGAACTCGTCCCGGTTCTCGGCGTCGCGGGAGGCCGAGGTGGCCACGAAACGCAGCCGCTCGGCGCCGTACTCCTTGATGACCTGCGCGTACTCACGGCAGGCCGCGAAGGTGCGCGCCAGCGCCTCGGGGGCGAGCCGGCCGGTGCGGTCGACGCCCTGGCCGAGCCGCACGATCGTCATGCGCCGGTCGAGGTCGGTCAGTTCACCCGCTGCCGGATTCGCGTCCGCGACCAGCAGACGGATGGAGTTCGTACCGCAGTCGACGGCGGCGACCCGGGTCACTGGCTCTTCTCCTCGTGATCCTCGTGGTCCTCGTGATCCTCGGGCACCGTCACGCACGGGCCCTTCCGCCACCACTCGGGCAGCATCGCGATGGCCTCGTCGCCCAGCGGGTTCACGCCCGGTCCGGCGGCCAGCGAGTGCGCCACCAGGACGTGCAGGCACTTGACCCGGTCCGGCATGCCGCCCGCGCTCGGAAAGCCCGTCAGCTCCTCGATCGCGTCCCGGCGCCGGACGTAGTCCTCGTGCGCGGCCCGGTAGGCCGCCGCCAGCTCGGGGTCGGCGGCCAGCCGCTCGGTCATCTCCTTCATCACGCCGTCGGCCTCCAGCGTGCCGATCGCCGACGCGGCCCGCGGGCACGTCAGGTAGTACAGCGTCGGGAAGGGTGTGCCGTCGGGCAGCCGCGGGGCCGTCTCCACGACGTCCGGCTGCCCGCACGGGCAGCGGTGCGCGATCGCGCGCAGCCCGCGCGGCGGCCGTCCGAGCTGCTGCTTGAAGGCCTCGACGTCCGCGTCGGTGGGTTCGGTGCGCGGGGTGGGCGGCGGGGGCGTGTCCATGCCTGTGGGGAAATCTCTCTGTCGGTTCACTGGTGGGCGGCGTCGGCCTTGTCGACCCCGTACCAGACGTTGGTGTACCAGGGGCGGCGGGCCGCCCCCTGTTCGGCGCGGGACCGCTTGACCGGCCCCGGCTCGACCATGGTGTAGCCGGTCTCCCCGGGGAGCACGTAGTGCAGCCGCTGCCGGATCTGCTGCTCGGCGTAGGCGTCGTCCCGCCAGCGCGCCTTCAGGTCGCGCAACTGCTCGACCCGCTGCTGGGCCTGCGCCTTCTGCCGCCTGAGGTCGGCGATGTCGGCGCGCTGGGCGACGTACTGGCGCATCGGGTACGCGAGGGCGACCACCAGCGAGCACACGACGAGCGCGAGCAGCGCGGCGCGCCCGGTGAGCCGGGAGCGGCGGGCCTGCCGCCGGGACTGCGAGCGGTAGACACGGGCCGCGGTCTGCTCGCCGAGCACCCTGAGCCTGGTCGCGGTGGAGAACCGGTCCCGGTCCTTCACGGCCATCGTCGCGCCTCCCGTTGGTCACCTCGTACGTGCCGCACACGCGCGTACGTCCCCGGACACGGTACGGGACCGGGTGCGGGGACGTACGGACGACTGGCGAAGCCTCACCCTTTGCGGCTCGGCCCGGCCGTGGCGCGGCTCAGCCCTTCAGGCGTGGTGCGGCTCAGCCCTTCAGGCGTGGTGCGGCTCAGCCCTTCAGGCGTGGTGCGGCTCAGCCCTTGAAGCGCGGGAAGGCGCTGCGGCCGGCGTACACCGCGGCGTCGTCGAGGATCTCCTCGATGCGCAGCAGCTGGTTGTACTTGGCGACGCGCTCGGAGCGGGCCGGGGCGCCGGTCTTGATCTGGCCGCAGTTGGTGGCGACGGCGAGGTCGGCGATGGTGACGTCCTCGGTCTCGCCGGAGCGGTGGGACATCATGCACTTGAAGCCGTTGCGCTGGGCCAGCTCGACGGCGTCCAGGGTCTCGGTCAGCGAACCGATCTGGTTCACCTTCACCAGCAGGGCGTTGGCGGTGCCCTCCTCGATGCCGCGGGCCAGGCGCTCGGGGTTGGTGACGAACAGGTCGTCACCGACGATCTGGACCTTCTCGCCGAGGCGGTCGGTGAGGACCTTCCAGCCGTCCCAGTCGTCCTCGAACAGCGGGTCCTCGATGGAGACCAGCGGGTAGGCCGCGACCAGCTCCTCGTAGTACTCCGTCATCTCGGCGGCGGAGCGCTCCTTGCCCTCGAAGAGGTACTTGCCGTCCTTGTAGAACTCGGAGGCGGCGACGTCGAGGGCCAGGGCGATCTGCTCGCCCGGGGCGTAACCGGCTTCCTTGACGGCCTCGAGGATGAGGTCGAGGGCCTCGCGGTTGGAGCCGAGGTTCGGGGCGAAGCCGCCCTCGTCGCCGAGGCCGGTGGCCAGACCCTTGTTCTTCAGGACCTTCTTGAGGGTGTGGTAGACCTCGGCGCCCCAGCGCAGGGCCTCGGAGAAGGACTCCGCGCCGATCGGGGCGATCATGAACTCCTGGATGTCCACGTTGGAGTCGGCGTGCGAGCCGCCGTTCAGGATGTTCATCATCGGCACCGGAAGCAGGTGCGCGTTGGGGCCGCCCAGGTAGCGGAAGAGCGGGAGGTCGGAGGCCTCGGAGGCGGCGTGGGCGACGGCGAGCGAGACGCCGAGGATGGCGTTGGCGCCGAGCGAGCCCTTGTTGTCGGTGGCGTCCAGGTCGAACATGGCCTGGTCGATCAGGCGCTGCTCGGTGGCGTCGTAGCCGACCAGCTCCGGGCCGATCTGCTCGATCACGGCGAGGACGGCCTTCTCGACGCCCTTGCCCTGGTAGCGGTTCGGGTCACCGTCGCGCAGCTCGATGGCCTCGAAGGCGCCGGTGGATGCGCCGGAGGGGACGGCGGCACGACCCGTGCTGCCGTCGTCGAGGCCGACCTCGACCTCGACCGTGGGGTTGCCTCGGGAGTCCAGGATTTCCCGGGCTACGACGACGTCGATGGACGGCACGAGCATCTCCTTCGTGGATGTGACGCTGAAAGTGCGGGGCGGCTGCCTTGCGGCGGTGCCTTGCGACTAGAGCCTAACCGTCCCGGGCCGCCGACCGGCCGACCGACCGTCCCGTGGACAGGGTGACGGTACACATTGTTCCAGCACGGAACAAAGGGCGTGGGGACGAGGACACGAACGGAAAGTGAAAAAGCCCCGCCCCGGTGCGTACGGGGGAACACGCACCGGGGCGGGGAGCCCGTGGGGACGGGGGGGACCCCACGCGGCCTCCATGATGGGGGCCGCGCCTGGGGAGGGCCTGGGGTCCTGCTAGCGGGCCGCTGTCACTTCAGGTGCAGCTGCTGGCCCGGGTAGATGAGGTCGGCGTCGTCGACGATGTCCTTGTTCAGGTGGAACAGCTTCTCCCAGCCGCCCTGCACGCCGTGCTCGGCGGCGATGGAGCTGAGGGTGTCACCGGCGGCCACCTTGTACTCGCCGTCGCCCTTCTTGACCTTCTTGCCGGTCGGGGTGGTGACGGTCTTCTTCGGGGCCGGACGCGTCTCGGAACGGTCGGCGGCACGCTGCTCGGTCGAACGGGTCGAGGTGCTGCTCTTGGAGCTGCTGGAGCTGCTGCTCGACGAGGACGACGAAGAGGAAGAGGAGGAAGAGGAGGACGACGAGGAGCTGCTGCCGCCGCTGGAGGAGGCGCCGGACAGGCCCTTGCCGCAGACCGGCCAGGCACCCTTGCCCTGGCCCGCGAGCACCTTCTCGGCGACGGAGATCTGCTGCGACTTGCTCGCCAGGTCGGCGCGCGAGGCGTAGGCGGTGCCGCCGTACGCGGCCCAGGTGGAGTTGGTGAACTGCAGGCCGCCGTAGAAGCCGTTGCCGGTGTTGATGGACCAGTTGCCGCCGGACTCGCACTGGGCGACCGCGTCCCACTCGGAGGAGGTGGCGGCGGAGGCGTTGCCGGCCGCCATCAGCGGGCCGGCGACGGCGACGCCGGTGACACCGGCGAGTGCGATGGCGCGGGTGGCCTTGGACGGACGACGATGCTTGCCCTTGCCGGAAAACAGCATGGAAGGATCCCCTCACCGACGCCTGCGAGGTGAGCTGTCGGGTTCGGGCCGGTTGAGTTGCCCGGCCGTGCCTTTGGGGAGGCACGGCTTCACCCCCAGCCGCTCCGGTCGACTTCCCGGCGCGGCACTTACCTTGGGTCCCCCGCTCCTGCCTACGGCGCTCGAAGCGACGACTGTTCCCGTACGGCCGCTGGCAGGATTCGGCGTTGCGGCAGCCGGGGCTCGCGGTGGCGAGCGGTCATGACCGTAGACAGGTGATCCGCCGGATTTCAAAGACGATCAGGGCTTCTGAGACTCATCCCACACTTTCATCGAATGGGACATTCGGCGCGAAGTGTGACCTGAACTCGCCTTATTTTTGGGCGTTTTCGGTGGGGACATCCAGGCTCTGACCGGCGACGATGTGGTCGGGGTCGGCGCCGACGGCGCCCTTGTTCGCGTCGTAGAGGGCGTGCCATCCGCCGTGGAGGTCAAGGGAGTCGGCGATGGACGTGAGGGAGTCACCGGTGCGGACGGTGTAGGAGGCGGCGGAGGCGGTGTGCGCGGCGCCTCCGTCACGGGAGGCGTGCCGGCCGCCCGTCGCGCCCGTACGGCCCTCCGTGGCCCCTTCGTCGGCGCTGCCGCCGCGATGCCGGCCGCCGCCGAGCGCACCGGTGTCGACTAGGGCCGAGGAGCCGGCGGTCTGCCTGTAGTCGTCAGCGGAACCGGAGTTGTCGTGACCGACGGTGTCACCGGCACCCGCCGAGGGGGTGCCCTCGGGCGTCCCGTCAGCGTGGGACGTGTCGGACTTGGACCAGTTGCCCTGATTCGGAGATGAAGGGTCCGAAGAATCCGAGGAGCCCGAAGAGTCTGAAGAGTCCGAAGGGGAAGGCTTCGTGGTGGAGTCGCCCGGGGCACCGGTCCCGTGCGACGAGCCGGCGGTCCCGCGGGGGTTCGCCGAGGAGTCGGACGAACCGGACGAGTCGTCCGTACCGCTCTGCGTATCGTCGGACAGCCCGGGGTCGTTCACGCCGGAGCTGCCGGAACCGCCCGAGCCGTCGGAGTCGCCGGTTCGGCCGGTGTCGTCGGAGGAGCCGGACGAGCCCGACGTGCCGGATGTCCCGGTCGATCCGGTCGATCCGGTGGAGTGCGACGAACCGGAAGACCCGGTGGAGCCGTTCGAGCCGGACTTCGAGTTCGAGGACGACGAGTCGCCGCCCACGCCCGTGTCGACATCGGCCGCACCGGAGCTCTTGGTGAGCCCGGTGAGCAGACCGCAGGTGTGCCAGGCGCCGGGCCCGCGGTCGGCGAGGATCTTCTCGGCCACGGCTATCTGCTGGGAGCGGCTGGCCTGGTCGGCGCTCGACGCGTAGGAGAGGCCGCCGTACTTCTCCCAGTCGTCCTGGGTCAGCAGCAGGCCGCCGGAGTAGCCGTTGCCGTTGTCGGCGCTCCAGGAGCCGCCGGTCTCGCACTGGGCCACCTTGTCCCACGTGGTGCCGTCGGCCGCGCTCGCGCCACTGGCGGCGACCAGCGGGATGGCGATGGCCGATCCGGTCACTCCGGCGGCGACGATGAGGGCCGGAGCCTGACGGGGGCGACGGTGACGACCGTTCCCGGAGAGCATGCGGAGACCTTTCGCGCGACAGCAGTGACCGCGCGGCGGCGGGGCGGGGACGCCCCGGCGTCACGCTGATGGGTGAAAGTATCGGGTGACGATCACTTGTCACAAGTTAATGCCGCGCAGATCACGTGAACATCACATAGTTGAGCGTGTGTCATCTTTACTGCTGCCGACACGGGGTGTAGAGCCCCACGGGGATCTTTTTCCGGCCACTGTCAGGCGGGCGGTGCCGGGGTGAAACGGACAGGCAGGGTCCGCAGTCCGCGCATGATGAGCCCGCCGCGCCAGCGCAAGTCGGCAGGGTCCGCGTCGAGTTGCAGGTCGGGCAGCCGGGTGAGGAGGGTGGCCAGCGCGGTCTGGCCCTCCAGGCGGGCGAGCGGGGCGCCCAGGCAGTAGTGGATGCCGTGGCCGTAGCCCAGGTGCTGGTTGTCGCGGCGGCCGAGGTCCAGGGTGTCGGGGTGGGCGAACCGCTCCGGGTCGCGGTCGGCGGCGGCGAGGACCACCAGCACCGGATCGCCCGCGGCGACGTCCTGCCCGCCCAGGGTGAGCGGCCGGGTGGCGAACCGCCAGGTGGCCAGTTCCACCGGCCCGTCGAAGCGCAGCAGCTCCTCCACGCCGGTCTCCAGGAGGCCGCTGTCGCCGCCGGCCAGGGACGTCTGCAGCCGCTCCCGCTGGCCGGGGTGGGTGAGCAGGGCGTACGTGCCGTTGCCGATGAGGTTGACGGTCGTCTCGAAACCGGCGAACAGGAGGATGAAGGCCATCGCGGCGGCCTCGTTCTCCGTGAGGTGCTCGCCGTGGTCGGAGGCGCGGATGAGGCCGGAGATGAGGTCCTCGCCCGGGGTGGCCTCGGCGGGCAGGGCCTCGCGCTTGCGGTGGATCAGCTCGGCCAGGTAGCCGCGCATCTTCTTCACCGAACGGGCCACCCCGCCCCGGGGCCCCTTGCCGTGCCGGATCATCATGCCCGCCCAGTCCCGGAAGTCGTCCTGGTCCTCGCGCGGGACGCCGAGCAGGTCGCAGATGGCGTAGATGGGCAGCGGGAAGGCGAACTCGTGGATGAGGTCGGCGGTGCCGCGCGCCGCGAAGGAGGCGATGAGACCGTCGGCCAGCTCCTGCACGCGCGGCGCGAACTCGGCGACCCTGCGGGGCGTGAACGCCTTGCTGACCAGGCGGCGCAGCCGGGTGTGGTCCGGCGGGTCGATGTTGAGCAGATGCGTCATCAGCTCGGCCTTGCGCTCGCCCGGGATGCCCGTCTTGCCCTTGGCGTGCGCGGGCTCGTCGTGGTGGGCGGGGTTCTTGGACAACCGGGAGTCGGCCAGGGCCTGCCGGGCGTCGGCGTACCGGGTGACCAGCCAGGCCTCCACTCCGCTGGGCAGCCGGGTCCGGTGCACGGGGGCGTGCTCGCGCAGCCAGGCGTACGCGGGGTAGGGGTCGCTCGCGAATTCCCAGGTGAAGAGAGGGGGCGGGGTAGTGGCGGAGGAGGGGGTGTCCGGCTGGTCGTGCATGGGGCGACAGTAGTCGCCGGGGGTGCAAGGGCGCAGAGGTGGCGTTGTCGGGTGCGGGCCGTGGGGGGAGCCGGCCGCGCGGTTCCCCGCGCCCCTTCGGGGGCGCTTCAGGCCTCCTCTTCCTTCTCCTCCTCCATCACCTTCCCCGTCCCCTTCTGCTTCGCCATCTCCTTCTGCTTGATCGCGTCTCTGTAGGCGCGGGCCGCCGCTCGCAGGGCTGTTTCCGGGTCGGGGCCCTCCGCCTCGGCGCGGGCGGCCAGGGCCAGCAGTTCGTAGCCGATGCCCTCGCCCTGGGGCAGCGGTACGTCCAGCCCCGCCGTGCGCGCCCGGGACGCGAGTTTCGCCGCGAGGGCGAGGCCGGGCTGGTGGAGGGGTACGCCGTCCGTGACGGACGCGCGCTGCTTCTCCTCGGCCTTGGTGCGCCGCCAGTGCTCCTTGACCTCCTCCGGTGTCGCGGCGCTCTCCTCGCCGAAGACGTGCGGATGGCGGTGGATCAGCTTGGCGACGATGCCGGCGGCGACGTCGTCGACGGAGAACGGGGCCTCGGAGTCGTCCTCGGCGATCCGGGAGTGGAAGACGACCTGGAGCAGGACGTCCCCCAGCTCCTCGCGCAGTGCTTCCCGGTCGCCGTCCTCGATCGCCTCGACCAGTTCGTACGCCTCCTCGATGCCGTACTTCGCCAGGCCCTGGTGGGTCTGCCGGGACGACCACGGGCATTCGGCGCGGATGCGGTCCATGACCTGCACCAGGTCGAGCAGGCGTGCGCCGGGCAGGTCGTAGGAGGCGGGGAGCAGTTCCAGTTCCGGCATGTCGACGCGGCCGGAGCCGGCGAGCCGGGCGAGGCCGTCGGTGAGTGCGGGCTCGCCCTCACCCGTCGCCACGACCACGACCGTACGACCGCCGGCGCAGGCGCCGACCAGTTCCTCGGCGCTGGGCGAGGCCTGGGCCACGGTGACGCCCGCCTCGCGCAGATACGGCAGCTGCGGGTGCGCCCCGTCCGCGCACAGCACCCGGTCGGCCGTGCGCAGCGCCTGCCAGGCGGGCCAGGACAGCAGTCCGGGGGCGACCCGGTGGCTGGTGGTGAGCAGGACGATGCGTCCGGCGGGGGCGGTCCCGGTGGCCCCGGTGGTGTGGGCGGAGGTCGTGTTCACGCTTCGAACGTAACGCACGCCGCCGACGGCCCGAGGAGTTGTCCACAGGCCGGGGCCCGCGTACGCCGCCGGTCGGCAGGCTGTCCGCCCGGAGGCGGGGTGCGACAGGCCGTCCGCTGCGTCGCGGGCGCGCGACAGGCCGTCCCCTGCGCGGCGGGTGACGTCAGGCCGTCCGCTGCGTCGCGGGCGCGCGACAGGCCGTCCCCTGCGCGGCGGGTGACGTCAGGCCGTCCGCTGCGGCGCGGGCGCGCGACAGGCCGTCCGCTGCGCGGCGGCGTGCGTCAGGCCGTCCGCTGCGCGGCGGGTGGCGTCGAGACGTCCCGCAGCCACGGTGTCTTCGCCGCGACGCCGCCCTTCTGCACGTCCCATGCGCCGTAGCGCGGGTTCACGTCGACGTGGAGTTCGCGGGAGGCGGCGGACAGGGCGTTCCAGAAGGCCGGCCGGCTGGGGTCCGTGTGCAGTTTCGCCGCGAGCTTCTGCGCCTCGACCTGGAGGCGGAGGTTGTCGTCCAGGCGCTGCGGCGCCACCCCGTACTGCTGCAACCAGGCCGTCTCCAGCGCCTTGGCGCCGCCCGCCTGCTGTTCGAGTCCGGAGCGCATCGTCTGCACCTCCCGGCGGTCGGCGGTGACGCCGGCGTCCCGGGCGGCCCGGTCCAGGACCCGGTCGAGCACCATCTGGTGCAGGGTGTCCCGGTTCAGCGTGCCGGTCCGGGCGACGGCCTGCTGGTACTGGCTCTCGTCGGCCACCGCCGCCCGCTGTGCGCGGCGCACCTCGTCCACCCGGCTCTCCAGTTGCGCGACGGTGATCCGCTCTTTGCCCACGACGGCCGCGGCGCCGGGATGCGCCTGGCCTCCGCAGGCGGTGAGGACGGGGGCCGCGGCGACGATCGCGGCGGACAGGACGAGCGCGGTGCGACGGCGGCGGTGCAAGTGAACCTCCCGATTGGAGATTGTGCGACGGTGCACAAAGTCTTGCGGTGATCGATGGTAGGCAGCGGCCGTGCTCCGGCCAAGCCATTGGACCAACGATTCACCGCGACTTCGGGCACCGTCGCGTCACTCTCCGCCGCGCGCGAGCCCGTGCGTCGCGCCGCGAGGGGTCAGCCGACGATCGCCACCGGAGCGTCCCACGCGTCGCGGTCGACGGTGAGGGTGTAGCCGCGGCGCGTCTCCTTGCTGTTCACCAGGTACTGGTGGGCCCGGCTGTGGTCGGTGAACTGGGTCCTGCCGAAGGGCCAGTCCGCGGTGGTGGTCTCCTTCTTGTCCCACAGCGCGTACCAGAGGTTGCCGGGCAGGTCGGTCTTGTCGCCCGCGGTGGCGATGGCCTTCGCGCTGGAACTGGTGAAACCGTAGTAGCCCGCGCGGTAGGTCTTGGCCCGCAGTTGCTTGCCGAAGGCCCGGACGTAGGTCAGCACCGCGTCGTTGCACGACTTGTTCGTGACGTCGTACGGCTCCATGTCGAGGTAGATCGGGCTGCCGGCCTTCATGCCGAGCGCGGAGGCCTTGGCCACGGCGTCCTTGGCGTCGGCGGTGCCGAGGGAGCCCGCGTTCGAGGTGGTGAGCTTCTCCGGGCCGGCGCTCTTCTGGCAGGGCGGCTGGGCGCCGACGTAGAGCGGGACGAGCTTCCAGCCCGCGGAGCTGACCGACTTCACCCAGGAGGAGGTGAGGTTGGGCTGGGCGCAGCCGCGGTTCCTGCCGCCGACGTAGACGGCGGCGGCGCCGTAGTAGCCGTCGGTGCGCCAGGCCTTCATGGCGCTGAGCGAGGGCGCGGCGCAGGTGTCGAAGGCGCGGCCGGTGAACGTCTTCTGCGCGGGCCAGCCGGTGGCGGCCATCGAGGTCTGCGCGGCGATGCCGCCGCCCGCGACGACCGCGGCCCCTGCCACCGCCCAGGTGATGTACCTGCGCTTCTTGGACTGCCGGTGCTCGGCCATCCCCACCCCTGTGTTCAGTGCGTGCGCGTGTACTACACGGGCGCACGCGTGTGCTGGAGCGCGTACGGCGGTGGTCACGCGACGTACGTCCGCTGGAAGTGTCTTCAGGTCCCCTGGCGTGGCGCGCACGGTCGGTCCGCCGCTGCTTCCCCGCGCCTGAAGCGGATCGCACGGTAGCCGACGCCGGTTGCGCGAACGGGAAACGGGCCCCCTCGAACGCCCCACGTTTTCACCAAGCGTGTGCAAAATCGACCGTGTTGCCGATGCGCGGCACGGGGCTTCCAGCCGACTCGCCGGTCTTGACCGAGCGTTGATCCACTTCTGACCTGTCCATGATCTCCGGGTCCGACGGGCGTCATATGGTCCGGTGGCCACCCCCATGGCTCGTTCAGAAGGACTCCGATGCACCTCCCCTCCCGCGCTGCCCGCGTTCTCACGGTGGCCGCGCTCCCCCTGGTCCTGGCCGCCTGCGGCTCCTCCGGGGACACCAAGGCCACGTCGTCCTCCTCGGACACGTCGGCCGCCTCCCCGGCGTCCGCGGCCAAGGACCCCGATGCCGGACTGCTCACCGGCACCAAGCTGAAGAAGGCCCTCGCCCCGGCGTCCTTCTTCCCGTCCGGTTTCAGCTCCGACCCGTCGAGCACGCGGGACACCGGAGACACGTTCACGCCGCCGGCCACCAAGAGCCCGGCGAAGCCCGACTGCGCGCACCTGGACGCCACCGGCTGGGTCGATGTCACCGGTGTCACCGGGGTGTCGTTCGCGCAGAGCGACTACGTCGACAAGAACACGTCCGAGGAGATCTCCCAGGAGATCGACGCCTACCGCGGCACGACCGCCGCGAGTGTGCTGAAGGCCGTCCGGAAGACCGCCGCCTCCTGCGCGTCCTTCACCGACTCCGCCACCCACAGCACGGTGAAGACCGAGGGCCGGACCACGGCGGGACTCGGTGACGAGGCCTACACCATCACGCTGACCGACAGCGCCTGGGAGAACGGCACCACCCTCATCGCCGCCCGCCAGGGCACCAACCTGGTCACCGTGCTCTCCACCGACGGCCACGACAACGGTGCCGCCACGGCGAAGAAGCTGGCGCAGCGGATCGTCACGTCCCTGAAGACGGCTTCCTGACCGCTGGGACTCACGGGGGCCGTGCCCCTCGCCCCGTGGCTTAATCTTGCCCCCTGCTGTGTCCGTGCCCGACCGGGGCGGGCCGTGTGGGGGGATGAGATCGACGTGGAGAAACGCCTCGAAGCCGGCTGGTTCCAGCGGATCGCCTGGGTGGTCCTCGCCTGGGGCTCGCTGGGCATGCTGATGTGGGTGCCCTTCCTGTACGTGGCGATCCGCCGGGGGCGGGGCTCGGACTGGGGGGCGTTCGTCTCGTTCCTGCTGTACGAGTGCGTGACGGTGGCCTGGATCGCCCTCATGCCCGATCAGGGGCGGGACGACCTCTTGTTCGGCTTCGTCATCATCGGCTGCATGCTCGTGGCCGCGCTGATGCTGCTGTTCGCCGTGTTCGACAAGCGGTCGCCGCAGGGGGCTCCGCCCTCCTACGGGCCCGCGCGGGCGGCGGCGCCGGGGCCGTACGGGTATCCGTACGGTCGTTAGGCCGCGTTCAGTTCGCACCAGACGACCTTGCCGCGGTTGCCCTCCCTGGCCAGCGACTGCCACCCCCACAGGTCCGCGCAGGCCTTGACCAGCGCCAGCCCGCGCCCTTCCTCCGACTCGGCGACCTCCTCCAACGGCACCGGCGGCTCCGGCGGGGCGGGGTCCGCGTCCCAGGCCCCGATCCGCGGCACGCCCGCCGCCCAGCGCACCCGCAGGGCGGCGGGCCCCTTCGTGTGCCGCACGGCGTTGGAGACCAGCTCGGTCGCGAGCAGCTCGGCCACGTCCACGAGCCGGATCAGACCGTGCATGGTGAGGATGAGGCGGAGGGTGCGGCGGCTGACGGCGACGGCGCGGAGGTCGTTGGGAAGGTAGAGGCAGTACTCCCAGGGGTCGTTGGGGGCTTGGCTGTTTTCGGGCATGGGGCGACTCCGTTCGTCGGGTGAGGGGTGCGGTTCCTGGATTCCGCAGCGGTGTTCGGGCGGTGGCATTGCCGCAGCCGTCATGGCAGGACGGAGCGGTGCGCTTCCGGTGCCCCGGGGTTTCGCAGGGTGTGCGTCGCGTCACCGACGGTAGGTCTAAATCTAGGGACGAAGCAACCCGGTCGCGTAATCTGACCCCGAACGAGTCACGTCTGCCAACGCGTTAGGGGTCCAGTCGATGGGGAAGAGGGCCGAACCAACGGCACGCCAGTTGCGGCTCGCGACCGAACTGCGCAGGCTCCGCGAGGCCGCGGGCCTCAACTCCCGTCAGGCGGCGGCACTGCTCGGCGTGAACCCTGCCCAGATCACGCACATCGAGTCCGCACTCGCGGGCGTGAGCGAGCAGCGGATCCGACGTATGGCGTCCCATTACGCCTGCACGGACACCGAGTTCATCGACGCACTGGTGGCGATGGCCACGGATCGGACACGCGGCTGGTGGGAGGAGTACCGGGGACTGCTGCCCACGTCATTCCTCGACCTGTCGGAGCTGGACCATCACAGCTCGTTTCTGCGGGAGGTGTCTATCCTGTTCGTACCCGGCCTCTTGCAGACGGAGGACTACGCACGTGCCGTCTTCTCCTCCCGGGTGCCGGACCTCACGCCCGAGGAACTTGAGCTGCGCGTCCGCTACCGCATGGAGCGCCAGGCGATCAGCACCCCCTACGAGGTGATCGTCCACGAGGCGGCACTGCGCATCAGAGTCAGCGACCGCGCCACATCGAGGACCCAGCTCAGCCGACTCCTCGATCTCTCCGAAGCGGACCACGTCACCCTGCGCGTCATCCCTTTCGATCTGGACGGCTTCTCCAGGGCCTCAAGCACCATGACGTACGCAGGTGGCTCGGTGCCCAAGCTCGACACAGTGGTACGCGACGCGCCCCACGGCTCAGTCTTCGTCGATTCCGAAGCCCAACTGGACGCCTATCGAACGCGTTTCCGTAAAGTGAGGGATGTATCGCTCGAACCCGAGCGGTCCCGCGACTTGATCCACAGGCTGACGAAGGAGCTTTGAGGCACCTATGGCCACTCACGACAACTGGCGGAAGTCGTCCTACTCCGGCGAGGGCGACGGCAACGCCTGCGTGGAGATCGCCGCCTCGCCCACCCACACAGCCATCCGCGACTCGAAAGCCCCCGCCCGAGCCACCCTCACCTTCGCCGCCCCCGCCTTCAGCACCTTCCTCGACGCCCTCAAGCGCCAGGCGCGCTGAACCGGGCCGGCGGCCGGCTCAGCCGCCGCACTGCTTCAGCATCATCTGCTTGTCCGCCGTCGTCACCGGCAGCTCGTACTTCAGCGAGACCTGCGCGAACCGCACGCTGTACGCGCACCGGATGCCCTTGTTCGGCGGCAGCCAGGTCGCCGGGCCTGAGTCGCTCTTGGAGCCGTTGGCGGGGCCGTCGACCGGGAGCAGGTTGAGGGGGTCGTTGGCGATCTGCTCGCGCTTCTCCTTGGGCCAGTGCGCGGCGCCCATCTGCCAGTCGTAGGACAGCGGCATCACATGGTCGATCTGGACGGTGGTCGCGTGCGCCTTCGTCCACTGGATCGTCTTTCCGGTGTACGGGTCGTGCAGGGTCAGCGCCACGAGCACGCAGTTCGATCCCTTGCGGAAGCTGACGTCCTGCCCGTCGCGCTTGAGTACGTCGTCGCGCGTGTCGCAGCCGTTGTGCGCGAACGGCACGCCGTCCACGGAGTCCATCCAGGCGTAGCCGAACTCGTCCCGCTTGTACCCCGTCTTGGGCCCGCGGCCCTTCGTGGCCACCGTGCCTATGAGCTTGCGGGCGGCGGACAGGTCCGAGTCACTGGCCAGCGGTGCCAGGCCCGGCTTCGTACCGTCCGGGTTGGCCAGCGGGCTGACGGAGTGTCCGTCCGAGGCCGGGGCCGGTGCGCCGCTGCGCGTGGCCGGTCCGGCGCTGTGCGCGTCGTCGCTCTTGCATCCGGCGACGAGGGTGAGGGCCACGGCGGCGCACGCCGCCAGGCCACCACGCACGAGCGGACGCCTCACCGCACGGCCGCCCACCCGCTCCCCGGCACCCCGACACACCTCTACGCCCATGAGCCCTCCCCTTGCCTTGCCTTGCGTGACCCGCCCCTGGTGCGTGCGGGCCTGACTTACCTGTGCCCACGGTAACCAGTAAGTTGCGCGCCCCAGTTGGGGCGCACAGAGGCAAAAGGAGCGAAAAGGGCGTATCGCGTGTGTTACGACCCGAGCACCGAGGCCAGGAACTCCCCTACCCAGCCCAGCAGTTCCCGGCCGACCAGCGGCTTGCCGCCGACCTTCGCGGTCTTCGGGCGGGGCACGAGCACCTGGTGGGTGGCCGGCTTGAGCAGCGAGCCCGGGTAGAGCCGCTTGAGGCGCAGCTCCTGGGACTCGCGCAGCTCCACCGGGGCGAAGCGGATGTTGGCTCCCTGGAGGACGATCTCGCCGACCCCGCAGGCGCGGGCGAGCATGCGCAGCCCGGCCACCAGCAGCAGGTTCTCCACCGGTTCGGGCAACTTGCCGTAGCGGTCGGTCAGTTCCTCGCGGACGGCCTTGATGTCCTCCTCGCTGTTGGCGGATGCGATGGAGCGGTAGGCCTGGAGGCGCAGGCGCTCGCCGGGGGCGTAGTCGTGCGGGACGTGCGCGTCGACCGGCAGCTCGATCTTGACCTCCAGCGGCGGCTCCTCCTCGATCCCGCCGGTCTCCAGCTGGCGCCGGTAGTCCGCGACCGCCTCGCCGACCATGCGGACGTACAGGTCGAAACCGACGCCGGCGATGTGGCCGGACTGCTCGCCGCCCAGCAGGTTTCCGGCGCCGCGGATCTCCAGGTCCTTCATCGCCACGTACATGCCCGCGCCCATCTCGGTGTGCTGGGCGATCGTGGCCAGGCGCTCGTGGGCCGTCTCCGTGAGCGGCTTCTCCGGCGGGTACAGGAAGTAGGCGTAACCGCGCTCGCGGCCACGGCCGACCCGGCCGCGCAGCTGGTGCAGCTGGGAGAGACCGAAGTTGTCGCCGCGTTCCACGATGAGGGTGTTGGCGTTGGAGATGTCGATGCCGGACTCGACGATCGTCGTGGAGACCAGCACGTCGAACTTCTTCTCCCAGAAGTCCACGACGACCTGCTCCAGCGCCTGTTCCGACATCTGGCCGTGGGCGGTGGCGATGCGCGCCTCGGGCACGATCTCGCGCAGCCGGGCCGCCGCCCGGTCGATGGACTCCACCCGGTTGTGGATGTAGAAGACCTGGCCCTCGCGCAGCAGCTCACGGCGGACGGCCGCGCCGATCTGCTTCTCCTCGTACGGTCCGACGAAGGTGAGCACCGGGTGGCGCTCCTCGGGCGGGGTGGTGATCGTGGACATCTCGCGGATGCCCGTCACGGCCATTTCCAGGGTGCGCGGGATCGGGGTCGCGGACATCGTCAGCACGTCCACGTTGGCGCGCAGCTTCTTCAGCTGCTCCTTGTGCTCGACGCCGAAGCGCTGTTCCTCGTCGACGACGACCAGGCCCAGGTCCTTGAACTTCGTCTCGGAGGAGAACAGCCGGTGGGTGCCGATGACGACGTCCACCGAGCCCTCGCGCAGCCCTTCGAGGACCGCCTTCGCCTCGGTGTCGGTCTGGAAGCGGGAGAGCGCCCTCACGTTCACCGGGAACTGCGCGTAGCGCTCGGAGAACGTGCCGAAGTGCTGCTGCACCAGCAGTGTGGTCGGGACCAGCACCGCGACCTGCTTGCCGTCCTGGACGGCCTTGAAGGCGGCGCGGACCGCGATCTCCGTCTTGCCGTAGCCCACGTCGCCGCAGATCAGGCGGTCCATCGGGACCGTCTTCTCCATGTCCTCCTTGACCTCGGCGATCGTGGTCAGCTGGTCGGGCGTCTCCGCGTACGGGAAGGCGTCCTCCAGCTCGCGCTGCCAGGGCGTGTCGGCGCCGAAGGAGTGCCCGGGGGCCGCCATGCGGGCCGAGTACAGCCTGATCAGGTCGGCGGCGATCTCCTTGACCGCCTTCTTCGCGCGCGCCTTGGTCTTGGTCCAGTCGGCGCCGCCGAGGCGGTGCAGGGTGGGCGCCTCGCCGCCGACGTACTTGGTGATCTGCTCCAGCTGGTCGGTGGGGATGTACAGACGGTCGCCGGGCTGGCCGCGCTTGGCGGGGGCGTACTCCACCACCAGGTACTCGCGGGTCGCGCCCTGCACGGTGCGCTGCACCATCTCGATGTAGCGGCCCACGCCGTGCTGCTCGTGGACGATGTAGTCGCCCGCCTCCAGGGTGAGCGGGTCGATGGTCTTGCGGCGGCGGGCCGGCATGCGGGCGCCGTCCCGGCTCGCGGTGCGCTGGCCGGACAGGTCGGTCTCGGTGAGCACCGCCAGCTTCAGGGCCGCGTCGACGAAGCCGTTGTCGATGCAGCCGCACGCCACGTGCACCACGGAGGGGGACACCTCACCGAGGTCCGCGTCCAGGCGGGCCGCGATGCCCTCGCCGCCCAGCACCTCGACCGTGCGGGCGGCCGGGCCGTGGCCCTCGGTGACGTAGACCGTGCGCCAGCCGTCGGCGAGCCAGCCCTTGGTGTCGGCGAGCGCCTTGGCGGTGTCGCCGCGATACGTCTCCGGGGCGTGCATGCCCAGCTTCAGCGTGTCGGTGTCCTCGGCCGCCTCGTCGGCGGCGAACGGCGACACCGACCACCACATCATGTCCAGCTCGCGCGCCCGCTCCCGGACGTCCGCGATGGACCACAGGGAGGCCGCGCCGACGTCGATGGGCGCCTCGCCTCCCACCCGTCGCCCACCACCGCCCTTGCCGGAGCGGACTTCGTCCGCGCTGGACATCGCCGTGGCCGCCCAGGACGCCTGGAGGAACTCCTGCGAGGTGGCCACCAGGTCCGCCGCGCGCGTGCGCACCCGCTCCGGGTCGCACACCACGGCCATCGCGCCCTTGGGCAGCACGTCGAGCAGCAGCTCCATGTCGTCGACGAGGACCGGCGCCAGGGACTCCATGCCCTCCACCGCGATGCCCTCGGCGATCTTGCCGAGCAGTTCGCCCAGCTCCGGGTGGCGCTCGGCCAGGGCACGCGCACGCGTGCGGACGTCCTCGGTGAGCAGCAGCTCACGGCAGGGCGCGGCCCACAGGCCGTGCTCGGCGACCTCCAGGGAGCGCTGGTCGGCCACCTTGAAGTAGCGGATCTCCTCTACGTCGTCGCCCCAGAACTCGATGCGCAGGGGGTGTTCCTCGGTGGGCGGGAACACGTCGAGGATGCCGCCGCGCACGGCGAACTCGCCGCGCTTCTCCACCAGCTCCACGCGCGCGTAGGCGGCGGCCGCCAGGGCCTTGACGATGTCGTTCAGGTCGGCGGTCTGCCCGGTGCGCAAGGACACGGGTTCCAGATCGCCCAGCCCCTTGACCTGCGGCTGGAGCACCGAGCGGATGGGTGCGACGACGACGGAGACCGGGCCGGTCTCGGGGTCGTCGAATCGCGGGTGCGCCAGGCGGCGCAGCACGGCGAGGCGGCGGCCCACCGTGTCGCTGCGCGGGCTGAGCCGCTCGTGCGGCAGCGTCTCCCAGGAGGGGTACTCCACGACGCCCTGCTGCGGCAGCAGCGAGCGCAGGGCGGCTGCCAGGTCCTCGGCCTCGCGGCCGGTCGCCGTCACCGCGAGCACGGGGCGGGCGCTCTCGCGGGCCAGGGCGGCGATCGCGAAGGGGCGGGCGGCGGGCGGGCCGACGAGGTCGACGTGCGTCCGATTGCCGTCCGTGGCCGCGGTGATCGCTTCCGCGAGGGCGGGGTCCTTGACGACGGCGTCGAGCAGACCGTGCAGGCTCATGGAGGGGCTTTCCGTCCGGGGGTGGGCAACGCGAAGGGCCCGGCTCGGGATGCGGGCCGGGGGTTCCTTCAGCGTACGACGCCGGGTGCGGGAGTGGTGGGGCTGTGGACAACGTGGTGGCGTCGAACGGGTGTCCGGCGCGGGGTGGCTGGGCCTTGGGGTTTTCGTCCCCGCCGCCCCCTTCCCTCCCCTCCCCTCCCCTCCCCTCCCCTTCCCTTCCCCCCTTCCCGACCCGACCCGACCCGTGCCCGGGGGCTGCCGCCCCCGGACCCCCGCTTCAGCCTGGGCGGCCTCGTCCTCAAACGCCGGACGGGCTCGATGTACGCACCCGGGGGGCGGGAAGCCCCCATGGCTTCCCGCCCCCCGGGCGGCTTTCCCCGTGACCCCCGTGCACGAGGGGTCCTGTCGCGGTCGCTAGTCGGTCGCGATCGCGTTGAGTACGTTCATCCGGCCGGCCCGGAAGGCCGGGATCAGCGCGGCGAACAGGCCCACGAAGGCCGAGCCGACGAAGACGCCGGTGATCGTCGGCCAGGGGATGTCCAGGACGCCCAGGCCCTCCAGGGCGAGCAGCTTCTGCGCGGTGGCGCCCCAGCCCATGCCCAGGCCGAGGCCGAGCAGCGCGCCGAACAGGGCGATCACCACGGACTCCATGCGGATCATGCGCCGCAGCTGCCGGCGGGACAGGCCGATCGCCCGCATCAGGCCGATCTCCCGGGTCCGCTCGACCACCGAGAGGGCCAGGGTGTTCACCACACCGAGCACCGCGACGATGATCGCGAGGGCGAGCAGGCCGTAGACCATGTTCAGGAGCTGGCCGATCTGGTCCTTGAGCTCCTGCTTGTAGTCGGTCTGGTCACGCACCTGGTACTGCGGGTACTCCGCCAGGGACTTCTTCAGGGCCGCGTACGCCTCCTTCTGCCGGCCGTCCTTGGCCTTGGCGAACATGATCACGTTCGCGGGGACGCGGTTCTTGGGGACGTACTTCTCCATGGTGGTGATGGACAGGTAGCGGGCGCCCTTGTCGAGGGCGGTGTCGTCGCTGGTGATGGCGGCGACCTTGATCCGGGCCGTCCTCCCGCCCTTGAAGGCGACGCCGATGGTGTCTCCGACGTGGACTCCGTGCGCCTTGGCGTAGTCCGAGCCGACCGACATGGCGTCGGGGCCGTAGGCGTTCTTCAGGGTGCCCTCGGTGACCGTGCGGCGCACGTCGTCGGCGTAGGACGGGTCGGCGGCGGTGACGTTGTCGTCGACGCGCTTGCCGTCCGGCGAGGTCAGGGTCGCGTCGACCACCTTGTAGCGGGTGACGTGGTCCAGGCCCGGCGTCTGCCGCATGGCCCGCTCGGCCTGCGGGACGATCCGCTGGTTGCCCTCGACGATGAAGTCCGCGCCGACCGACTTGTCCAGCTGGTCGGTGGCCGAGGCCACCATCGAGGAGCCGACGACCGACAGGCAGGCGACCAGCGCGAGACCGATCATCAGGGCCGCGCCGGTGGCGCCGGTGCGGCGCGGGTTGCGCAGCGCGTTGCGCTCGGCCATGCGGCCCACCGGGCCGAAGGCCCGCAGCAGCACCGCGCTCATCACCCGGACCACCCCGGCCGCCAGCAGCGGACCGATGACGACGAACCCGATCAGGGTCAGGACCACCCCGAGGCCGAGGACCGCCGAGCCGTCGCTCGCCTTGTCCGCGGTGGCCGCCGCGTACAGGGAGGCCGCACCGGCGCCGGTGAGGACCAGCCCGATCACGGCGCGCACCCAGCCCGCCCTGCCGTCGGCCGGCGTACCGGCGTCGCGCAGCGCGGCCATCGGGGAGACCTTGCCGGCGCGGCGGGCCGGGAGGTAGGCGGCCAGGACGGTGACGACGATGCCGAGGACCAGACCGGCCACCGGGGTGGTCGCCTTGATCGTCAGGTCGTCGGTGGACAGCTCCATGCCCGCCGCGCCCATCAGCTTCATCAGCCCGATCGCGATGCCGACGCCCGCGCCGACCCCGAGGACCGAGCCGACGAAGCCGAGCAGCAGCGCCTCGACGAGCACCGAACGGTTGACCTGCTTGCGGGAGGAGCCGATCGCCCGCATCAGGCCGATCTCCCGGGTGCGCTGGGCGACCAGCATGCTGAACGTGTTGATGATCAGGAAGATGCCGACCAGGAAGGCGATCCCGGCGAAGCCGAGCATGGCGTACTTGATGACGTCCATGAACGAGCCGAGGCTCTTGCGGTTCTCGTCGGCGTTCTCCTTGGCCGTCTGGATCTTGTACGCGGCGGCCCCGGCCCGGGCGGCGCCCAGCGTCCGCGTCACGTTCTGCTTGAGCTGCTCGTCCGAGACGCCGGAGGCCGCGCTGACCTCGATCTGGGTGAACCGGCCGGCGGTGCCGAGCAGTCCGCCCTGGGCGGTGGCGGTGTCGAAGTAGACGACGGAGGCGCCCGGGTTGGTCACCTTGAACGTGGCGATGCCGACGATCCGCGCCCTGAGGTCACCGGTCTGCGCGATGGTGCGCAGCTCGTCGCCGAGCTTCAGGTCGTGCTTGTCGGCGGTGTCGGCGTCCACCATCATCTCGCCCGGCCCGTGCGGGGCGTGCCCGGAGGTGATCTCCATCGACTTCAGGCTGCCTGCGGACCAGTTGCCCGCGATCGTCGGACCGCCGTTCGAGGAGCCCATGTTCTTGTTGTGGCTGTCGACGACGGTCACGTTCGACGAACTGACCCCGCCCTCGGCCGACTTGACGCCCTCGGCGTGCCGGACCCGGTCCACCGCGGCGGCCGGCAGCGTCTCGGGCACCCCGTTCGGCGGGCTCTCGTCGCTCTTCGCGGTCTTCGGCGAGACGGTCACATCGGCCGCCGTCACCGCGAACAGCTTGTCGAACGTCGTGTTCATGGTGTCGGTGAACACCAGCGTCCCGCAGACGAACGCCACCGACAGCAGCACGGCGACCGCGGAGAGCGCCATGCGTCCCTTGTGCGCGAAGAAGTTGCGCAGGGAGGTCCTCAGGACGGTCATGACGTACGCCCCCGGGCGTCGAAGTCCTTCATGCGGTCCAGGACCTGGTCGGCCGTCGGCTGGTACATCTCGTCGACGATCCGGCCGTCGGCGAGGTACAGCACCCGGTCGGCGTAGGAGGCGGCCACCGGGTCGTGCGTGACCATCACGATCGTCTGGCCCAGCTCGTCGACGGACCGGCGCAGGAAGCCCAGCACCTCGGCGCCCGCCCGGGAGTCCAGGTTCCCGGTCGGCTCGTCACCGAAGATGATCTCGGGGCGCGCCGCCAGTGCGCGGGCCACGGCGACCCGCTGCTGCTGACCGCCGGAGAGCTGGTTCGGCCGGTGCTTGAGCCGGCCGGCCAGACCCACCGTCTCCACCACCCTCTCCAGCCAGGCCCGGTCCGGCCTGCGTCCGGCGATGTCCATCGGCAGGGTGATGTTCTCGATCGCGCTCAGCGTCGGCAGCAGGTTGAACGCCTGGAAGATGAAGCCGATCCGGTCCCGGCGCAGCTGCGTGAGCTTCTTGTCCTTCAGGCCGGTTATCTCGGTCTCGTCGAGGTAGATCTGACCGCCCGTCACGGTGTCGAGTCCGGCGAGGCAGTGCATCAACGTGGACTTGCCGGACCCCGAAGGGCCCATGATCGCGGTGAACTGGCCGCGGGCGATGTCCACGTCGACGTGGTCGAGGGCGACGACCCGGGTCTCCCCGGACCCGTACGCCTTCACGACCTGCCGCGCCCGTGCGGCGACGGCCGTGGGCCTTCCAGTACCCCCGTGCCTGGGAATGGTCACAGCCGATGTCACGGTAAGTCTCCTATGTCGTCTTGCTTCGAGCAGGGCGGTGCGCGTCGATGGGTCGTGAGCTGGGGGCGGGGCCGGCCGCCCCGCGCGGTGTGCGGGACGTGCGCCGGACACGACGACGAGTCTGCTGTGCGCATGCCCCCCGGCGCGCTGGTGCTCAGCGCAGTCTTCCGCTGGGGAAAACCCCACCCCCGTCGGTGCGGTCCGCCGCCCCCCAGCGGCGTAAAGCCAGATTAAGGACGGCGCCCGGCCGTCTCGTCCTCCGTCGGTACGAACCCTCCCCGACCCGAAGTACGGACCTCCCCCTAGGGGCTCTCCCCCGGCAGGCGGAGTCCGTCTCAGGGTTGTCTCCACCCACCGGCCCGCCGAGTCTCCACCCTCCCGCCGCGTGAGGGGCAAGGACGGGAGGGGGGAGACTCGGCGGGCCGGTGGGACGTCTGTGACCGTGGGTCGCGGCCTACTCCGCCCGCGCACGCCCCGTCAGCGCGGTGATGTCGCTCTGCACGGTGTCCATCTGCGCCCGTACGTCGTCCCAGAGTTCACCGTGCTCGCGCAGCACCTCCTCCGTCTCCCGGGCGATCCGCTCCGCCCGCAGCCGTGCCTCGTCCAGCACCTCCGCGGCGTGCGCCCGCGCCTCCTCCGGCGCCCGGCGCGCCGCCTCCCGGGCCTGAGCGAACGCCTGCTCCGCCGCGGCCAGTGCCGCCTCGGCGGCCGACAGCCGCCGGGCGTGGTCGGCCTCCAGCGCGGCCAGGCGCGCGCTCCCCTCCCGCTCCGCCTCGGCCAGCCGGGCGCAGTGCTCACGGGACTGCTCGGTGAGCATCCCGGTGGTGCGCCGCCGCACCTCCCGCAGCGCGGCCAGCGCTTCGCCGCGACGCGCCTTCACCTCACGGCGGACCGCGATCCGCAGCGCGTCGGCCTCGGCCCGCGCCGCGAGGAGCCGCTGCCGGGCCCGTTCGTCCGCCTCACCGCGTACGGCGTCGGCGTACGCCCGCGCGTCCCGGAGCAGTCCCTCCGCGTACGTGCGCGCCGCCTCCACCGTCTCGTGCGCCTCGCGCCGCGCCCGCTCGCGCACCGCGCGCGCCTCCTGCTGCCCCTGCTCGTGCAGCCGCCGGGCACCCTGGCCCAGGGACTCGTAGGTCTGCTCGCCGAGGCCGGCGGCGGTCTCCCGCAGGGCCGCCAGCTCGGCCTCCATGTCCTTGGCCAGGACGGTCAGCCGCGCCGCCCGCTCCCAGGCGGCGTCCCGGTCGCCGAAGAGAGCGTCCGCGTAGGCGTTCACCTGCTCGGGACGGTAACCGCGCCCCCGTGGTGCGACCGCAAAACCGTGGAGCGAGACCGATGACGCCGCGCTGCCCATCCTGAACCCCTCTCCGTTGTGCACCGCCGGACACCGCCGAATGGATGCGACACGATGACTGCGCGCACATCCTCAGCTATAGGGACGAAATGTTCATAACGCGACACTCCGGATGCACGTCCGGCCGAAGGTGAACAGAGAAGTGAAAAAGGAGAAGGGAAGCGGACAGAGAAGGGAAGTGCACACAGAAGGGCCGGGGGGGGGGGGGGGGGCCGGGCCCCCCCCCCCCCCCCCCCCCCCCCCCCCCCCCCCCCCCCCCCCCCCCCCCCCCCCCCAAAAAAAAAAACAAAA
>NZ_JBFACU010000032.1:0-104014 GCF_040641015.1 Streptomyces sp. NPDC021356 | reverse complement strand
CGCCGTCCTGGCCTCCGGTCTGGGGCCGCGGGAGACCATCGAGGCTCTCGTCACCGAGTCCTTCCGGGAGATCGACCGGCACCGTGCCGCCGTCGCCATCTACCAGAAGGAGTCCAAGCACCTGCGGTCCCTGCCGCGTTTCGGGTATCTCGCCGGCTCCCAGCAGCGGTTCGAGAAGGCGTGGCTGGGGACGTTGGAGCGCGGTGTGGCCACCGGGGCCTTCCGCGCGGACCTGGACGTCCGGCTGACCTACCGCTTCGTGCGCGACACCGTGTGGGTCGCCGCGTCGTGGTACCGGCCGGGCGGACAGCACAGCGCGGAGGAGATCGCCCGCCAGTACCTGTCGATGGTGCTGGAGGGCATCGCCGCCCGCGACTGACACCACGCACGACACGACACGTCACAGTCTCTGAAGGAGCACAGGTATGGCCGAGGCATACATCGTCGAAGCGGTCCGCACCCCCGTCGGCCGCCGGGGCGGCGGGCTGTCCGCAGTGCACCCGGCCGACCTGGGCGCCCATGTGCTGAAGGCGCTGGTGGCGCGCTCCGGGGTGGACCCGGCCGCGGTGGAGGACGTGGTCTTCGGCTGTCTGGACACGGTGGGGCCGCAGGCCGGCGACATCGCCCGCACCTGCTGGCTGGCGGCCGGGCTGCCGCAGGAGGTGCCCGGTGTGACCGTGGACCGGCAGTGCGGATCGTCCCAGCAGGCGCTGCACTTCGCCGCCCAGGGCGTGCTGTCCGGTACCCAGGACCTGGTGGTCGCGGGTGGCGTGCAGAACATGTCGCAGGTCCCCATCGCCTTCGCCGGCCGGCAGGCCGCCGAACCGCTCGGACTCACCCAGGGCCCCTACGCCGGCTCCGCGGGCTGGCGCGCCCGCTACGGCGACCAGCCGGTCAACCAGTTCCACGGCGCGGAGCTGATCGCCGGGAAGTGGGGCATCACCCGGCGCGAGATGGAGGAGTTCGCACTGCGTTCGCACCGGCGGGCCGTCCGCGCGGCCGACGAGGGCCGCTTCGACCGCGAGATCGTCGCCTTCGGGGACGTGAGCGCCGACGAGGGGCCGCGCCGGGACACCAGTCTGGAGAAGATGGCCGCGCTCACCCCGCTCGTCGAGGGCGGCCGGCTCACGGCGGCGGTCTCCTCGCAGGTCTCCGACGGCGCCTCCGCGATCCTCCTCGCCTCCGAGCGGGCGGTACGCGAACACGGGCTCACCCCGCGCGCCCGGGTGCACCACCTCTCGGTGCGCGGTGAGGACCCGATCCGGATGCTGTCGGCGCCGATCCCGGCCACGGCGTACGCGCTGAAGAAGGCCGGCATGGCCATCGACGACATCGACCTGGTCGAGATCAACGAGGCGTTCGCCCCGGTCGTCCTGGCCTGGCTGAAGGAGACCGGCGCCGACCCGGAGAAGGTCAACGTCAACGGCGGCGCCATCGCGCTGGGGCATCCGCTGGGCGCCACCGGCACCAAGCTGACGACCACGCTGCTGCACGAACTGGAGCGCACCGGCGGCCGGTTCGGCCTGCAGACGATGTGCGAGGGCGGCGGCCAGGCCAACGTCACCATAATCGAGCGACTCTGACCGACTATCATATTGACTTGTCGGATTCGCTTGTCGGATGCGCTTGTCAGGTTCGCCTGTCAGGTTCCTGAGAGAGCGCATCGGCGGCCGGCGGCGTAGGCGTACCGCCGGTCCCCTCTCGCACGGTTCTCCCGCTCGGCGCGCAGCTCCTGACAGGCAAGCGCCGCACACAGTGATCCGCAGCATTTCTTACCCGGAAAGAAGTACCGGCCTTTTTCTCGCCGCTTTCTTTCCGGGTTCCCGAAACCGCGTTCACGAGGTCACGTGTATTCGAACGCGGGTGAAAACAGCCCCTGTGGTTCCTCAATTCCTCCCCATGAACCGGTCCGGAATCACTTGCCGTGATTTGGTGCACCACCCCGCGCACCCCGGCGTCTGACCGACCGACAAGGGCCATCACGCCCACCTGGCACCACAGACAGAGGCACCACGATGTCTTCGCCCGTACTCGAGCCGCTCGGCCGACCGCACATGCCGCCCGGCGACCGGGCTCTCTTCCGCAGCGGGGACGCGCCACCCCCGCGTACCCTGATCGACGTCCTGCGCGCCACCGCCGCGGCGCATCCGCAGGCGCCCGCCCTGGACACGGGCGGCGACGTGCTCTCCTACGGCGACCTGTGCGCCGAGGTCCTCGACCGCGCCCGGCGCCTCGCCGGCCAGGGCATCGGCCCCGGCGACAGGGTGGGCGTGCGGGTGCCGTCCGGCACCGCGGAGCTGTACCTCTCGATCCTCGCGGTGCTCAGCTGCGGGGCGGCCTACGTACCGGTCGACGCCGACGACCCCGACGAACGGGCCGCCACCGTCTTCCGCGAGGCCGGGGTGTGCGCCGTCCTGGGCCCCGGCCCGCAACCGGCGGACCTGGCGCGGCCCACCGGCGCGACGGCGGGCGAACCGTTCGCGCCCGCGCCCGAGGACGACGCGTGGATCATCTTCACGTCCGGTTCGACCGGCGCACCCAAAGGCGTCGCCGTCACCCACCGGTCCGCCGCGGCCTTCGTCGACGCCGAGGCACGCCTCTTCCTCCAGGAGCGTCCGCCGGGACCGGGAGACCGGGTCCTGGCGGGACTCTCCGTAGCCTTCGACGCCTCCTGCGAGGAGATGTGGCTGGCATGGCGGTCCGGCGCCTGCCTCGTCCCCGCCGGACGCGCCCTGGTCCGCGCAGGCCACGAGCTGGGCCCCTGGCTCGACGAGCGGGGCATCACCGTCGTCTCCACCGTGCCGACGCTGCTGGCGATGTGGCCCGAACAGGCGCTGCGGCGCGTGCGGTTGCTGATCCTGGGCGGTGAGGCCTGCCCGCCCGGCCTCGTCGACCGGTTCGCCGCGCCGGGGCGCCAGATGTGGAACACCTACGGCCCCACCGAGACCACCGTCGTGGCCTGCGCCGCACTCCTCGGGCCCGGCCGCACCGTACGGATCGGACTGCCGCTCCAAGGATGGCAGCTGGCCGTCGTCGACGAGAGCGGGGAGCCGGTGGCGTACGGGGAGGAGGGCGAGCTGGTCATCGCCGGCGCGGGCACCGGGCGTTACCTCGACCCGGTCAAGGACGCCGAACGGTTTTGGCCCTGCCCCGCCCTCGACACGCCGCGCGCCTACCGCTCGGGCGACCTGGTGCGCGCCGACCCCGAAGGTCTCGTGTTCGTGGGACGCGCCGACGACCAGGTCAAACTCGGTGGCCGACGCGTCGAACTCGGGGAGATCGACGCGGCGCTCCTCGCCCTGCCCGGCGTACGGGCGGCGGCCGCGGCCGTACGGACGACGGCGGCCGGCACGGACCTGCTCGTCGGCTACGTCGTTCCCGCACCGTCCGCCGGGGGCGCGCCGGACTTCGACGCGGCCGGGGCCAGGGCGCTGCTGGGGGAGCGGCTGCCCGCAGCGCTCGTACCGGTCCTGGCCGAGGTGGCCGACCTGCCCGTACGCGCCTCCGGAAAGGCCGACCGCAAGGCCCTGCCGTGGCCCGTGCCCCTCGCCGGCGACGCGGGCGGCACCGACGGCCCGGAGCACGCGCTGCACGGGACGGCCGCGCGGCTGGCCGACCTCTGGGAGCGGCTGCTCGGCCTGCGGCCCGGCCCGGACAGCGACTTCACGGCCCTGGGCGGCACCAGCCTGACGGCGGCCCGGATGGCGTCGATGCTCAGGGAGCAGTACCCGGGCCTCTCGGTCGCCGACGTCTACCGGCACTCCGTGCTGCGGCACATGGCGGACCACCTCGACTCCCTGGCCGGCACCACGGCCGCCGTACGGCCCGCCCGGCCGGTCCCGAGGCGTACCTCGGTGATCCAGTTCTGCGTCCAGACGGCCGGCTACGGCATCGCCGGACTGCGCGGGCTGGTCGGCCTGGCGGCGGCCGACGACGTGCTCGGCCGGGTCGCCCCGCACGACTGGACACCGCACACGTCGTGGTGGCTGGTCCTCCTGGGCTGGCTGGTGCTGTTCAGCGCACCGGCGCGGTGCCTGATCGGAGCGGCCCTCGCCCGCACACTGACCGGCTCGATCACCAGCGGCGCCCATCCGCGGGGCGGAAGCGTCCACCTGCGGCTGTGGAGCGCCGAGCGGGCGGTGGCGGCCTTCGGCGTGCCGTCCCTGCTCGGCACCCCGTGGGCCGCCCTGTACGCCCGGGTCCTGGGCTGCACGACGGGCCGGGACGTCCGGTTGCACACCATGCCCCCGGTGACGGGCCTGGCCGACCTGGGCGACGGATGCAGCGTCGAGCCCGAGGCGGACATCTCGGGCTGGTGGCTCGACGGCGACACCCTGCACATCGGACGGGTCACCGTGGGCGCCGGCGCACGGGTGGGACACCGCAGCATGCTGCTGCCGGGCGCCGCCGTGGGACGCGGCGCGGAACTCACCGCCGGAAGCTGCCTGGACGCCCGTGTCCCCGACGGGCAGGTGTGGACCGGTTCCCCCGCCCGGCCCGCCGAGGGGGCCGAACGCGTGGCGGGCACCGGATGGCCCGCACCGCCCACCGGACGGCGCGGCCGCCGCCACCTGGCCTACGCGCTGTCCCTCGCCGCCCTGCCCCTGCTGTCACTGCTGGCCTTCGCACCCGCCCTGTTCGCGACCTGGCTGCTGGTGCGCCACACACCCGCCCTGTCGCAGGCGGCACTGCGCCTGCTCGCCGCAGCCCCCCTGTTCGCGGTCACGACGACGGTGTGCGGCATGCTGATCACCGCCCTCGCCGTACGCCTGCTCAGCCGCACCCTCACACCCGGTCTGCACCGCGCGGACGGAGCCGTGGCCTGGCGGGCCTGGCTGGTCACCCGGCTCCTGGACGGCGCCCGCGCCGGCCTGTTCCCCCTCTACGCGAGCCTCGCCACCCCGTACTGGCTGCGCCTGCTCGGCGCCCGCGTCGGCCGGAACGCCGAGATCTCGACCGTACTGCCGCTGCCGTCCCTGCTGGACGTGGCGGACGGGGCGTTCCTCGCCGACGACACGCTCGTCGCACCGTACGAACTGCGCGGCGGATGGATGCGGTTGGGGCCCGTGCGCATCGGGACGCGCGCGTTCGTCGGCAACTCCGGCATCGTCGGGCCCGGCCGTGACGTCCCCGACCGCGCGCTGGTCGGCGTGCTGTCCGACGCACCGGCCGACGGCAGGCCGGGCACGTCCTGGATCGGCCGGCCGGCGATGCCGCTGCCCCGCGTCCCCGACAACACCGACCCGGCCCGCACGTTCGCCCCGCTCCGGCGGCTGGTGGCCGCCCGCGCGGCCGTGGAGGCCTGCCGCCTGGTGCCCGTCGTCCTGGGCACGCTGCTGGCCGAGTGCGTGCTGCTGGGCGAGCAGGACGCGCTGGTCGCGGGCGGACTGCCGGCGGCGGCGCTCGTCGGCGCCCCGCTCCTGCTGGCCGCGGGCCTGACGGCCTGCCTGCTGACCACCGGCGCCAAGTGGCTGCTCGTGGGCCGGTTCCAGCCAGGTGAACGCCCCCTGTGGTCGTCGTTCGTGTGGCGCAATGAGCTGTTCGACACCTTCGTGGAGGTGCTGGCCGTGCCCTGGGGTGCCGGCGCCCACCTCGGCACCCCCGTGCTCAACTGGTGGCTGCGCAGCCTCGGCGCACGCATCGGACGCGGGGTGTGGTGCGAGACGTACTGGCTGCCCGAGACCGATCTGATCAGCCTCGGCGACGGGGTCAGCGTCAACCGCGGATGCGTGCTGCAGACCCACCTCTTCCACGATCGGATCATGCGGATGGACACCGTGCACGTGGCCGCCGGAGCGTCCCTGGGCCCGCACAGCATCGCCCTGCCCGGCACCACGATCGGCGCCGGGGCCTCGATCGCCGCGTCCTCGCTCGTGATGCGCGGCGAAACCGTGCCCGACGGCACCCGCTGGGCCGGCAACCCCATCGCGGGCGTCCGCGCACCCGACGCCGGCGCGGCGCTCACCGGAGGGGAGGCGGCATGACCCGGTGCACCCGGCGCGCCCTGATCCGCGGCGCCGCCCTCGCCCCGCTCGCCGCGACCGCCGCGGACCGCCTCACGGGGCCCGCCGCCGAGCGCTACTTCCCGGGCCACGGATCGTACGGCCACCACACCACCTCCTACGACCTGCGCCTCGCCTACGACCCGGCCGCCGGCACCCTCCGGGGCCGGGCCCGCATCCGAGCCGTGGCCGCCCGGCCCCTGCGCGAGGTGGAACTCGACCTCGCCCGGCTCGCGGTGCGCAGCGCCCGCGTCGACGACATCGAGGTCCGCACCAGGACCAAGCGCCACAAGCTGCTCCTGACCACTGCCCGCCCGCTCGCCGAGGGAGCCCCCTTCACCCTGGACATCTCCTACGGTGGCCGGCCGGGCCCCGTACGCACGCCGTTCGGGGCGATCGGCTGGGACCGCACCGGCGACGCGCACGGCGGAACCCTCGTCGCCGCCCAGCCGCTCGGCGCCCCCTCCTGGTTCCCCTGCAACGACCGCCCGGACGACAAGGCCGAGTTCGTCTTCCGCGTCACCGTGCCCCACGGGCACCACGTGCTCGCCAACGGGACGCTGACGGAACACAGCGACGACGGCGCCACCGAGTCCTGGACGTACCACCACAGCGGCCCCATGGCCCCCTACCTCGCCGCCCTCTACACCGGCCGCTTCGGCAACGACACCTGGCAGGCCCGCGACACCGCGACCGGCCGGTCCATCACCGGACGCAACGCCTACCCCGTCCGCCTGTCCCACCGCGCCCGCCACGACCTCGGCCGCCAGCCGGCCATGATCGAGGCGTTCACCGGCTGGTTCGGCCCGTACCCCTTCGAGACGTACGGCGCCGTCGTCGTCGACGCCGACCTGGACGAGCCCGTGGAGAACCAGACCCTCCCGGTCTTCGGACGCAACCACATCGACGGCGAACGGACCTGGGAGACCCTCGTCGCGCACGAACTCGCGCACCAGTGGTACGGCAACAGCGTGAGCCTGCGCGACTGGCGCGACATCTGGCTCAACGAGGGCTTCGCCACCTACGGCGAGTGGCTGTGGTCCGAGCACACAGGCGAGGACCCGGCCGACGCGATCGCCCGGCGGGAATGGGCCAGGCTGCACCGCGGCCCGCAGAACCTCCGGCTCGGCGACCCCGGCCAGGACCGCATCTTCGACGACCGCGTCTACACCCGCGGCGCCTGCGCCCTGCACGCCCTGCGCCTGACCACGGGCGACGAGCGCTTCTTCACCCTGCTGCGCGCCTGGCACCACGCCCACCGGGGCCGCAGCGCCGACACCCCCGCCTTCCTCGCCCACGCCGCCCGGTACACACCCCAGACCCCCGAGCCGCTCCTGCACACCTGGCTCTACGACAAACCCCTCCCGCCCCTGCCCCCACCCCGGCCGGCCGCCGCCCGGCCCTGAAGGCAGCCTCCCGCCCGGGCCGCGGCGGCCCTCCGCCGTGCCGCGGAGGCTGACACGCCCAAGGGCCCGCCGCTGGTGCGACGGGCCCTTGGGACCGCAGCCCCGCGGGTGGTCCCGGCGGTTGATCAGTAGATGCGGAAGGACGTCCCGGTGACGAGGGCACCGCTGAACGTCGCCGTGGTGTTGGGGGGCAGCGCCGCCTGGCTGCAGGCTGCCGTCCAGCACGCCCGGGCGGTGTAGTTGCCGGTGAACCAGCCACTGCGGTAGGGCCAGTTGCCGGTGAACGTTCCCGCGCTGCCGTAGAAGCCCTGGTGCGCGTAGGGGATCCGGCCGCTGTAGTAACAGCCGTCGCCGGTGTTGCAGATGTTGTGGTTGCTGATCGCCGGCCGGACGGTGCTCCCCTTCTCGACCGAGAGGATCTGTCCGGTCGCGGGGTCGATCTCGACCGTCTTCGGCGTGTCCGATTTCAGGAGTTGCTGCTCCTGGCTGCTCAGACCCGGTGTGGGATTGGTGTCGGCCGCGGCGGGCCCGACTGTGGCCATTCCGAGTGCGGCGGACAGAGCAAGGATTGCGGCCCCGGAGGCCAGGCGGCGCGTCAGCGTACTCACAGGAAGGTCCCCTCTTGTCGGTGCTCCGTCATGGTCAGTGACAGTGCGTCAGGAACATACCAGGGGCCATGGCCTCACCCGAACGTCTGTGCATCCCCGAACTGAGATTGGCTTGTTCCGAAATATCCGTCCAGAAACCGCGCCTGGCCGTCCCGAGATCGCCACCGCCTTTCCCCGCTCCGGGCGCCGGCGGAAGAAGTGCGCCTACCTGTCCCCTGGGGCGGCGTCGTGGACGGGGGTGGTGGCGTAGCGGCTGGAGATCTGCCGGTCGAGGTGCTCGTCGAGTTCCTGCCCGTCGGCGAGGGCGTCGCGCAGGTCGCGGAAGTACTGCACGAACATGTCCGGGCTGAAGGTGGCCAGGAAGGTGGCCGGTTCGTCCGCGGGGTTGGCGAAGGTGTGCGGCGCCTCGGTGGGTGCGAGGACCAGGGTCCCCGGCGGCGCGTCCCACGTGCGCTCGCCGGTGGTGAAGCGCACCGTGCCGGACAGGACGTAGAAACCTTCGTCGTGCCCGGCGTGACGGTGCAGCGGCGGGCCGCTGCTGCGGGGGGCGATGGTCGCCTCGCACAGGGCGAGCCGATGCCCGGTCCTGCTGCCGTCCTCCAGGACGCGGATCCGGATCGGGCCCAGCTCGATGACCTCGCCTTCGCCCGGCCGAACGATCGATACGTCTTGAGCCATGCGCTCACGTTATGGCCCGGGGACCGGCCGGCGGGCTGGACACCCCGAGGGGGGCCGCGCCGGCCCGCACGAAGTTCAGCCGGCCGGCCCACCTGGCAGCCGGACGGGGCCGAACGGATCGCCGGGCCCGGAACGGCCCGCGGCCGCCCCGTGCGCCGCTCAGCCCGGGAAGCGGCCCGTGGAACGCAGCCGCCAGCGCCGCTCGGCGTAGGACAGGTCGTCCCGCCACAGCCTTGCGGCCGCGGCACGGACCAGAGGACGCAGCAGCGGCGCGGCCCGGCGCACGGCGGCGAAACCCGGGCGGTCCGAGGCGGCGACCACTGCCTCGACCACGGCGGTGCGCGGCCGGCCGGCCGCGTCGGCGCCGAGCGGCGTGGCATGGGTCTCCACGACGGAACCCGCGCCCTCGCCCTCGGTGATGCGCATGACGACCGTACGGGGTCCGGGCGCGGTGAAGACGGCGCGGACCGGCACGACCAGTCGGCCCGCCACCTTGAAGGACACGTCGACGGTCAGCTCGTTACCGGCGCCGTCCACCGCGCCGTCCGGAGCGCCGGGCGCGTCCACCACCGTGAGGTCGGCGAACGAGTAGGGGTGGAGCCACGCCCCGTGCCACGGGTCGAGCCGGTTGGCCACGACGTCCTCGGGGTCACAGACACCCACCGCCGTATGGACGGCCGTCAGGGCGCGCGCGGGATCGGGCCGCCGTGGTACGACCGGTTCGTCCATCGGCTCCTCTCCGCCCACCGCGTCCAGGCGCGCCCACACCAGTACCCCGTCGTCGTGGACCGGCAGTGGCGACCAGCCCCCGTACGGGCTGCCGTCCAGGGCCAGTCCGTGCCAGTGGCACACCAGCGTGCCGCAGCGCACGGGGCTGTCGCGCAGCGGCGCACCCAGGTGCGGGCAGCTGCCCGGTCCGCCGACGAGGCGCCCGCCGGGACCGCGCCAGACCACGATCTCCCGCCCCGCCACGGTCCGCGCCAGCTTGCCGTCCCCCCGCACGGCGCGGGAGGCGCCGACGACGTACCAGTTCCCCGACGGGAGGGCCTGCGCCCGCTTCAGCGCGCGGGCGATGACCGCGGGCCGCGCCTCTTGCCAGGTGGGCCGCTGACGCTCCCAGGACACGGCGGAGCGGCGCAGCGACAGCGGTGGGCGTCGGCGGTTCACACGGCCTCCTCGGCGGAGCGCGCGGCCTCCTCGACAGGGCGCGCGGCCGCCGCCGTCCAGGGGAGCGCGGTCTCGGGCACTGGGCGGGCGCGAACGGGCGGCCGGTGCCCGGGGCCGGTCCGCGAGCGCAGCCGGGCCGCCGCCACCCGGGCCAGCCCGTCGGCGGCGACCACCGCCCTGCGCCGCCGCGGCACCACCGACCGCCGGCGCAGCACCGCGTAGCCGTCGCGGGCCACGGCGTCCAGGATGCCGCCGTACAGGACGGCCGCGGTGCGGATGCAGGGCCGCGCCACCGGGTCGAGCAGTTCGATGCCGGTCACCGCCGTCCCGTACACGCCGCGGGTCAGCGCCTCGAACTCCCTGAGCGCGGCGGTGATCCGGCGGTCCGGCCGGCCCGTCGCGCGGCTGTGGACCAGCAGCTCCCGGTCCACGCCGTGAGCGGCGAGCAGGTCGGCGGGCAGGTAGACCCGCCCGCGGTCCAGGTCCTCGCCGACGTCCCGCAGGAAGTTGCTCATCTGGAAGGCGACGCCGAGCGCCGCGGCGTACGGTGCGGCCTCCTCCCGCGGCACCACCGTGCCCAGCACCGGCAGCATCTGCAAACCGATCACGGCGGCCGAGCCGTGCATGTACACGCGCAGGTCCGCGTAGGTGGCGTAGGACGTCACGACCAGGTCGGAGCGCATCGCGCACATGAAGTCCCGGAAGTGGGCGTGCTCGATGCCGTAGCGGCGCGCGGTGTCGGCGAGCGCGCGCACCACCGGCTCGCCGCTGCCGTCCCGCCGCAGGCCTTCCTCCAGCTCCTCCTGGAGCCGGGTCAGCGCCCGCGCCCGCACCCGCACGTCCGCTCCGGCGCCGGCGTCGAGGCGGTCGACGATGTCGTCGGCCCAGCGGGCGAAGCCGTACAGGGCGTGCACGGCGGGCCGGTGCTCGACGGGCAGCAGCCGGGTGGCGAGGAAGTACGTCCTGCCGTGCCGGGCGTTGAGGGCGCGGCAGTGGCGGTAGGCGGCGCACAGCGCCGGATCGGTGATCCCCGCCGCGCCCAGCTCTCGATCAGTCATCCTGTCCTGCCTTCCGTCGCGGCGGCGTGGGGGCGGTGGCGCCGTCCGGCGGACCGTCCGGCGGACCGTGCGGGGGGCCGTCCGGCAGGCATTCCGGGAGGCCGTCCGGCAGGGGAGACCGGCGTGCGGCGGCCGGGGGGTGCGGGTTCGGGGAGGAGGCGGCCGACGGCTCCTGCTCGCCGGCGGGGCAGGGGCGAGGTGCCTCGTACGTGCGCGGGAGGGCCGTCGCCGCCCGCCCGGGGGTCCCGAACGTGGACGGCCCGGGGGTCCCGAACGTGGACGGCCCCGGGGTCCCGAACGTGGACGGCCCGGTGGTCCTGGACGTGGACGGCCCGGCGTTGGTGAACACGGACGGTCCGGCGGTTCGGGACGCGGCTGGGGCGTGGAAGCCCGTGGGGGCCGGGGTGTCGGTCCGCGCCGGGCGGGCGGTGGTCGCCGGCGCGCGCGAACGGGTGCTCCTGCGCCCGGGTACGCCGGTGACGCGGGCCGCGGCCAGCTTCCCCGACAGCAGTACCGTCGGCACGCCGACACCGGGCGTGGTGCCGCAGCCGGCCAGAACCGCGTTCTCCGTGCCGTGCACCAGGTTGCGCGGCCGGAACGGGCCGGTCTGCGCGAAGGTGTGGGCGGCCGAGAAGGGAGTCCCCGCGGCATGCCCCTGCGCACCCCAGTGGGCCGGGGTGACCAGGCACTCCTCCTCGATGGCGGCCTCGACGCCGTCCAGCCCGCGCCGCTCCAGCTCCCGCAGCAGCGTGTCCCGGTAACGCGGCCCGAGGCCGGACCAGGCCACCGCGTCAGGGCCGATGTCGGTGTTGGGGCAGGGGGCGAGGATGTAGTGCAGGTGGCGGCCCGGCGGCGCCAGACCGGGGTCGGTGGCGGTGGGGCGGGTGACGAGCAGCGACGGGTCGCTCATCAGCCGTCCGGTACGGGTGAGTTCGTCGAAGGTGGTGCGCCACGCCGCACCGAACGACAGCGTGTGGTGGGCGAGCCGGGACCAGGTACGGTCCGTGCCGATGTGCAGCACGACCGCGGAGGGGGAGTGGCGCAGCCCGAGCGGTCTGCGCGGCCGGCGGCCGAGCAGCCGGTAGGCGACGGGCAGGTCCGGGGTGAGGACGACCGCGTCGCACGGAATGCGGCCGGTACCGGTGACCACGGCCGTGATCCGCCCGCCCGACCGCTCCAGGCGGGTCACCCGCTCCCCGAACCGCAGCTCGGCGCCCGCATCGGCGGCTGCCCCCGCCATGGCCCGCGGCAGGGCGTGCATGCCACCCCGCGGGAAGTACACACCGGCGACCGTGTCCATGTAGGCGATGACCGCGTAGGCGGCCAGTGCGCGCGCCGGGGGCACACCCGCGTACAGGGCCTGGAAGGAGAACACCCGGCGCAGCCGCTCGTCGCCCAGGAAACCGCCGATCCGGGCGTCCAGGCGGCCGAAGCCGCCGAGGGCCGCCAGCCGGGCGAGGTCGGCGTTGAGCAGACCGAGCGGCGAGTCGAAGTTGGCGTCGATGAACCGGCGCAGCTGAACCCGGTACAGCCGCTGGAGCCAGTCGCGCAGCCGCAGGTAGCCCGCGGCCTCGGCCGCTCCCGCGAACCGCTCGACCTCCGCGGCCATGGCGTCCGCGCCGGTGTGCACGTCGAGGCTGCTGCCGTCCGCGAAGCAGGCGCGGTAGGCCGGGTGCAGGGGAATCAGGCCGACCCGCTCGTACAGGCTGTCGCCGACGGCGGCGAACGCCTCGTCCGCCAGCTCCGGCATGGTCAGCACGGTGGGCCCGGTGTCGATCCGGTAGCCGGCCAGGTCGAGGCGCCCGGCCCGGCCGCCGGGCCGGTCCTCGCGTTCGACGACGGTGACGCGACGGCCGGCGCCCAGCAGGTGCAGCGCCGCCGAAAGCCCGGCGAGTCCGGCGCCGACGACCACCACGTGGTCGGTGGGGCCGGGCAGGGCGCGGATCACCGGCCGGCCCCCGCCCTGCGGAGGGCCCGGGCGGCGCACGGACCGGCCCACGGACCGGCGGCGGACCGCGGGCGTACGGCGGCGTCGCCGTCCGGCGGCGCCCCGGCCGCCGCGAGCAGCGGACCGCGCGGAGGCGCGGCGCCCTCGAAGCCGAGCGGGGTGGTGTTGCCGAGGCACTGCGGCACCTGCGCGGTGAGCCGGTCGCTCCCGTACTCCGCGGTGGCGCGCGCCCCTGTCGCGATCAGTACGTCCCGCACCTCCTCCAGGCGGCGCTCGGCGCGCGCCGCGTCACCGAGCGACCGCTCCAGCACGGCGATCGCGGCGCCGCCTCGGGCGGCCCCGGCTCGCGCACGGGCGAGAGCGACCGGACAGGTCGGCTCGCCCTCCCGGAGGCCACCGTCACCGCCCCCGTCACCCCCGCCGTCACCGCCGTGGTCACCGCCGTGGTCGGGATGGGGCGCCGTGCCGGGGCGGTGTTCGTCGTCGTGCGGCTGGGACGCCATGCCGACGCGGCAGCTAGGACGCATCCCGGTTCCCTCCGTCGTGTCCGGCCCTCCCGTCACCCGTTCGCACCGGTGCGGGAGACGCGGACCGATGCGCGGACGCCCCGCGCGATCGCGGCGACCGCCGGAGTCCGCACCCTCCACGGTGCCCTCTCGGGCGCGCGGCCGCCTGCGGCCGAGGGAGGCTTTGCGCCCGCCGGTGTACACATTGCGGAAAGTCGGACATGAGGGAAAGGCGGTCAGGGAAGTCCGGGAGAGGGTGCCGCATGCCGCAACGCCGAGGCGTGGCGGGGACGTCCCCGGGTGGGACCGTCCGGGCTTCCGCACGCCGGAAGCAGACCGGGGAAGGGAGACGCTGTGCCGGAGACGGACGTCGCGGTGGTGGGGGCGGGTGCCGCCGGGCTGTCGCTCGCCCACCGGCTCGCCGGGCGCGTCCGCGGCCTGCGGACGCCGTCCGTGGTGCTGGTGGACGCGCCGCCCGGTCCGCTGCGGCCACCACCGCGGACCTGGTGCTACTGGGCTGCGGGACCCGGCCGGTTCGACGCGGCGGTGCGGGCCGAGTGGCGGCGCATGAGGGTACGCCCGCGCACCGGCTCCCCGGTCGAGGGGGACACCGCCCCGCTGCGCTACCGCATGATCCGCTCGCCCGACTTCGAGCGCCTGGTCTCCCGGGACCTGGCCCGCAGCCCCAACGTCCGGCGCCTGGAGGCGACCGTCGAAGCGGTCGAGGACGTGCCCGGCGGCGCGCACGTCCACCTGAAGGACGCCGACGGCCGGGTACGAGTGCTCAGTGCCCGCTGGGTGCTCGACTCCCGCCCGCCGGGCAGCCTGCCGGCCGCTCGTACCACCCTGCTCCAGCACTTCCACGGCTGGTTCGTGCGGACCGCCCGCCCGGCCTTCGACCCGGACACCGTGGAGCTGATGGACTTCCGTACCCCGCAGCCCGCCCACGGCCTGTCCTTCGGCTATCTGCTGCCCACCGGGCCGTGCGAGGCGCTCGTGGAGTACACCGAGTTCTCCCCGCGTGTCCTCAAGCCCGACCACTACGAGGCCGCCGTACGGCACTACGCCGACGACGTGCTGCGGCTCGGCGAACGGCAGGTCCTGGCCACCGAGACCGGCGTCATCCCGATGACCGACGCGCCGATCCCCCGGCAGACAGGCGCCTCGGTCTTCCGTATCGGCGCCGCCGGCGGAGCGACCCGGCCCGCCACCGGCTACACCTTCGCCGGACTGCAGCGCCAGACCCGGGCCGTCGCCGACGCCCTGCGCCGCGGTCGCCGCCCGGTGCCGCCCGCCGCCCACTCGCCGCGCTCCCGGGCGATGGACGCCGTCCTGCTGCGCGCCCTGGACAGCGGCCGGGTCGACGGCCCGAAACTGTTCAGCCGCCTGTTCGCACGGGTGCCCACGGCCCGGCTGCTGCGCTTCCTCGATGGAGACACCCGCCTGTCCGAGGATCTGTCCATCGGCCTGCGGATGCCCGTCGGGCCGATGCTGCGCTCCGCCCTGGAGCTGCCCCGCCTGCCCCGCCGTCCCTTCGAACTGCCCGAGCCCCCTGGTCTGCCGGCCTGCGCCGTGTCTCCGTCGTCTCCCGAGCCCTCTGGTCTGCCGTCCCGTGCCGCGTCTCCGTCGTCTCCCGAGCCCTCTGGTCCGCCGTCCCGTGCCGCGTCTCCGTCGCCTCCCGCGCCGTCCGGTCCGCCGTCCCGCGCCGCCACCCCCTCGCCCCCCGCGCCGGGCTCGTCCGCCCCACCCCTGCCCCCGACGGAGCCCGCATGACACTGCTGCGCGACGAGCACCTCGCCGCCGCCTTCGACCACGCCTCCCGCAGCTACGACACCCTCGTGGCCGCCAACCCCGGATACCACGCCCACCTGCGCCGCTCGGTACGCCGGCTCGGCCTGCCCGGACGGGGGCGGGGACTGCGCCTCCTCGACCTCGGCTGCGGCACCGGCGCCTCGACCGCGGCGCTGCGGTCCGTTCTGCCCGCCGCCGACATCACGGCCGCGGACGCCTCGGCCGGCATGCTTCGGCGGGCCGCGGCCAAGCCGTGGGCGGACCGGGTGACCTTCGTGCACGCCTCCGCCGAGCGGCTGTCCGAGGCCGGGGTGCACGGCCCCTTCGACGCGGTGTTCGCGGCCTACCTCTTCCGCAACGTCACCGACCCCGACGCCGTCCTCACCGCCGTGCGCCAACTGCTGCGGCCGGGCGGCCGGCTCGGCGTGCACGAGTACACCCTCCGCGGGCGGCGCGCCGACCGTGCGGTGTGGACGCTGGTGTGCCGGGGGCTCGTACAGCCCGTCGCGACCCTGCTGGGGGACGGCCCGCTGTACCGGCACCTGTGGCGCAGCGTCCTGGAGTTCGACACCGCCGGGCGCTTCGCGCGGCGGCTGGGCGAGGCCGTCTTCGAGCAGGTCCGCGTCCTGCCGCTGCCGGGCTGGCAGACGGGCATCACCCACACCTTCGTCGCCTGCCGGGCGCACGACCGGCGGGAGGGCGCATGAGGACCCCGCCTCGGGACACCCCACCTCGGGACACCCCACGCCGGAGCACCCCGCCCCGGAGCACCCCGCCCCGGGGGCGTGACCGGCAGGCCCGGCTCCTGCCCGCCCGGCCCGGCGCGGCCCGGGTGGAGGGGACCCCGCCGTCGGTGGCGGTGGTCGGCGCGGGCATCGCCGGCCTGTCCGCCGCCACCGCACTGGCCGAGCGGGGAGTGGCCGTCACCCTGTACGAGAAGCGGCCGTATCTCGGCGGGCGGGTCGGCGGCTGGCCGACCGCACTGCGCGACGGCGCCACGGTGACCATGAGCCGTGGCTTCCACGCGTTCTTCCGCCAGTACTACAACCTGCGCGGACTGCTGCGCCGGACCGACCCCGGCCTGGAGCGGCTCACCGGCCTGCCGGACTACCCGCTGCTCAACGCCGACGGCCTGCACGACAGCTTCCGCCGCCTTCCACGCACCCCGCCGCTCAGTGCGCTCGGCTTCGTGGCGCTCAGCCCCTCCTTCCGGCTCACGGACCTGCGCGCCTTGAACCCGGTGGCGGCCCTTCCGCTGCTCGACGTGCGCGTGCCGCAGGTGTACGACCGTCTGGACGCAACCAGCGCCCACGCCTTCCTCGACGCCGTACGCTTCCCCGAGAACGCCCGTCACCTCGCCTTCGAGGTGTTCTCCCGCAGCTTCTTCGCCGACCCGCGGGAACTGTCGGCGGCCGAGATGGCGCTGATGTTCCACATCTACTTCCTCGGCTCCGCCGAGGGACTTCTCTTCGACGTGCCCGTCGGCCCCTTCCCGACCGCTCTGTGGGACCCGCTCGCCGGCTATCTGGACCGGCACCACGCCGAGGTGCGTACCGGCACGGCCGTCGAGCACGTCGAGCCCACCCCGCGCGGCGATCTCGTGGTCGCCTCCGACCGGGACGAGAGCCGCTACGACGGGGTCGTCCTGGCCTTGGACAGCGCGGGGCTGCGCTCGCTGGTCGCACGGTGCGGGCGGTTGGGCGACGCGCCCTGGCGCGAGCGGATCGGACGCCTGCGCACCGCCCCGCCCTTCCTGGTCAGCCGGCTGTGGCTGGACCGGCCCGTCGCAGCCGACCGGCCCGGCTTCCTCGGCACCAGCGGCTTCGGCACCCTGGACAACATCAGCGTGCTGGACCGTTACGAGGACGAGGCGGCCCGGTGGAGCGCGCGCACCGGCGGCTCCGTCGTCGAACTGCACGCCTACGCCGTACCCCCCGGAGCCGCCCGGGACGTCGAGCAGAAGCGTCTCCTCGGCCAACTGCACCGCGTCTACCCGGAGACCGGCCCGGCCACGGTCCTCGACGCCCGCCACGAGTGGCACGAGGACTGCCCCCTCTTCCCGGTGGGCGGCTACGCCGACCGCCCCCCTGTCCGTACCCCCCACCCCCGACTGGCGGTGGCCGGCGACATGGTCCGTACCGGCCTGCCGGTGGCGCTCATGGAGCGGGCGGCGACGAGCGGCTTCCTCGCGGCCAACTCCCTGCTGGAACAGTGGGGAGTGCGGGGGCAGACGCTGTGGACCGTGCCGGACCGGGGGAGGAGTGCGCTCCTCAGAGCCCTGGCCACGTGGAGGCGGACCGGACTACTTCAGCGGGTCATGGCCCCAGTTCATCAGGGAGTGCCGCCAGCGTGATCCGCGCACGTCACCGGACGGACGCTGCGCGAGGTGACGTCGGATGTAGCCGACCACCTTGCGCATGTGCTCGTAGTCCGTCTGCGACAGCTCCCCCTTCTTCTTGCGCAGGATGGACACGATGCGGCGCCCTGAGGCGTGGCCGGTCGACTCGCCACCGTCCGTGTGCTGACCGGCCGCCCGGGACTCCTCGGTCGCCAGCCACTCCTGCAGCGCGGATGGTGTCATGTTGACCAGTTCCCGGAACGCGTCCCACGTCTCGCGTCGGTCTCCGACCGGCACCGCGGCTACTTCTTCCTCTTCAGGGCCGACGGCTTGTGGACGGCCGACCGCCCGGTCTTGTCACTGCGGACTTCGTACCGGGGCCCCTCCGGGGAGGCGTCCACTGTGCGGCCGGCGGCCTCGGTCCGTTCGGTGATCTTCTTCTCCACCCGCCCCGTGGTCTGGCTGCCGTGGCTGCGCCAGGCGACTTCGTCACCCTTGGCCGGGTCCTTCTTCCCGGCGGAGCTTTGCTTGGCCGTCATCATCATGTCCTCCCGAACACAAGCGGACCGCGCCGCCTCCAGCATGTCGGCTGCTGCCTCCGCCCGCACATGGAAGCGGCCCCGCCGCTCCTCGAAGAGGTCCCCGAAGGGACCTTGAAGAGGCCCTTGAAGAGGCCCTTGAAGAGGTCCTTCGCACTGCGCCGGGAGGCCTGCCGCACGAGCCGCCCCACCGCCCGCGGCGGCCGCGGGAAGACCCCGGCAGGCGGCGTCGGCGCGGCGCACTGGCTGCTACCGCGCCGTGGCGCCGGCCAGGACGGCGTCGACCTCGCGGTCGGCGGTCGGTTCGGGCGACGCGGTGATGCCGAGGAGGAAGGCCGATCGGTCACTGCTCCGCGCGACGACGGTGAGACGCATCCGGGCCGCCTTCCCGCTTTCGTCGTGCACGCTCAGCACCACCGTGTACGCGAAACGGCCGCTCACCGACGCAGCCCGGGACTCCTCCACGGTCGACTTGCCGTCCGGGTGGAAGAACTCCGCGTTGGACCGCGCCGCCGTCTCCGTCCGTTGCCGCAGCGCGGACACGTCGACGGGCCCGCCCCGCCCGGCGAGCACGGCGGCTCCGCCGTGGCCGTCGGGTCCCGCCGTGGTGATGGAGGACGTGAAGGCGTGGATGAGGTCCTTGCCGTCGTTGCGCTTCCAGCCCTCGGGTACGGCGTACGAAAGGCCGGCCACGGTGTCCGTGTCCGTCACCCGCGGTCGTCCCGCCGGCGGGGAGCTGTCGTCGTCCTGCGTCAGCCACCACGCCGTCGCCCCGGCCAGAAGCACCAGAATCAGCGCGCCGACGGCGCCGCTGATCCATGCGCGCCGGGTGCGCCGCTGCCCGGAGGGGAGCGGAGGCGTCGGCGCCGGGGGCCGCGGGCAGGCGGCGGAGGGCGGTGTCGTCATGGCCCCGGCTTTTGGCGCGCGGCCGGACGCCGGCCTGAGCGGCCCTCCTCAGTTCGGTACTCAGGCGCTCACCGGTACTCAGCGGTGTTCTTCGGGAGCACTGCTTCGGTCCAGTGTGATCCGAGCGGCCACCGGTAGGTGGTCGCTGCCGGTGGGTGCCAGGGCGCGGATGTGGCCGACGGTCGCCGAGCGGGCCATGACCTGGTCGATCCGGGCCAGCGGAAGGGCGGTGGGGAAGCTGAGGGCGAAACCCCGCTCCGCTGTGTTCAATCGGGAGGTCAGCGGGGCCAGTCCACGATCGTCGACGGTGCCGTTGAGATCGCCGAGCAGGAGGACTGTCTCGAGCTTCTCGGCGGCGATGGCCCTGCCCAGCAGGCCGGCACTCTCGTCGCGCCGTGAGGAGGCGAGGCCGCTCGCCCGGACGCGGACCGAGGGCAGGTGCGCGACGTACACCGCGACATCGCCGTGCGGTGTGTGGACCGCGGTGCGCAGCCCACGGCTCCAGGGCTCCTGGATCTGCCGAGGTCTTATGTCCACCGTCCGGGCACCGGTGAGCGGATGCTTCGACCAGAGCCCGACAGTGCCTCGGACGGCGTGGTAAGGGTAGCGGGGGGCGAGGGTCCGCGCGTACATCGCCAGCGCCGGTGGCACCAGCTCCTCCAGCGCGATGAGATCGGGCTCGGCGCCGGCCAGGGCGCGGGCCGTGCCCGCCGGGTCGGTGTTCTCGTCGCTGACGTTGTGCTGCACCACGACCAGGTCGGGCGGGTCCTGGTCCGCCCCGAGCAGCCCGCCGAAGAGGTGGGTCCAGGCCGCCACCGGCAGCAGCAGCGCCACCAGCGCTGTCGCCGAACGGCGCAGCAGCGCCACGGCGAGCAGCACCACGACCACCAGGCCGAGCCACGGGAGGAAGGTTTCCAGCGCACTGCCCGCACGGCCCACGGAGTTGGGCACGGCCCGATGGAAGGCCATGAGTCCGGCCGTCAGCACCGCGAGCCCGGCGGGCACCCGCCCCCGTCGCCGGGCCGGCCGGCACCACGGGCCCCGCCGCGTGCGACCGTCCGCTGCCCGCGGCCCGTACCGCCATGGCGCCCACCGGGACTTCGCTGCCTCTCCCTCCACCATGGCCTCCCGCGCTGCTTGATCTTGCTGCCCAAGACGGGTCACCGGGTGAAGTCGGTTCCGCCGGCCCCGCCCCCGCCGCACCGCCCCCCCTAGGGCAGGGCGGCGGGCATCGGCCGGTGCGGACCCGGCGCGGGTTTCCGGGCAGCCCGGCGGAGCGGCGCCCCTCAGCCGACCCCGTCACGGCCGCGAACGCGGACCACCGCGGTGGAGGCGAGACCGGCGAGCGGAAAGGCGATCAGCAGTGCGAGGAGCGTGACCGTCACGGGGCGGCCGGGGAAGAGGGACAGCAGGTGCGCGGCGCCGTGGAAGGACTGCCGCAGGAACTCTCGCGGGGGCAGGCCCAGCGTCTCCACGTCGACCCGGAGGCTGAACGCCCAGGACAGCACCAGCCCGAACACCGTCGCGCCCAGCGAGGAGCCGAGCAGGGACACGGTCCGTGTCGAGCGGGAGCCCCGCGGCACGGACCGCCACGCCAGGGCGGCCAGCGACATCCAGAGCACGCACGCCCAGCTCAGCAGGGTCAACAGGCCCCACCACACGGCGCGCGTCGGCAGACCCAGGCCGAAGATGCCCGGCCCCAGGAAGGCGTCCTGGTCGGTGAGGAGGCCCGCGGCCGTCATGCCCGCGCCCGCGGCGACACCGAACAGCTGGGACCTGGCCAGCGGTCGCGGGCCGTACCCCGCGAGGAGCGTCCGCCACACGGCCAGCGCCACCACGGCACCTGCGGGAACGGCGGTCACGGGCAGGGACGTCATGGCCTCCAGGGGGTACGACCGCATGCTGGGAGGCACTCCGAGGTGCGCCAGGCCCAGCGAGACCTTCTTGAGCACCGGGGCCCAGGTGAGGCCGATGGTGAGACCGACGGCGAAGCACTGCCACACGCTGGGGGCGAGCGCCACGGCGGGATCGGCGATCGCCCGCAGGCGTGAGGCCGGCGGCGGATGGAACGCGAACAGACCCCGCACCCTCGGCCGCCACCACCGCCTCCGGCGTGCGGGCGTCCCGGGGCCGGTACGGTCCCGCGCCGCCCCGGCGGCCACGAGCACCGCGCGCAGCGGCTTCCCGCCGCCGTTCCAGTGCGCCGCCCGGACATCGGCGAACAACTCCCGTTCGCGCAGGACGGCGTTGTGGTTGAGGAGGACCACGACCGCGAGGGCGATCAGCTGCCCCCAGAAGCCGGCCCCGCCCAGCGGCGACCGGTCCACGCCGTCGATCTGACGGTGGAACAGGACCAGCAGGGGCAGCAGCAGCACACCCACGAACACGCGCCAGAGGGTCACCGTGAGGTAGCTGACGTCGAGGTCGCCGCCGCGGACATGGGCGAGCTCGTGGAGCACGATGGCACGGAACGCGGGCCGGTCGGTCAGGGCGAGCGCCATCAGTCCGCGGTTGAGCACGACGCGGCGCCCGCCCACGTGTCCGAAAGCGAGGCCGCCGACCCCGGGGTTGAGCGGGTCGCCGAGAAACCGCACCCGGATGCCGGCGGTCCGCGCCAGGTCCGCGAGTTCCGGGCCCAGTTCCGGCATACGGTCGATCCGGACGAGGCCGCGGCGCAGGACGATCGCGTAGGGCGTGAGCCAGTACGCGAGCAGGCATCCGGTCCCGACCACGAGGAGGACGGCCAGCTCCGGCGGGACCGGCAGCGGGTTGGGCGGTATGAAGCACTCGTCGTGGTACGCCATGAGTTCGGCCAGTTTGCTGTTCGCCTCCGGCCCCCGTACGGCGGTGAGGAGCATCGCCGTGCAGCGGCTCGACGTCATGAGCGGGCTCGGCGGCACCGTCTCGGCGAGCAGGGCGGCGAGGTCGGCGGCGGCCGCCACGACGGAGACGGCCATCAGCAGGAAGCGCGGCCAGAGCGCCGGGGGCACCGCGAACGGATCGGCGGCCGCGGCCGGCCGCCGCCTCACTCCGGCACCTGTTCGCCCATCGCGAGCCGGCCCACGATGGCCGCCGCCATCACTTCCGCCTGACTGTGCCGGACACCCAGCCTCTTTGCCTCGTGGTAAGCGACACTGTGGATCTCACGCAACACCGTCTGGCCCAGCGGCACTTCGTCGGTAGGGAGACCACCGGCCGCTTCGCCACCCGCCGCACCGGCACCCGCCGCCCCGGTACGGGCAGCCCCGTCGCCCGCCGCCCCGTCGTCCTGGGCGCGCCGAGCGGGGCGCAGCCTCGCGAACACGCGTTTCACCCACTCGCTCAGCACTCCCGACGACTCCTCGCGGGCCGCCTGGACCGTCTGCGCGGCCAGGAAGGTCACGACGGCCTGGGTCGTTCCCAGGGCGGTCATGGTCAGCGCCGACACCGACTCGCCCAGGCCGAAGCCCAGCATGTCGTCGGTCCTGCGGTTCCGCCGGCCCCGCCGCGGCCGCCGAAAGTACGCCGCGGCCGTCGGCTCCAGCAGCCAGAGCTCCTCGGGAGCCACCGCCTCCAGCGCGCACCGCGCCAGCAGGACGACGTCCTGCCGGCCCCACGTCCGTCCCATCACACCCCCGGATCGTCGGCGACGGACCGCCGGCCGAGCCCGGGCCGCCCGGTGGAACACAACGGATCATCCGATCGCAGCCATAGTGCGACACGCAGCCGAGACGGCGCAGCCTTTTCACCGAAGACGGCCCGGCTCCCCGGCCGACCCGGTCACCACCGCCCGGGCCGGCCCCGCGTCCAGACGGCGGCCGGGCCGGTGGCGACCGCCATCCGGTTCGCACGAGCAACACGCGGCCGGGACAGGGGGCGTGGTCACCCGTCGATCGTGCGACCGCGGCCCTGGCGCTCGACGTACAGCCGGTGGTTCGCCGGTCCGGTCCATTCCAGCCGTACGACACCGGGCACGGCGGCCTGGTCGACGCGTGCCGGATTCGACCAGTAGCCGAAGTTCGGGTTGCGGAAGAACGTCGACCACAGGCCGCCGTGGTGGTCCGCGAAGAAGTTGTTGTGGCCGATGCCCACACCCGCGGTCCACCGCTCGGAGTAGGGGCCCTCGAGCGCGTCCGCGACGGCGACGACCGCGTCGTACTGGTACTGCGTGCGGCCCGGTCCGCCGGTGTCGTAGGCGTACCGCGGACTGCCGTCGGGGTTGATCGACGTCCAGTCCCACGCGGTCTGGACGAGGTAGTACTTGCCCCCGTACTTGAACACGTACACGCCTTCGCGGTACGGGTCGGGGGAGTAGGGCGCCTGCTGGAACTTCGGGAGGTCGGTGGTCGGGACGATGTCCTCCATGTCGTGGCGGAACTTCGCGTACAGGTCGTTGTGGAGCACGAGCCACGCGTCGTCGCCCTCGGAGTAGAGGCTGCCGTCGATGTGGTGGTAGGCACCGGGCTCGATGAACTTCGGCCCTCCGATGAACGGGTCGCCGAAGGGCTTGTCGTGGTTGCCCTCGGCGAGCCGGTACGGTCCCTCGACGCCGCCCTCGCTGATGAGCAGGAAGGAACCGACCTTGCGGGAGTGGTCGCCCATGCAGGCGACTATGTACCACGTCCCGCGGAAGTAGTGGAGCTCCGGCGCCCAGACCTCGCCTCGCTTGCCGAACTGGTCGTCGTGCCAGTACTCCTGCCAAGGGGCGACGACCACGCGTCCGGGCCGGTTCTCACCGGCGAACTCGGGCGACCACACCTTGCCCCGCTCGGCACCGGGCCGGATGCCGGTCGTGTCGGCCAGCTTCCACGGCCCGTCGAGGGAGTGGGCCACCCATACGAAGATGCCGTCGTTCCACGGGGCGGCCGCGCTCAGTCCGGGAACGCGCGTGGTGCCCGTGGCGACGTAGACCGGGCGGCCGTCGACGACGAAGCAGTTGACGTAGGTGTCCCGCATCCAGATCCGGCCCTGTTCCTCGTCCCGGGGGCGCAGTTCGAGCGGGAGGACGAAGGAGTTGTCCTCGCGTGGCCACAGGTCGGGCCTGGCGTCGGCGAGGCCGTAGGGCTCGGGGTCGGGCCAGTTCGACGGGTGGCGTCCCCTCGACGCCGCCTGTGCGGGTTCGGACGCCGCTTGTGCCGGCCCGGACGCCGCCTGTGCCGGCCCGGACGCCGCCTGCGCGGTGGCGGTGGGCAGCGCGGCCGCCGTTCCGAGGCCGGCGACACCGGCCAAGAGCGCCCGTCGGCGGAACCCGTTCTCGGTGCTGGTCATCAGTCACGTTCTCCTTCGTCGTCCGGGATGTCGTCGTCCGGGATGTCGTCGTCGGGGATGCCGGTGCCCTGCCCGGAAGGACCGCCCGGGGTGCCGGTGCCCGCTGCTTCTCGTACGCCGTGTCGGCGACTTCGCGCCCCACCGTGGGCCGCGGCCGGCGCGGTGGAGCGGCGGGCGAGGTCGATCGCCCGCCCCAGCCCCGAGGCAGGTGTTCGGCTCGGCTGCCGCACGACCGCGCCTGGGCCGGGCGGAGTCGGAGCTGCCGGCGATCACGGGGCCGGCATCGCACAGCATGTGAAGGGCGGTTCATTTCCGTCAACAGGCCGGACGAAAAATCCGGGACGCCCGGCACTTCACCACCCGCGTACGCCGGTGCGTTTGCGCAGCTCTGGCGAGAAGTCGACCATCCGCCCGCGCCCAGGTCACGATCGGATAACGGGGAGGTGCGCCCGCGGCCGGCCAGGGCCGAGCCGTCCGCGCCCCGTGTATGGCGCTCCCGCCGGACGGCGGTGACCCCTGCGCGGCTGCCGGGTGCGTGGAGGAAGCGTCATCCCTTTTTTCTGTCGGAGTGTTGACGGAATTTTCCGGCCTCCCTACCTTGACCGGCATGCAGATGCCCACCGGAGTGCACGCACTGGTCAGGCGCACCCATGAGGAACGCGTGATGCGTGCCCTACAGGAGAACGGCGCCATGAGCCGCGGCGAGATCGCCCGGATCGTCGGCCTGTCCCGCACCACCCTCTCCGAGATCACCGGCAGTCTCCTCCAGCGAGGCGCCATCGTCGTCGTGGACACCGATGCCTCCAGGCGCGAGGGCAGCGGACGACCGGCCGAGCGGCTGGCGCTCGACCCGGCGTCGGCGCAGTTCATCGGCGTCGACTTCGGCCACCGGCGCGTACACGTGGTCATCGCCGACGCCTCGCACGAGATCATGGCCTCGGGCTCCGTCCGCTACGACGACACGGCGTCCTGGCAGGCGCGCACCGAGCTGGCACTCGCGTTGGTCGACCGGTTGACCGAGAGGGCGGGCGTCCATTTCGGGGCGCTCCAGGGCATCGGAATCGGCGTGCCGGGCCCGTATCCGGCACCTGACGGGACCGCCTGGCCCCGCGCGGCCTCGGGGACGACGGTGCTCCGCCCGGCCCCGGAAGGCGTCGACGTGGCCTTCGCCGAGCGCTTCGACGCTCCGGTGATCGTCGACAACAACACCCGCCTGGCCGCCCTCGCCGAGGCGATCAGCGGAGCCGACAGCGTCGCCGACCTGGTGTACGTCCGCCTGTCCGACGGTGTCGGCGGCGGGCTCGTCGTCGGCGGCCAACTGGTCACCGGCTCGGCCGGACTGGCCGGCGAACTGGGGCACGTCACCGTCGAGCCGGCGGGCAGGCCGTGCCGGTGCGGCAAACGCGGCTGCCTGGAGACCGTCGCCTCGGTCCCCGGCATCCTCGCCACCTGCTGGGAGTTCGGCCTCCGCCTGGAGAACCTCCAGGACCTGACGGCGGCCGTGGCCGGCGCGCACCCCGTCGCCGACCGGGTGCTGCGGGAGGCGGCCGCGGCGCTGGGACGCGTCGTCGGAGCGGCGACGATGACCCTCAACCCGGCGAAGGTCGTCATCGGCGGCGAGATCACCCGGCTGGCACCCGTCATCGTGGAACAGGTCGCCAACACCCTCGCGGGCGAGCTGTTCCCGATCACGTCGGCCGGTCCCGTCGTCGAGGCGGCGCGGCTGTCGGACGACGACGGCGCCATCGGCGCTCTCGCGGCGGTCTTCCACAGCTCCCCTCTCCTGTCGAGATATCCGCAGACCACCGAGGTGAAGGGCGCCTCCCACGCACCCGACTCCACCACTGAAGGAGCCGCCCATGTCCGTCCTTGACAAGCAGGGCGCCGGCCGGCGAGACCCCGGACCCGAGGAGACGCCCGGCACACCTCCCGCCCCCGCCACCCTGGACGGCCCCACGACCGCACCCCGGCGTTCACGCTCGGGCCGGCGCGGGCTGTCCCTCCTCCTCAACGCGGTGTCCGTCGCGCTGGGCATCGTGCTCTGGTGGGCCCTGGCGTCCGCGGGCTTCAAGGTGCCGGCACCGCCGGAGGTCGTCGCGCGGGCCGGGACGCTGATCGGCAACGGGACGCTCGGCAAGGACGCGGTCGCGAGCCTGACCCGCGTGCTCATCGGCTTCGCGCTCGGCACGGCCGTGGCCGTCCCGGTCGGCTTCCTCATGGGCTGGTACGGCGTGCTGCGCAGCCTGATCGAGCCGTGGATCCAGTTCTTCCGGACCATCCCGCCCCTGGCGATCATCCCGCTGGCCATCGTCGTCCTGGGGATCGACGAGACACCGAAGATCTTCGTCATCTTCCTGGCCGCGTTCCTCGCGTGCGTCATCTCGACGTTCCAGGGCGTGGTCGACGTCGACCGCACGCTGATCAGCGCCGCCCGGGTGCTCGGTGCCCGGGACCTGGTCATCTTCGCCCGCGTCGTGGTGCCCGCCTCCACGCCGTTCATCCTCGTCGGCATGCGAGTGGGCCTCGGCTCGGCGTGGGCGACCCTGGTCGCCGCCGAACTCGTGGCGGCCCAGGAGGGCCTCGGCTACCGGATGCAGAACGCCGAGCTCTACTACGACCTGCCGACGATCTTCGTCGGCCTCATCTCGATCGGGATCCTCGGCCTGCTCATGGACCGCATCCTCCTCCTCGCCGAACGCAAGCTCACCGGATGGCAGGAACGCCGATGACCACCACCGCCGCCAAGATATCCGTCCAAGGCGTCACCAAGACCTTCGCCCTGGGACGTGACACGTTCACCGCTCTCGACGACCTCTCGCTCGACATCGCGGACAACGAGTTCGTCACCGTCGTCGGCCCCTCGGGCTGCGGCAAGAGCACCCTGCTGAACATCCTCGCCGGACTGGAGGAGCCGACCGCGGGCCGGGCCCTGGTCGACGGCGTACCGGTGTCCGGGCCGGGACCCGAGCGCGGTGTGATCTTCCAGCAGTACGCCCTCTTCCCCTGGCTCACCGTCCGGCAGAACGTCGAGTTCGGCCTGCGGACCGCAGGCGTACCCAAGGCCGAACGCCGCAGGCGCGCCGAGCACTTCATCGCCCTGGTGGGGCTCGAACAGTTCGCCGACGCGCTCCCGAAGACGCTCTCCGGCGGCATGCGTCAGCGCTGCGCCATCGCCCGCGCCTACGCCGTCGACCCCTCGATCCTGCTGATGGACGAACCGTTCGGCGCGCTCGACGCGCTCACCCGGGTCAAGCTCCAGGAGCAACTCCTGGAGACCTGGAGCAAGGACAAGCGAACCGTCCTTTTCATCACGCACGACGTCGACGAGGCCGTCTTCCTGGCGAACCGCGTGATCGTGATGGCCGCCCGGCCGGGGCGCCTGTACGACGTCATCGACGTCGACTGGAGCGCCGCGCGCGACGAGCGTTTCCGCCTCAGCCCGGAGTTCGCCGCCCTGCGCAACCGCGTGTGGCACTCCGTCTACCACCAGGACGGCCCTGCGGCCGCCCCCCGGCCGTCGACGACGGTCTGACCGGAAGGACGTCCCCCTCCATGCCGCTCACGACCTCCCGCAGAGGTTTCACCGCTACGGTCGCGGCCCTGGCCGCCGCCTCCCTGCTGACCGCCTGTGGCGCCGACTCCTCCTCCGGCAAAGGCGGTGAGAAGGTGCGCATCGGCTACATCGGCGACTTCAACGGCACCAGCCTGATCGCCGTCGCCGATGCCGAGGGGCTGTGGGCCAAGCACGGCCTCACCGCCGAGAGCAAGGTCTTCACCAACGGCCCGTTGCAGATCCAGGCCCTGGGCACCGGCAACCTCGACCTCGGCTACATCGGTCCCGGCGCGATGTGGCTGCCGGCCTCCGGCAAGGCCAAGGTCGTCGCGATCAACACCCTCGGCAACTCCGACCGCGTCATCGCGCAGCCCGGCATCACCTCGATGCGGCAGCTCAAGGGCAAGACCGTAGCCGTACCCGAGGGCACCTCCGGCGACATGATCCTCACCCTCGCCCTGCAGCGGGCGGGGATGAAGAGGAGCGACGTCAAGACCGTACCGATGGACCCGTCGACCATCGTCTCGGCGTTCTCCTCGAAGAAGGTCGACGCCGCCGGGTTCTGGTACCCCGCAGCCGCGACCATCAGGAAGCAGGTGCCGGGCATGACCGAACTGGCGAAGAACTCCGACTTCGCCGACGAGGTCTCCTTCCCGACCGCCTTCGTCGCCGCCGACGACCTCGTCGCCAAGCAGCCGGCGAAGGTGAAGAAGGTCCTCGCCGTGCTGCGGGACGCGATCGCGTTCCGCGCCGCGCACACCGGCGAGGCCGTCAAGCTCACCGCCGCGAAACTCGGCATCCCCGAGGGGCAGGTGAAGGCGGACGCCGCCAACAACAAGCTGCTGACCGTCGGCGAGCTGGACACGCTCACCGAGAACGGCACCGTCGACAAATGGCTGAAGGGCATGAACGACTACTTCGTCCAGGCGGGCAAACTCCAGCACCCGGTCGACCCGGAGACGTACTACACCGGCGCCCTCTTCACCGGAGCGGGCAAGTGAGCGCGCCCGGCACGTCCGCCGCGCGCGGGAAGAACATCCTCTTCCTCATGACCGACCAGCACCGGGTGGACACCCTCGGCGCCTACGGCAACCCGCTGGCACACACCCCCGTCCTCGACGAACTCGCCGCCACCGGAACCCGTTTCGACCGCTGGTACACGCCCACCGCGATCTGCACCCCGGCCCGGGCCAGCCTGCTGACCGGCCAGGCGCCCTTCCGGCACAAACTGCTCGCCAACCACGAGCGCAACGTCGGCTACCTGGAAGACCTCGCCGAGGACCGGTTCACCTTCTCCCGGGCCCTGCGCGAGCACGGCTACAACTGCGGCCTCATCGGCAAGTGGCACGCGGGCACCCGGCGCACGGCGGCCGACTACGGCTTCGACGGTCCCGAGCTACCCGGCTGGCACAACCCGGTGGACCACCCTGACTACCTCGCCCACCTCGCCGAACACCGCCTGCCGCCCTACGAGATCAGCGACCGCATCCGCGGCACCCTGCCCAACGGCGGCCCCGGGAACCTCCTCGCCGCCCGGCTGCACCAGCCGGTCGAGGCCACCTTCGAGCACTACCTGGCCACCCGGGCCATCGAGCAGCTCGAACGGTACGCGGCCGACCACCGCGAGCGCGAGCAACCGTTCTTCCTCGCCCTGCACTTCTTCGGACCCCACCTGCCCTACATCCTCCCCGACGAGTACTTCGACCTGGTCGACCCGGCCGACGTGGAACTGCCGCGTTCCGTCGCGGAGACCTTCCACGGCAAACCCCCGGTCCAGCGCAACTACAGCGCGCACTGGACCTTCGACACCATGCCCGTCGAGACGACCCGCAAGCTGATCGCCGTCTACTGGGGCTACGTGGCGTTGATCGACAGACAGATCGGCCGGGTCATGGACGCGATGCAGCGGCTCAGGCTGGTGGACGACACCGCCGTGTTCTTCACCTGCGACCACGGTGAGTTCACCGGCGCCCACCGGCTGCACGACAAGGGCCCCGCCATGTACGAGGACATCTACCGCACACCCGGCCTGCTCCGCGTCCCCGGCGCCCCGGGCGGCACCGTGCGGACCGAGTTCGTCAGCCTGCTCGACTGCACCGCGACCATCCTCGAACTGGCGGGCATCGACCCGAAGCCCGCCGTCGACTCGCGCAGCCTGCTGCCGCTGGTCCGCGGCGAGACGGTGGAGTGGGAGGAGGACATCGTCTGCGAGTTCCACGGCCACCACTTCCCGTACCCGCAGCGCATGCTGCGCGAGGACCGGTACAAACTCGTGGTCAACCCCGACTCGGTCAACGAGCTCTACGACCTGCGGGCCGACCCGGACGAGCTGCTGAACGTCTACGACCACCCCGAACAGGCGGAGGTCCGCTCGCGGATGATGCGCCGCCTGTACGACGTCCTGCGGGAACGCGGCGACAACTTCTACCACTGGATGACGTCCATGTACGACGTCGGCGAGGTGGCACACGACCCGACCCTGAGCGGCCTCGACGAGTCCACCTACCGTAAGTAGCCAAGCCGGCCGGCACGCGCGGGCCCCGCTCGGCGCGCGCCTCCCGCGCGCCTCGGCGATGCCCGCGGTGCCCGCGCCCCCACCCCGCCGACCGGACCGGCCTCGGCACCCCCCGGCCCGAGCAGTCCGGCCCGCGGCCCGGCGCCCCGCCCCGCGGGCGCCCCCTGCCCCGGACACCGGCCCCGCAAGCGAGGACTTCGACCATGACCAGCGAGCACCACCCCTGCTGCACCCCGGGCGCCGTCGCCGTCTCTCCTCCGGCCGCCCCGCCGGCGCCGGGCCCCGCCACCCGCAGGCGCTCGACCCGCGGACAGGTCCGCCTGCCGGGCGGCGACTTCGCGATGGGCGACGCCTTCGACGAGGGCTACCCGGCCGACGGCGAGACACCCGTCCACACGGTACGTCTGCAGTCCTTCCACATCGACGAGACCACTGTCACCAACGCCCAGTTCGCCACCTTCGTCAAGGCCACCGGCCACGTCACCGACGCCGAACGCCACGGCTCCTCGGCGGTCTTCCACCTCGCGGTCGCCGCCCCCTCGGCCGACGTCCTCGGCAACGCAGCCGGAGCCCCCTGGTGGATCAACGTCCGGGGCGCCCACTGGCGCCTCCCCGAGGGGGCCCGCTCCGACATCACCGGCCGCCAGAACCACCCCGTGGTCCACGTCTCCTGGAACGACGCGACCGCCTACGCGCAGTGGGCCGGCAAGCGCCTGCCCACCGAGGCGGAGTGGGAGTACGCCGCACGCGGCGGCCTGGCCGGCCGCCGCTACGCCTGGGGCGACGAGCTGACCCCGGACGGCCGGTGGCGCTGCAACATCTGGCAGGGACGCTTCCCCCACACCAACACGGCGGAGGACGGCCACCTGACCACCGCACCCGTCAAGTCCTACCGCCCCAACGGCTTCGGCCTGTGGAACACCGCCGGCAACGTGTGGGAATGGTGCTCCGACTGGTTCTCGCCCTCCTACTACGCCCAGGCACCCGTGGACGACCCACACGGCCCGGACACCGGGACCGTACGCGTCATGCGCGGCGGCTCCTACCTGTGCCACGAGTCCTACTGCAACCGCTACCGGGTCGCGGCCCGTTCCTCCAACACCCCGGAGTCCTCCTCCGGCAACCTCGGCTTCCGTTGCGCCAACGACGCCTCCCGGGCGGCGGCCGGGTGACAGGGGACGACGTCCTCCCGATCGGGGCAGAGGGCGGCGCGTACGGTCCGTTCGGCCGGCGGCCGGGGCTGGAGATCCGCCCGCCGGGTCGGTCAAGATACCGTCATGCCTACCTCCCGTTCCGGCCCCCGGCCGCCGACCATCGCCGATGTGGCCCAGGCCGCCGGCGTGTCGCGGACGACTGTCTCGCACGCCCTCAACGGGATCGGCAAGGTCGATCCGCGCACCCGCGAGCGCATCAAGAAGGTGGCCGCGGACCTCGGCTACCGCCCCAACCTGCGCGCCCAGCGGCTGCGCCGGGGCCGGTCCCAGGCGATCGCCCTGGCCTCCTCCATGCCGTTCGCGGTGGCGGGAGGCCCGTCCCGTCTCGGCTTCTACATGGAGGTCGCCGCCGCTGCCGCCGAGTGCGCCCTCGTCCACGGCTACGCACTCGTACTGCTGCCGCCCGCCCGGTCGGGTTCCGCCCTGTACTCGGTCGACATCGACGGGGCGATCGTGGTCGAGCCCGAGGCGCAGGACCCGGCCGTCGCGCAGCTGCGCGAGCGGCAACTGCCCTACGTCACCCTCGGCCGGCCCACGGACCCGCAGGACGACGCCCCCCACGTCGACCTGCACGGTGGACGCGTCGCCGAGCTGCTCCTGGACCACCTGCGGGAGCAGGGCGCCCGGCACCCCGCTCTCTTCGTCGGGGCCGGCACCCGGCACTCCACCGTCGACGCCCTGGCCGCCTACGAACGGGCCGCCGCCGCCCACGGCTGGGAGCCGGTCGTCGTGACCGCGCCGGAGGAGGGCGGCGAGCAGGCGGGGTACGAACAGTGTGCCGGGCTGCTCGCCGAGCACCCTTCCACCGACGCCGTCTGCGTCCTGGTGGACGCATTCGCCGTCGGCGCGGTCCGCGCGATCCGCGAGTCCGGCCGCCGCATACCCGAGGACGTCATGGTGGTGACCCGCTACGACGGTCTGCGCGCCCGTACCTGCGATCCGCCGCTCACCGCCGTGGACCTGCACCTGGACCGCGCCACCGCGGACGCCGTGGTGCTGCTGCTGGCCCGGATGGGCGTGGCGGGCGCGGCAGCCGGCGACGCCCGAACCAGCCCCGTGGGCGAGGGCGCGCAGCGGCCCGCGGCCGAGGACACCGGTGAGCCCCGGGTCGTCGTCCGCGCGTCGTCGCTGCGCCGGCCCCGGCGACCCTGACCCGGGCGAGCGGCCCACCGCCCCGCCGGCCGGCCCCGCGGCGGGAGTCGGCCCTCGCCCACAGCACCGGCCGGTCAGGGACCCAGCATGAGCACCACCCCGGAGACCAGGGCGAACGCCAGCACGAACAGCCGCATCCGTGTCGCGTCGATCCGCTGGTGCACCAGCCGGCTCAGCCACGCTCCGGCGATCAGCGCGGGCAGGGACAGCAGGGCCCAGCCGAGCTGCGCCGGGTGCCCCTGGCCGGTGGCGAACAGCAGGGCGAGGGAGGCGACTTCGCCGACGAGGAAGCACACGGCCACCGTCGAGCGCAGTTCGCCGGGCGGCCGGTGCTGGTAGACGAGGGCGAGCGGTGGCCCGCCGACACCGGTCGCCGTCTCCGTGAGACCCGTGATCATGCCGGCTCCGAGGTAGGCCCCGCGCCCCGGTGTGAACGCCGGGGCGGCCAGGCTGACCAGCGCCGCGAGCACCGTCGACACCCCTACCACCAGGCCCAGGCTGCCGACGGGGATCGCCCACAGCAGCAGCAGCCCCCCGGGCGTGGCCAGCAGCCGGGCCGCTGTGATCCAGCGGGCTCCGCGCAGGTCGAGGCTGTGCCGCTCGCGCCATGCCACGTACAGGTTGAGCGGGATCATCGCCGTCAGGACGAAGACCGGGAGCAGCGAGGGTGCCAGCAGGCCTGCGACGGGGGCGACGATCAGCGCGAAGCCGAGACCGCTGGTGCCCTGCACGAAGGCGGCGACGGCCACCACCAGGGACAGGATCGTGAGCGTCTCGCCGTTCATCGCGCCGCACTCCGCATCCGGGCGGCCGCGGACGTGGGGTGCACTCGCGTGACGGGCGCGCGGGCCACCACCTCGGCGCCGAGTTCGGCGGCCCGGCGCACCAGGGCGGCACCGTCGAACTCGGTGGGCCGGCCCTGCCACAGTCTCAGCCGGCCGGCCACGAAAACCGCGGTGATCTGGTCGCGATTGCCACGCCGTACGAGTTCCCAGGGCAGGTCCCACGAGGGGTGCATCTCCGGGTTCGTCAGGTCCACCAGCAGGAAGTCGGCCGCGTGGCCGGGAGCGACGCGGCCGGTGACGGCGCCGAGGCCGACCGCGTCGGCGCCGCCCGCCGTGGCGTGCTCCAGCCAGGTCCATCCCGCGCCGCACGAGGAGTCGCCGCAGGTCAGGCCGTAGGCGAGGCGCTGCGCGAACTCGGCGGCGTCGAGCAGCCGGAACCCGTCACCGCGGGTGCCGTCCGTGCCGAGCCCGAAGCGGATCCCGCGCTCGGCCCAACTGGTCGCGGGTGCGACGGCGTTGCCCTTCCAGGCGCTGGCGACCGGGTTGTAGCCGGCCGCCGCGCCGGTGTCCGCGAGCAGGGTGATCTCCGCGGGGGTGAGCAGAGTGGCGTGCGCGGCGAGCAGTTGCGGCCCGAGCGCGCCCGTGTGGTGCAGGTACTCCAGGGGGCGCATTCCGTGCTGGACGAGGACGCGCTCGACGCCCGCGAGGTGCTCGTTGACATGGATCTGGACCACGGCGGACGCCTCCGCCGCGAGTCCGGCGGTGTTGTGCAGGGTGCGCGCGGTGGCCGCCTCGGGCACCGAGACGGCGAGCGAGGGGTGGATGAGGGGGTCGCCCGCGTAGCGGGCGAGGTGCTTCTCGGCGCGGGCCAGGACCGTGTCCGTGTCGTTCCCGGCGGCCTCCTCGGCGGGGCCGAGGTCGTTGCAGACGAGCCCGAGGACGCAGCGCAGTCCGGCGTCGCGGGCGGCTGCCGCCACCACCTCGACGTCGACGGTGGCGCGGGTGCCGGCGTCGGCCACGGTGGTGAAACCGCCGCGCAGCGATTCCAGCGCGGCGAGCTTGGCCGCCACGTACGCCGACTCCTCGTCGAGCGCGCCTTCCAGTGGTACCCACACCCGGCGGAAGATCTCCGACGGTTCGCCGAAGGCCAGCGCGGCCCCGAAGCTCTGGGTCAGGTGGTGGTGGACGTCCACGAAGCCCGGCATCAGGGCCTGCCCCGGCAGCGGCACCGGGGTCAGGTCCGGATGGGCGCGGGCCAGTCGCTCGAGAGGCCCGACGTCGTGGAAGGCGCCGTGGCGCACCACCACCGCGTCCTGGTCCCGGGGCCCGTCGGGGGTGAAGGTCACGTCCGGAACCAGCAGCAGCGCCTCGGCGCCGAGCTGGTCCGGGGTCAGGTGGTTCATGGTTCCCTTTCGGTACGGCCATCGGTGCGGCCTGGTGGGTGGGGTCGTGCGGTCGTGCGGAGTTGTGGGCGGCGGCGGGGTGTGCCGGGAGGCGGCCGCAGACTTGACGGTCGCGGACAAGCGGCGTTGACGGGCCGTCAGAATGCTCGGGCCGGCCCGGGTTCGGGCTGTTCGGCGGTGGGGGCCGCGGCCGCGGTGCGCGTCAGGCGCGGGCGTACGTGGTGGAAGAGCACGTTGAGCAGGGCCGCGGCGAAGGCGCCGACGGCGACGCCGCTGCCCAGCAGGATGCGCACGCCGGAGGGGAAGCCGCGGTAGATGTCCGGTACGAGGATCGGCAGCAGGCCGACCGCGAGGGCCACCGCGCAGACGATCGTGTGCGAATGCCGTTCGAGGTCGGCCCGCGAGAGCATCTGCATGCCGAGCACGGTGACCACGGCGAAGACCACGAGAGCGGTGCCGCCGACGACGGGGGACGGCACCGCGCCGATCGCCCGGGTGACCGGGGCGAGGAAACCGAGGACGACGAGCACCGCCCCCGCCGCGGCGGTCACGAAGCGGCTGCGTACGCCGGTGATGCGCACGATGCCGATGTTCTCCCCGCTGGTCACCATCAGGGGCAGTCCGAAGAGGCCGCCGAGCAGCGAGGTGGCGGCGTCGCCACGGACGGTGCGGGGCACCTCGCGCCGTGGGTCGATCTCCTTGCCGACGGCCTCGGCGTTGATGACGGTCTGGCCGGTGGCCTCCGCCATGGACGCCAGGCTGTAGAGCATCAGCGGCAGCGCGGCGAGCAGGTCGAACACGGGCGCGCCGAAGGGCAGCGGCTGCGGCAGGCTCAGCAGTCCTCCCCCCGCGGCCCGGCCGAGATCCACCTGGCCGAGGGCGAGGGCGAGCAGGGTGCCGGCGAGCAGGCCGAGCATCACGGCGAGTTGGCGCAGTACGCCGGTGAACAGCCAGTAGAAGGCGACGGTGAAGCCGATCGTGGCGAAGGCGAGGCCCAGCCGGACGGGCGAGGCGAAACCCGGGGCGCCGGACGGGCCGGTGACCAGTTGGGCTCCGACCTTGACCAGGTTGACGCCGACGATGACGATCATCGTGCCGATGACCAGGGGCGGGAAGAACCTGAGCAGACGTGCGAAGACGGGCAGCACGAGGAAGGTGAAGACCGCCGTGAGGAGTACGGCTCCGGCGGCGGTGGGCAGACCGTGCTGCTGGGCGATGGCGAGGAAGAGGACCAGGGGCGCGCCGCCGGGCAGCATGACGAACGGCAGCCTGGGCCCGAACTTCCAGGGTCCGAGGGACTGGATCAGCGAGCCGATCCCGGAGAGCACGAAGGCCGCGGAGAGCAGGTCGACGGTGAGGTGGCCATCGAGGCGGAGGGTGGCGCTCATCAGGAAGATCGCCGAGATGGGGGTGGCGGCCATGACGAGGACGTGCTGCACGCCGAACAGCACGATCCTGCTCAGTGGGCGGCGCTGGTCCACGGGATGGGGCCCGGGGGAGGGGGAGGCGGGTGCGGTTGACGCGCCCCGGGAGGGGGCGCTGCGGAATCTGGACACGTTCGAGCTCCTGTCGGCTCGCTCCGGCACAGGCCGCGATTCAGCCGTGGACGGCAGCCAAACCGAGGGGCCAAATCGATTTGGTCGCTAGTGTGGGAGCTGTTCCGCCAGGGCGTCAAGGGGTAGGAAGGACTCCCGAAGGCGGCCGATCGCGAGGCGGGCGACCCAGCGGTCGGCCGACCGCCGTGTCTCACCCCCCATTTGACGGAGGCGCTGGGAGCACGGCGACGCCGAAGGGCGACCGCGAGCCCGGCGCGGGGGAGGGGGGACGGAGCGGGACGGCCGCCTTCAACGCGGCCCTGGTGGAGGCCTTTTGCCGTGAGCCGTCTTCGCGAGGGCGTGGGACGGTTGCCATGACGGGGAGCACGGCTCACTGCCCGCACCTGGTCCGCGGCCGCACGCTGCGGCGGATCAGCAGGGCACGTCCCCCTTGCAGCGCCACAGGACGTCACGCGGCTGCACGTGGGCGTTCGGGGAAAGCTGGTGCGCGATCCATTCCTGGCCGTTGCCGAGCGCGAGCAGGCCGTCGGCCTGACACGCGGCATCAGCCGGTCCTGGCGGCCTTCACTGCGCCCGCGCCTCCCTCGTACGCCGTACGGGTGTGCCGAGGTGCTCACGTGTCGAGGAGTTCGTCGGGGAACAGGTCCTCGCAGGCGTACCGGCGGTCGGTGACCTGCTCGAACGCGTAGCGCGGGAAGGCGTCGATGGTCCTCCTGTCCGCCCGCAGGCCGTGCTTCCAGTGACCGGCGTCCAGGAGTTCGCGGTTGGCCTCGTACAGGGGACTGACCCACGGCAGCATCAAGTCCATGTGGTGGTCGCCTCGGCCGCGTTCGTAACCGGCGAGCGCGGTGCCGGCGGACTCGGTGAACGCGTCGAAGACCGCTCGGGGTTGCGGACCGTCGAATTCCACTCGACGATCCGCTGCGGCGCAAGCAGCTCTGCGGTGTCCGGCTCCTCGGCATCCGGCCACGGAGCCCGCGCAAATAACCGTTTGGCGGATCACCGCGGCCACTGCTAGGTTTCCGGAGGCCGTGCTGGAGAGCGAGGAGGTGGTACCCGTGAACGTATCGACATGGGTGCTCCCCTCCGGGGTCACGGTCGGGCGATAGGTCGTCCGGGAGCGCCGTTCACGAGCACTCCCGAAAGGCACGACTGTGCACTTCACTTCTGAACAGCGTCTCGACGACGCCGTCCTCGAACGCGAATTCACCCTCGGCGAGATCCCCGGCATCCTGTGGACTCCCGCGTCCGCTTCCGCATCCGCACCGGCGCCGCTGATCCTCCTCGGACACCCTTCGCTCGGGCTGCGCAGGATGTACCCCCGGCTGGTGGGACGGGCCCGGCACGTCGCAGCGGACGGTTTCGCCGCGGCCACCATCGAACTCCCCGGGAGCGGTGACCGGCCCCGTTGGGCCGCCGTCGAGCAGGCCCGCGCCGACCTGCGCCGGGTGATGGAGGCCGGCGAGCCGGTCGATGACGAGATCATCGACGCCCTCGTCCTCCCGCTGGTCGAGAAGTCGGTCCCGGAATGGCAGGCCGCCCTGGACGCCCTCCTGTCGCTGCCCGAGATCGACGGCCCGGTCGGGTACTCGGGGGGTGTGATCTCCATCGGCATCCGGCTCGCGGCGGTCGAGCCGCGCATCGCGGCCGCCGTCCTGTTCGCCGGGAGTCTAGTGCCCGCCGCCCTGTTGGAGGAGGCCCGCCAGGTCACCATCCCGCTGCACGTCCTGCTGCAGTGGGACGACGAAGGCAACGACCGGCAGGCGGCCCTGGACCTGTTCGACGCCTTCGGCTCCAAGGAGAAGACGCTGCACGCCAACATGGGCGGGCACACCGGCGTCCCGCAGTTCGAGGGGGACCCCGCGGCCCGGTTCTTCGCCCGCCACCTGAAGTAGGGCCCGGCCGTCAGGTCGCCGGCAGACGATGAGCACGCCCCGCCTGCCGGCGATCAGGGCGGATCGGGACGCGCCGCACCCGTCTGCGCGTTCCTGTGGCCCTCGCCGTCCCGGCCGTCCTCCGGTCGCCCGGTGAGCCGGGTCGCGAGGCGGTAGGTGACCGTGGTGTCGCGGTACTCCTCACCGGCGACGACCACGTCGGGGAGGTTCGTGCGCTCGCTGCGGGACATCGACGTCCGCTTCCCGGTGCCGGGGAAGCGGACGTCTGTCAGCGGGTCCTCCTCGAAACGGAGACGGCCGGAACGGACGGTGACCCAGAACGCGATGTCCGGGTGCGTGCCGGAGGCCGGGTGCGGCTCCGCCGCGTGCCGGATGGCGTCGTCCGGAGCCGGACCGCAGGCCGTTCATGGCGGCTCGTCAGCCTCGCCGGCCGCGCGGCGGCGACGGGACCGGGGCGGCAGCTTCCCGTCCTCGCCGCGCACTCGGCGTCCCCGCGTGCCGCCGTGACCTCGGACGGCCGGGTCACGGTGCTCGTCGTCGGGCCCTTGCGCCCCGCTCCGCCGGGGCGGCGCGGCCCGGCGGACGGTACCGGCCGCCGGATCCGGCACATCCGGTACGTCCGCGACCTCGGTGACATCCGCGTCGTCCGACACGTCGGTGGCCTCCGGTACGTCCTCCACGGCTCCGGCGCCTCGGCCCGCCGTACCCTCCGTCATGTCGCCGCCTGCACGCGCGGCTTGCCCGGCCGCGCTCGCGGGGACGTCACCGGCCGCCTCGCCGGTGTCGGCGACGACCCCGCTCACCGCGCCCGCGGGGTCCTCCACGGTGCGTCCCGCGCCACGCCCCACATCACCGACGGCACCCCCGGCGCCCCGCCCGACATCCCCCACCGCCGTGCCGGCCCCGCGGCCCACGCCCTCCACCGCCTGTCCGGCCCCGCGGCCCGCACCCTCGACCCCTCGGCCGGCCCCGCGTCCCACGTCCCGTACCCCCTCGCCCGCACCGCGCCCCACGTCCCGCACGGCGGCGCCGGCTCCCCGGCCGATGTCGCCGACCGCTCGCCCCGTGCCCGCGCCCAGCTCACCGAGGGCCTGCCGCGCCCCGCCTCCGACGTCCTGCACGGCCGAACCGACCCCTCGGGTCAGGTCCTCCAGGATCTGCGGATTGCGGTCGAGCGTGGTGAGGACCCGGTTGATGATCACCGCCACGTTGTCAAGACGCACTTCGAGCCGGGCCTGGGCCTCCACTCCCGAGATGCCCAGGTGTACCCGGCCCAGTGCGACGTCGGCGCCGACGTTCAGCTTCAGGAGGTCCAGCACCTCGGCCTGGAGGGAGACGTGGGCCCGCAGGTCCTCGACGTCCAGGTCGATCTCGTCGACCTTGAGCAGCGGGACATCGAGGTACACGTCGGGCTCGGCGTCGGCAGAACGGCCCTCCCCGGGGAGGGCGGGCTGTTCGGGGTAACCGTCCAGCCGGTCCTCCTCATACTCCGGGTCCTCCGGGTCCTCCGGGTCCTCATGCTCCGGCTCCTCGTCGTCGTACGCCCCGGACCGGGCGTACTCGCCGTCGCCCTCGCCGGCTTCGGGTTCACCGTCGCGCACGCCGTGCTCCTCGGGGTGACCTTCATCGTCCTCGGCGCTGTCGCGCATCACCGAGCCTCCGCAGGTTCGCCGGACGTTTTGTCCATTCTGAGACTGTATGCGCATTGGTGCACGGGCGGCGCGTCCGGAGCCTGAGCACTGCCCGCGCCGGCGGAGCCACTCCTCGCGTCGGCCTGTCCGTAGCCGTGGCGGGTGTGCGGGCGGCGGTGCCGTCGGCCGGCCGCGAGGCCCTGCACCGCAGCGCCGTCCACCTCACCCGCGGCACCGTGCCCACCATGCGTGAACTCCCGCTGGACTTGGAGATTCCGGGCACCTGCCTGGTGCCCGAGGCCGACGGTCCGCTCCCGGGCGCCCAGGCGCTCACCGAGGCGGGGGCGAAGGCGGTGCCGATCCCGGACTGCGGTCACGACATCATGCTGGACAATCCGGAAGCCTTTGCCCGCGCCACGGCGTCTTTCGCGCAGTCGGCCGCAGATCCCGGCTCGGTCGCGGTTGATGGCCTCGCGCACCCGCGGTCGCCGTCGTGATCGCCACCCGTCTGCCGGGCTCACGGTCCTGCGGCCGGCTCCTCGCTTCCGGGCCTGCTACTGCTTCTTGAAGGAGCGGATCTGGTAGCTGCCCTGGAGGTTGCCCCCGTGGCCGGCGGCTGTCGAGCCGACGCGCGCATGGTAGTTGGTCTGGGTGTAGTACTGAACGCGGTGGCCGGTGCCGTTCCACAGGGACAGCACCTTCTTGCCGTTGCGGATGAAGGAGCACTGGTCGGCGGTGTTCGCGACCTTCTCCGCCGTCCACTGGCAGCGGCTGCCGCCACCGTCCCAGCCGCTGTAGATGCAGAAGTGCCCCGGGTCGCAGTGGAAGGCCGCGGCGGCGGCAGCTACTTCCGGAGCGGCCGGGGCCGAAGCGGCAGCGGAGGCGGCGGGGGCTGTGCCGAGGGCTGCTGCGAAGGCGAGTGCGGCGATGGCGATCGAACTGACACGGCGCATAGGAGTTGTTCCCTTTCCACTGGGTCCACCGTGGTGTTCCTTGAACCACGGCTGTCAGTCTCATGCGCTGCGAAAGGCGATCACCAGAGCGTACGCGGAGGCGCGTGAGGCGTCGCCGGCAGTCACCGGTACCACCTCTCCACCGCGTGAGCCGGGGCCTCCGGCGGAGGCGGGGTCACGCGCCGTACACGGCGCGCAGAACCCGAGCGCGTCCCGACCAGGGTCGGTCGAGACACGGCACGGGCCGGACGGACCGCGCCGTCCGGCTCGTGGGCGGCCTGCGATCTGGGGCGACGCCGTCAGGTGTCGGCCGGGTGGTCAGCCCTCTGCGCGGCGCGGGATGCGCTCCGGCCGCTGCGCTGTGGTGAACCAGAACAGCACCGAGCACAGGAAGGCAGAGGCCGCGAAGACCAGTGATTGCGTGACGGAGTCGTCGCGCGCGCCGGCGACGAGGGCCCCGGCCGCTGACAGGGCCAGGGCGGCCGCGGGCAGCGCACGAGGGTGCCGCGTGACGCCTGGGGCGCCGGCCGGTGGCAGCAACCGGGTCGCGAGGCCGTAGCAGGCGCAGGCCAGCAGTGTGGCGCCCAGTACGTCGCTGGGCCGATGCTGGTAGGTGGCCTGGACGGCGGCCGCGGTGACGGTGAGCCAGAGCATGCCGGCCGCGGTGACGTAGGGACGGGAGCGGGGGCAACTGACGAGGACGGCGCCGAGGGCCAGCCCGGCGGGGATGGCCGTGTGTCCGCTGGGGAAGCTGGCTTCGAGGAGGGAGTCCCGGGCGCCCACCAGGTCGGGGCGGGGCAGGCCCCTGGTCAGCACCTTGCTGCCGAGCGTGGCGACGACGATCCCGGCCGCCGCCAAGCCGTGCCACCAGCACCTGCGCACCACGGTGACAGCCGCTATGACCACGAGGCCCACGAACACGGTGGGCATGGCGGTCCGGTCCAGGGGCGGCATGGCCGACGAGCCGTAGGCCACCCCCGACCAGGCGTAGGCCCACGCCGGTTTCGCGCTGGCGTTCTCGAAGATCAGGGAGTTCTCCGCCCGTTGCCCGAACGGGGTGCAGACGGCGATCAGGTAGACCGCCAGGAACCCCAGCAGGCACAGCAGAGCCGGGACCAGCGGTCGTACCGTCCGCGCGTGGCTGGGTTCGACCGTAGTTCCCAGGAGCTTGCCGGGATCCGGGCGCGTGGGCAGGGACGAGCGGTCTTGCCGTGTCATCGTCTTCTCGCTGTCTTCGCTGTCTTCGCTGTCTTCGTGGTGTTCGTGGTGTTCGTGGGGAACGGTGCGGTGGCCCGCCGTCCAGGGCAGGCGGTGGGCCGGCGGGTCCGGTCGGTCCGCCGGTCACCCGCTCCTATCCGGGGAGCGCCCGGTTCTGCCGGTGCTGGGCGGTGATCGCCAGGGCCGGGAGGGGGGCGACCAGGAGGAACAGGACGACCAGGTCCGGCAGGGACCGCAGGAAGCCGTCCGGGTGGGCCACGATCGCCTGCGTGCGGATGAACGCGAAGGCGGCGACGGGGATCAGCCACCGGTGGTCGCCCGTGGCGGCCGTCGCCACCCACGCGGCGAACAGCGCGACGACTTCGAGGCCGAACAGGCCGCGCTGGAAGGTCGGACTGGTCGAGACGATGTCCAGGCTTCCGGCCATGAACATGGCGAGCACGAGGGGGACCAGCCACCGGTACGAGTGGCGCCGCAGCCGGCCGGGACGGCATGCCGCCAGCACGGCACACGCGGTGCACAGCACGCCGGACAGCACCAGGTCATGAGCTGTGAGCGGAGCGCCCAGCCCGTAGTAGCCCAGGCCCGCCCTGCCCTCGTCACCGAAGAGGGTCGTGCTGGTGTACGTGGAACCGGCGTAGATCATGGCGGCCGCGGCCGGCAGCGCGATCCACGGCCTGCCGCGCAGCAGGGCGATGAGGCAGACCAGCGGAAGCAGCCCGTAGGGCAGCAGCCGCGTCTGCGTGTGCGGGCCCTGCGCCCAGGGATACCAGCCGGAGAAGTGGAAGGCGATGGCGCGCCGACCGGGATCGATGTGCAGCGCCCAGTGCCAGACGTCTTGCAGGTACGGAACCAGCGCCAGCGCGGCGAGGACGAGGGCGCTCAGCTGAATGCCGTCCAGCCACCAGGGCCGGGCCGGGTCGTCGGCGACGGCCCGGGCCCGGGTCTGCACTCCGGCGCGGACCAAGGCGGCGGCCTCCTTCGGCGGGGGCCAGGAGCGGCCGGGATACGCCTCGGACAGGCAGGCCAGCAACTCCTCGCCGTGCCGGGAACGGTAGGGCTCGGGGAAGACCGCGAGCAGCAGACGGTTCATGCCGGGGCCGCCCCGGCGTCCGGCGTGCGCCCGATGACGAGCGCCGCCGCCTGCTGCATCCGCAGCGCCTCCCGGCCGAGCGCCTCGGCGCCGTCCGTCGTGAGCCGGTAGTACCGCCGCGCCCGTCCGTCCACGATCTCCTCGTCGCCGGCGGTCACCATCCCGGCGCGCTCCAACCGCTCCAGCGCGCCGTAGAGCGTGCCGACGGCGATCCGGAGCCGCCCGCCCGTGGCCTGCTCGGCAGCCTTGATGATGCCGTAACCGTGCAAGGGTCCGTCCATGAGCGCAGCGAGGATGAAGTACTGCGGCTCCGTCAGGGACGGCTTCTGTCGTGTCATGCGACGAGCATATATCGTGCTCCGAAGTATATCTGCCCGGAACCGCCCTGTGTCGCGGGCCCTGGTAAATGGGTGTCCTGAAGCCACCGGCGGCGCGATCATGGACGGGCCCCGATCACCCGCCACCGACGAGGAATTCATCCCATGCCTGCGCCCGCGGACCCGACCCTCCTCCACCCGATGCCCGAGCAGCCCCGGGTGGTGCTGCTCAAGCCGTTGGTGAAGTCACCGCTGATCGAGGTCGGGGAGTACTCCTACTACGACGACCCGGAGGACGCCACCGCGTTCGAGACCCGCAACGTTCTTTACCATTACGGGCCGGAGAAGCTGGTCATCGGCAAGTTCTGCGCGCTGGGCACGGGCGTGAAGTTCCTCATGAACGGCGCCAACCACCGGATGGACGGCCCCTCGACCTTCCCCTTCCCCACCATGGGCGGCTCCTGGGCCGCACACTTCGACCTGCTCACCGGCCTGCCGAGCCGAGGGGACACCGTCGTCGGCAACGACGTCTGGTTCGGTCACGGTGCGACGGTCATGCCGGGCGTACGGATCGGACACGGCGCGATCATCGGCGCCGGCGCCGTGGTCACCGCCGACGTACCCGACTACGGCATCGTCGGCGGCAACCCGGCCCGCCTCATCCGCACCCGCTACGAGGCCCGGGACGTCGCCCGGTTGCTGGCGGTGGCCTGGTGGGACTGGCCCGCGGAGCACATCACCGAGCATGTGCGGACGATCATGTCGGGCAGCGTCGCCGAACTGGAGACCGCCGCCCCGCGCGCTCCGCAGGCGTGACGTCGTCGCGGGTTGCGACTTCCCTTCTGGGTCGGTCGTCCGCGTCAGGCCGCAGCGGCGGGGCGCTCGCGGAGGTGATCTCGGGTGGCCTTGGTGATCTCGTGCCAGAACGGCACGGCGGTCAGGTAGAGGCCCAGTGCGCTCAGGATGCCCAGGGAGACGTCCACGCTCACGCGTCCCTGTTTGGCCCAGTACACGTCCTTGAGATCGAGCAGCAGGGCGAACTCGTCGGCGACCAGTGCCGAACCCGCGCCGTACAGGGCGCCGATCCCAGGGTGGCCGACGTAGGGCTGGTCGCCGCGGACAGCCACCAGCCCGACGCCCGCGAGTGTGGCGATACCGAAGTTGTAGTGGTGCAGGTGCGTCTGGCCGGCGGAGACGTTCCCCCAGGGCAGCCAGCCGCCCCGGATGCCGTGGGTGATCAGCCGTGCCGCGCCGAAGGTGCAGCCGAAGCCGAGCCAGGCCGCCATGAGCGAGCGCTGGGTGGGCACGGTGTGGTCGTACAGCGCCCTGTGCCAGCGTTCCCGCAGACGGAGGCGCCGGTGGCTGTGGGAGGGCCGGGACGCGGGGACTGAGGGCATTCTGCGCTCCTGATCGTCGGCTGAGTGACCGGGGACCCACGCTGACGCGTCCGGACACCGGCCAGGCCTACCACCGAGCGCACAGGCTGATGCCGAGGCGTCCCCCGGACGGCGCAGCGCCGGGGACACCTCGGAACGACGCGGGTTCCTCCGCCGCCTCGACCTGCGGTGCGGTGAAACGTGCACGTCTTCCGTGCTGACAGAACAGACAGGCCATGCGGACCACGCTCCCGCGCGCCGACGGAGCACCACCCCGAGGGCACCCACGCGGCCGTACTCGGACCGGCGTGGCGACGGACGCGGCCACGCGCGGAGCGGTCAGGGTGGGCAGCCAGGATCGGTTGCCCGTTCCGCCCTGCGACGCTCCCGTGCGGTGGCTTCGAGGTCGGGAGTCCGGGTGTAGGCGAGCGTCCGGAAGTGCCGCGTCGCCGGCAGGGCGGTGTGTTCCGCGACGAGGGCCCGCGCCTGCTCGGTCAGCGGCGGCGACCAGCACGAAGGACGTGCCGTCCAGGGCCGGATCGGCCAGCGCGGAGCCGTCCGGGTGCGCGTCGCCGATGATGAGGCCGTCCACCCGGCGTTCCAGCACCATCCCGATGCGCCGGCGTTGCGTGGCGGGGTCGTCATGGGTATTGGTGACGAAAGCGGACAGGCCCCGCAGGGCCGCCTCCTCCTCCACCCCCTCGTAGATGGTGGCCACCACGATCTCCGACAGCCGGGGGAAGAGCACTCCGATCAGATTGCTGCGCCGCGTGCGCAGGCTCGTGGCGTGCGGGTTGGGCCGATAGCCGAGTTCCTCGGCCAGCTCCCGGATCCGTCGCGCCGTCTCGCCCGATGCCGCGCGGCCCTGTTCGCCGGTAGGCCCGTTGAGGACTCGGGAGACCGTCGATACGTGCAGTCCCAGCCTTTCCGCGATCCCGCGCAGTGTCACAGGACCGCCGTCGCCGCCATACCCGTCTCCCGCCTCACCGTCTGTCAACCGCCGCCCCCATTCTGCCCAACGGCCTCATCGGCGAGCCGGCCGCGCAGGCGCACCCGGCGGGGAGTGAGGAGGACCGAGTGCTGCTCCGCGGGTCGTCCCGGGCCGCCGCCAGAGGGCTGTACGGCCGCCCGTCGAACACGTGTGGCTGCGTGCACCACGCCTCCCCGGGTCGGGCCTCCTCCTCCCCACGACGCCGCAACGGCCCGCACCGAACGAGTTTCCGTACAGGGCCCCTCGGGAGCCCGGCCGCCGAAAAACGGTTCCCGGCGCACCGAACCACCCCCGGGTATCGCACATCTTCAGGAGCGTAGGCGCGCACTGACCTCGCGTGGCCGCTTCACATCCGAGGGGAAACCGAAACTCATGAAGAGCAAGCTGACCGCTGTGGCCCTGGCGGCCGTCGTCGTCGCCGGCACCGCCGCAACCGCCGTCCCGGCCTCGGCCGCCACCGCCAGGACCGGACCCACCCGCTGCCACACCGCGGACCTGAAGGCCGGCTTCGCCACGGGGGAGGACGCGAGGCCGGAGATGGGGCAGTCCAAGAAGCAGACCCAGGCGTACGTCTGGTTCACCAACCGGAGCAAGCGCACCTGCTCCCTCTCCGGCTTCGCCGGTGTCGACATGATCGGTGCTCAGAAGAGCGACGGTACCTGGTCGCTGGTGCGCTCCTCCAAGAAGCCCGTGAAGATGATCCTGGAGCGGGGGGCCACGGTGGACTTCAGCATCACCCTGCTGCCGGTGGCCAGGTCCACGCCGCAGAAGGAGAAGTTCGTTCCGGCGAAGTTCCTCGTCACACCGCCGAACGAGACGCAGCACTTCACTCTGAAGTGGCCGTTCGGTGGCCAGATCCTCAAGCAGGACGGGGCCACCCACCCGGCCACCTACCTCAACCCGGTCGGGCTGTAACCAGTTGGGCACGACGCCCTGCCCAGGTGGCGAACGGCGTCGATCGTATGCCGGGGGCCCTGGCCTTCCGGCTGCCCGTCGCGGCCCTCCGGCACGCACCGGCCTCGGACCTCGCATGACCGCCTGGTCCGCGTCCGTCGTGCCGGAGGAGCAGCAGAGCTCGCGGTTCCAGCGCCGCGCCCGCGGTCACCCCGGCCACACCGCCCGGCCGGACGTACAGCAACCGTACGAGCATGCGTCCGCGCCCCGAACGGGCTCCGACTCCCGATCCCGGCCCGCAGTAGTGGCGCCTACCAGTAGTGGCGCCGACCGCCGACCGCGTGTCCGACGGAGCCGAGGAGGAACAGGATGAGCCCGATGACGAGCAGGATGATCCCGATCGTCCACAGGATGCCGATGTGCAGGATGAACCCGACGATGAGCAGGATGACGCCAAGGGCGATCATGGTGCCCTCCTCTCTGGGCGGACGGCGTGGCGTCCGCTGATGGCAGCGCCTGGTGCGGCGGCGCCGGTTCCTCCCCGATAAGGTGATACCCGGACAAATCGTATTTATACCCCGGATGGGGCAGTGTCCCCTGACCTTGTCGGTGTCCGGCGGATCAGGCCTTGCCCGCAACGGGACGGCAAGATCGAGACAGGTCCGACGAGGCCCTGCTAGGAACCGTTGGCATTCGCCATGCGCGGCGAGCGGGGCGTCGGATTGGTGACGCGTTCGGTCTCGTCGCGCACCAGCAGGGAGAGCAGCGAGGCCACGGAGAGGCCGGCCTCCGCCGGGTGGCGCAGCACCTTGTCCGGCTCGATGCGGTAGGTGTTCGTGCGTCCGTCGCGGGTGTGGGAGAGGTAACCGTCCTCTTCCAGGTCGGAGATGATCCGCTGGACGGCGCGTTCCGTCAGCCGGCAGTGGGCGGCGATGTCACGGATCCGGATGTTCGGGTTGTCGGCGATGGCTGCCAGTACGCGCGCGTGGTTGGTGATGAACGTCCAGCCAGTGTGGGATTCGGGCACTGCGACCATGCACAGCATCTTAGATCACGTCATTGCCCGAACCCAGATACGTGACATACTTTTCGTGCAATCGCTGACTGGCTCCCGCGAGGGGGCGACAGAAGGAGCTCGAAGGTGCCTGGGGATGAGGTCCTGATGCCCGACATGACGAGCGCTGCCGGGAATGGCGGGCAAGCGCCGAAGCAGCCCGGCGGACGCGCTTCGGCGGGGGCCGCGGTGATGCAGTACGAACTGCGGGGAGCCTGGGTCGTCGTCGCGCACGGCGCCTACGACAGGCACTCGATCACGCCCCTGGAGACCGCGCTGGCCGTCGCCGCCGGGAAGTATCCCCGTGTGGTCCTGGATGCCTCCAGTGTCACCTTCGCCGACTCGGCACTGCTCAATCTGATACTCCTCACCCACCGGTCGGTCCCCCTGCGCGTCGCCGCGCCGCCACCCCAGCTTCGGCGGCTCCTGGAGATCACGGGGGCCGACACGGTCCTGGAGACACGGGCGACGGTGGAGGACGCCGTGGGCTCCTAGAGGCGGAGGCGGAGGCGGAGGCGGAGGCGGAGGCGGAGGCGGAGGCGGTGAGAGGGGTGAATGGCCCTGAGCGTGGCGGTCCGGCCGGACCGCTGCCACGCGGGACGCAGGTCAGGGGCCGTCCACGGGCCGGGGGCCGAGGCGGTGGTCGAGTGCGGCGCCGACGTCGGGGCAGTTCTGGCGGATGACGTCGAGGAAGGCGTTCAGCACCGGGGAACGTTCGCGGGCGGCGAAGGACAGGATCAGGTCGGGCAGAGGGGTGCGCGGGGTCACCTCGCAGAACCATGTCCCCCGTCTTGGGGCCGCCAGCATGCGGGAGGGCCCCAGCCCCACCCCCAGACCACAGGCGGCGAGCCCGATGATCGTGTGGATGTCCCTCGCGACGGTCGCGCCGGACAGTGCCGCAGAGTCCCCGCCCAGCAGGGTGCGCAACCCGGCGATGACGGTGGGCTCCTCGTCGCCGGGCGCCACGATCAGCGGCTGTCGCCGCAACTGGTCCGCGCTCACCGACGGCCGGCCCGCGTACGCGTGCGTGCTGCTCACGACCGCGACCAGGTGATCGTGTCCGATCGGGACCGACACCAGATGCTCGGCCCCGGCGCCCCGTGGCGGCCCGAGAGTGATCGCCACGTCCAGTTCACCGGCGACGAGGGCGGCTGTGCTGCGGCTGGTCGCCATCTCGTGCAGCTCCAGCCGTACCTGGGGACGTTCGCGGCCGAACCGGCCGAGGACGGCCGGCAGGGGTTCGAGGAGCGCCGAGGCGATGAACCCCAGACGCAGCCGGCCCGTCTCGCCGCGCGCGGCCCTGGCCGCATCGACCGAGGCAGCCGTGATCTCGTCGAGCGCTCTGCGCGCCCGGGCGAGGAAGGCCACGCCCGCCGCCGTTGGGAACACCCCCTGGCGAGTGCGGTCGAACAGCCGGGCCCCCACCTCGCGTTCGAGGTCGGCGATCTGCTTGGACAGCGGAGGCTGGGCGATGCCCAGGGCACCGGCCGCCCGGCCGAAGTGCTGGTGCTCGGCGAGAGCCAGGGCGTACCGCAGGTGCCGCGCCTCCATGTCAGCCTCCTCTCGATATCTTCTGAGTATCGCAGGGCCGCTTGCCAGATCTTTCACTGGATAGCCGGGGTCGGGGCACGTGGAATGCGGTCATGACAGACCTCAGCCCGCCCACCACCGTCTTCGTCCTCGTGCACGGCGCATGGCACGGCTCCGGCCAGTGGGCGGCGACGCAGCGCGCACTCGCCGGACTCGGCGCCGCGAGCACCGCCGTCGACCTGCCGGGGCACGGCTTCGACGCACCGCTGCCCAGCGGATACCTCCTGCCCGGCCAGCCGGGCCTGCTGACCGAGAAGTCCCCGCTCGCCACCGTGACGATGGACGACTGCGCCGACAGCGTGCTGGACACGCTGCGCCGCGTCCGCCACCACCGCCGTGTCGTGCTCGTCGCGCACAGCGCGGGCGGCGGCCCCGCGTCACTGGCCGCCGAGCGGGCGCCCGAACTCGTCGACGCGATCGTCTACCTGTCGGCCTTCGTCCCCGCCGGGCGGCCGCGGTTCTTCGACTACCTAGGCTCGCCCGAGAACGCCACGGCACGGGGACGGAGCCTCAACCTCGGCGACCCCGAGGAGCTGGGCGCCGTACGGATCAACCCGCTCTCACCGGATCCCGCCTACGTCGAGGAGCTGCGGCAGACCCACTACCACGACACGCCACCGGACCGCTTCGGCCGCTGGCGCTCGGCCTTGAGCACCGATCTGCCGCTGTCCGTCCCCACCACCCCGGTCACCGTGACCGGCTCGCGGTGGGGACGAATACCGCGGACCTTCCTGCGCTGCGCGGACGACCGGGCGCTGCCCCCGGCCGTGCAGGACCTGATGATCACGGAAGCCGACCGGGCCGTGCCCGGCAACCCGTTCACGGTGCGCACCCTCCCCGGCGGCCACAGCCCGTTCGCCGCCCGGCCCGGCGAACTCGCCGCGGCTCTGCTGCCGTGAGCGGCGGCCGCCTCGTGCTGCCGGTGGTGCTCAGCGCAGTTTGCCGCAGCCGCTCGACGTAACCACACCCGCGCCGCGGCTACCTGGTGAGATCGGCCGGTTCGTCGAGCCGGGTCAGCTTCTGCGGGTTGGACGTCGCAACGCGGGCAAGTCCTGCCAGAACCAGGCGAACGGGAACAGCGACTGGTGGGGTCACCCCCGCAACGGCAGCGGCCCCTACTGGTTCTACTGCGGAGGCAGCAACCACACGGAACTGTGGGTCCGTCAGCCCGTCGGCGGCTCCTGGGGATAAGCCCGGAGAGGCAGAGCAGCCGCGCCGCGGACGGGAGTTGTTCCACGCCGCGCGGCTCGCTCTCCCGCCCGCTCCCGAAGATGCCGGACCTCGCCGGGAGATGCTGGTCGTCGGCGACGGCGTCAACGGTGCCCCGGCCCTGGCCCCAGCTCACACCGGCGTCGTCATGAGGCTACCGAGGGAGGACCCGCCGTCGGTGCGCCGGCCACCGAGGTAGTTCGTGACCCGGTAGGCGTAGCCGCCAGGGGTGAGGTAGAGCGCGTGATCGGTTGCCCCGCGAGGGTCCCCGGGGGGCACCGCCACCCTGCCGAGGAGGATGGACCGGGGGATCGGCACCCGTACTTCGGCGAGGTTCGCCACCGCCTTCGGGTCGAGCGGTGCGCTGCGCAGCTCGAACTGCTCAGTGGTCCCCTCCGCCAGTTCGCGGGCTTCCGTCTGAATGCGCGTGGAATTGCTCATGGTGTCTCCTGCCGATCAGTTGTATTCCGGTGGCCCCGGGCCGCGACGCGAGGATGCCCGCGGCCTGTGAGTCCTTCGTCCCGCACGTCGGCTGACTGTCATCCTCGGGGCCTGCCGGCACGGTGTGTTCGGACGAGACCCACCGTGCCGGAGACTTCCTGAAGCCAGGCTGAAGTCACCTGAAGCCGTCTTCAGGTCGGGTCCGCGAGGCTGCCCGAACACGGTTACCGTCGTAGGGGACCAGGTTGGTCGGGCTGGGCCGGGTAGGCGATGTCGGCAAAGGTGGAGCAGTGCCCGGAGCGGCACATTCCGCAGCGGCCACCGGACGTCAGTGGGCGAGGGGGAGCCTGACCTGGAAGTCGGCGCCGCCGTCGGGGGCGTCGGTCAGGGTGAGGGCGCCGCCGTGGTGCTGGACGACGTCGCGTGCGATGGCCAGGCCGAGGCCGGCGCCGCCCTCGTCGCGCGTGCGGGCTTCGTCGAGGCGGACGAAGCGTTCGAAGACGCGCTCACGGTCGGCCGGGGCGACGCCGTGGCCGTCGTCGGCAACGCTCAACACGACCGTGCTGCCCACGGCCCGCACGGTCACGGTGACGGACGTGGCGGCGTGCCGCTGGGCGTTGTCGAGCAGGTTGCAGAGGACGCGCGACAGCTGGGTTCGGCTGCCCTTCACTTCGAGTGTGGTGTCGTCGAGGGCGACGGCCGGGGCGATGCGGTCGATCGTGGCCCGCCGGGCTACGTCCTCCCGTACGAGCGCGGCGAGGTCGATCAGTGTGCCGGTGGCGCGTTCCCCGGCGTCGAGGCGGGCGAGCAGCAACAGGTCGGCGGCCAGGTGCTGGAGGCGTACGACGTCCTGGTGCAGGTCGGCGGTGTCCAGGAGTTCGGGGTGCTGTTCGGCGACTTCCAGCTGGGTACGCAAGGACGCTATGGGGCTGCGCAGTTCGTGGGAGGCGTCGGCGACGAAGCGGTGCTGGCGTTCGACCGACTGTTCCAGCGCGGCGAGGGTGGCGTTGGTGGTGCGGGCGAGACGGGCGATCTCGTCGCGTGAGGCGGGCTCGGGGACCCGGCGGGCCAGGTCGCCGCTGCCGGTGATCTCGGCCATCTCCGCGCGGATGCCCTCCACCGGGCGCAGCGCCCTGTGGGTGACGAGCCAGGTGACGGCCGCGACGACGGCCAGCAGGAAGGGCAGGCCGATCAGCATGGCCTGGATGACCTGGCCGAGGGTGGCCTGTGAGTCCTCGAGCGAGGTGCCTGCGTAGACGGTGTAGGTGCGGTCGTCGTAGGTGGTTCCCCGGACCGCGGCGAAGGCGTAGTCGTGGAAGTCGTCGCCGAGTTTCAGGGTGAGGGTCTTGTGGTCCACGTCCGTGCCGACCTTGCCCCGGGCCGGGCTGCCGTCGCCGTCGTTGTCGTCGTCCTTGTTGTCGTTGCTGTTGTCCTTGCTGTCCTTGTTGTCCTGAGTATGGTCGTCGTGATGGTGGTCGTCGTCGCTTTCGTCGGAGGAACGGCTCGGGGCGGGGCCTCCGGGGGCCGGGGCGGGGGCATAGTCGGTGAGCGGGCCGTGTCCGTGCAGGTCGTCTCCGGCAGCCAGCACCTTGCCGGGGGAGCCGACGACCTGGACGGGATGACCGTCGTCCTCGGGCAGGTTCAGTGAGCCGAAGTTCCCGTGCAGCGCGGCCTGGGAGCCGGCCACCGTACGGGCGGTGACCTCCGACTCAAGGCCGGCCCGGTCGACGAGGTTGTGGCGCAGTACGGTGACGACCGCGATACCGGCGGCGACCAGGGCGACGGACACGACCAGTGTGGCGGCGAGCGCGGCGCGGGCGCGTACCGAGGCGAAGAGCCTAGACATGACGGCCGCCGTCGGATTCCAGCCGGTAGCCGGCGCCGCGGACCGTGGTGATGGAGCGCTGCCCGAACGGGGCGTCGATCTTGCGGCGCAGGGCGCTGATGTACACCTCGACGATGTTGGGGTCGCCGTCGTAGGCGAAGTCCCACACGTGATCGAGGATGTCCGCCTTGGACACCACCTGCCCGGCGTTCAGGGCGAGGTGTTCCAGGACGGCGAACTCCTTCGCGGTCAGCGTGATGTCGGTCCCGGCTCGTTCCACCCGCTTCGCACCGGGGTTGACGGTCAGGTCACCGATGCGGACGAGTGTGCTGCCGGCGCGGGTACGCCGGCGCAGCAGGGCCCGGATGCGAGCCTGGAGCACGACGTAGGAGAACGGCTTGGTCAGGTAGTCGTCGGCGCCGGTGTCCAGGCCCTCGGCCTCGTCGTACTCGCCGTCCTTGGCGGTGAGCATCAGGATGGGCGTGTCGTCCTCGGCCGCCCGCAGTTGGGCGCAGATCCGGTAGCCGTTCAGCCCGGGCAGCATGATGTCCAGCACGATCAGGTCGTAGTCCTGTTCCTGCGCCATGTGCAGACCGGTGACACCGTCGTGGGCGAGGTCTACGGCGAAGCCCTCGGCGGCCAGGCCACGGGCGAGGGCGGTGGCGAGGCGTTTTTCGTCCTCTACGATCAGCAGGCGCATGCCCTCCAGGGTCTCAGACCCTTCCTGAAGCAATTTTCAGGTCGCTTCAGCGGGGCTTCAGGAGCGTCGGCGCATGGTGTCCGCGTCCAGCCGACACGTCGGCATCCCTGCGGCACGGTCCGCAGGTTCGGAGGAAAGGACCCCCTCACGATGAAGGCCCTCAAGCGTTCCTCGGCCGGCCGTCGCCGCACCGTCGCAGCGGTGGTCGCGGCCACCGTCGTACTCGGTGGAGCCGGTGCCGCATCCGCCGTCGCGTTCGCGGACGACAACAACGAGAGGGACAGCGCCAGTACCAGCGCCGGCGCTGGCGACAACGCACATGCCACCGACGGCACCACGGCAGACACACACGACGACGACCACGACGACGACCACGAAGGTGACCACGACGGTGACGGCCGTGCCGGCGCCCAGGACGACTCCGTCGACGACCGTACGCTCGCCGCGAGCGCCGAGGTCGACCTGAAGCAGGCCGTCGCCGCGGCCACCAGGTCCCTCGCGGGCACCGTCACCGAAGTCGAGCTGGAGGGACAGCCGGGCAAGGCCGTCTGGAAGGTCGACATCGCCGACGGCCACGACACCGGGACCGAAGTCACCGTCGACGCACAGACCGGCGAGGTCACCCCCGCCCTCGTCCGCCAGAACCACATGGAGGACGAGGGAACGGACCACGACCGTGAAGACGACTGACACACCGTGGGGTCACAGACCGCGGGCGGAGCCGGTCCGCCTTCGGCCCGGTCCTGCGTAGCTGCGTGCCGCACTGACGGGGCAGGGCAGGTGAGACTGACGACCGACGCCCTGGTCCCGGACCGCTCGTCGCCGGCCGGTCCTCGCCTGAAAGGCGATATTCGCTGGACAGGGCTGAGGGACAGCGGCAAACGTGGGGAGCATGCAGCAGCAGATCTGGGACGCGGACACCGCCCAGGGCTACGACACACCCGGTTCCGGTATGTTCGCGCCGGAGGTCCTGGGGCCGGCCGTGGAACGTCTTGCCCGGCTCGCAGGGGAGGGAACAGCGGTCGAGTTCGCCATCGGGACCGGCCGGGTGGCCATTCCGCTCACGAAGCGAGGAGTACCGGTCACCGGCATCGACCTGTCACTGCCGATGGTGGAGCAATTGCGCTCCAAGGTGGACGAGGCGACGGTCCCGGTGATCATCGGTGACATGGCGACCACCGTCGCGCCGGGGGAGCACACCCTGGTCTACCTCGTCTACAACACGATCTCCAACCTGCTTGCTCAGGCGGAGCAGGTCGAGTGTTTCCGTAACGCCGCTCGTCATCTCGTGCCCGGTGGACGGTTCGTGGTCGAGCTCTGGGTGCCTGAACTGCGTAAGCTCCCCCCGGGCCAGGCCGCCACTGTCTGGCAGTCCGAACCCGGCTATATCGGTCTGGACACCTACGACGTCCTGCGACAGCAGGTCGTGTCGCACCACTTCCGGTTCGACGAGACCAAGCAGGCACGGCTGTTGCGCAGCCCGCACCGCTACATCTGGCCGGCTGAACTCGATCTCATGGCGCAGTTGGCCGGGTTCGAGCTGGAAACCCGGCACGCGGACTGGACCGGCGCCGAGTTCACGGCCGAGTCGCGTTCTCATGTCTCCGTGTACCGGCTTCCGGAGACGCAGTAGCCTCGTCCGGGCCGCCGGCCACCGGTTCACGGCGACCGGTCGGGCCACGTCAGCCGGTCAGAGGGGTGTCATCCGTTCGAGGCAAGCGGTGGGGGCGCTCGGGCGAAGGGCCCGTAAAGCTCGCAGGAGGGGGCCGCATCGCCGGCAGCCGGCGGCGGCCCTTCCGCAGCGACAGCGCCGGAGCACACACTGCTCAGCACGGGGCCAGGACCGCGCGACCGAGGCGCGAACCACCCGATCGCTGCCCACGTGGGAGGCGGGGCGGCTCCGCCTCTGTGGCGAAGTGCCCCGGCGCGGCCGTAGGCGACAGCCGACGGGTCAGGGGCGGGGTGCCGAGCCGGGACCGGGGCGCAGTACCTGCTGAAGCGAGGCGGCCGGGTGGCCGGTCAGCTCGCTGATGGACGCCGTCACCTGGGCGAGGGATCCGTCTCCGATCGCGGTGTAGGTGGAGACCCAGGCGTCGAGCTGCCAGTCGGGAGCACCGTGGCCTCCGCGGGAGGCGTAGGCCTCTTCGAGCGTCTCTGGCACGTAGGAGACGGGGCGTCCGGTGGCGGCGGTGATCGTGGCCGCCACGTCGGTGAGGGTGAGCGCCTGGGGGCCGGTCAGTTCGTAGGCGCGGCCGGTGTGCGGGCCGGGATCACGGAGCACCGCGACGGCGGCGTCGGCGATGTCGTCCTGAGCGACGACGGCCACCCGGCCCTCGCCGGCGGGGCCGCGGATGACGCCGTCGCCGCCGACGAGAGCGGGCATGAAGTCGGCGTAGAGGTTGTCGCGCAGGAAGGTGAAGGGCAGGCCGCTGGCGCGGATGTGCTGCTCGGTGTGCCAGTGGTCGCGGGCCAGGGTGAAGGTGGCATCGGGCGCGGCGCCGTAGAAGGAGATGTACACCAGGTGCGCGACGCCCACTGCGGCCGCGGCGTCGACGAAGGCGCGGTGCTGCTGGAGGCGGTGGGGGGACTCCGAGGCGGAGACCATCAGGACGCGGTCGGTGCCGCGCAGGGCGTGGACGAGGGCGTCGTGGTCGCCGTAGTCACCGGGCACCGCGGTGGCGCCGGGTATCTGGGGTGCGCGGGCCGGGGTGCGGGCCAGGAGGGTCTGCGGGATGCCGGCGGCGGCCAGGCGGCGGGCGATGCGTCCGCCCAGGCGGCCGGAGGCACCGGTGACGGCGTAGGTGGCCTCGCTGGGTGCCATGGGTTCTCCGTAAGTTGTTAGGCGGCCCGGGAGGGCCGGGTGTGGCTTATGGGCCCTTGCGGGCGCGGTCGTCGAGATGGTCGGGGACGCCCGGGTGTCCCTCGTCGATCCGTATCAGACGAGTGCGAGGCCGGTGGCGGGTGACACGCTCGGCGCGGAAGCGGATGACGCCGGGTGCGTTGAACCCGGCGCCGCCCCCCCACCGGCAGGCGGGCGTCGGAGGGCAGGAAGGCGGGCTGGTGCCGCCGTGCCCGTCGAGGGCGTGGGCGGTCGATCGCAGCGCGACGGGCGAGTCGGCGGCGTCGATGAATCCGGGGGACGCGGGGATGATCGCGCGGACGGTGACCGGGGTCGGCCGACCGCCCCGGCGGCACCTGTCAGACGGTCGAGGTGATCGCTCGGGTGACGGCCGTGATCGCCGGGGTGGGGCGGCCGGGGAGGCGCGCCACGAGAACACGGCGGATCTCACGTGGCACGCCTTCGACGTGTACGAGGCTCACCCCGGGCGGTAGCACCGGCGAGAGCCGGGACGGCACCGTCGTCACTCCGAAGCCGCCGGCGACGAGCTGGAGTTTCGTCAGCCAGTCGCGTGCGCGGTGGACGATGTGCGGCCGTCCGGGCAGGCCGGGCCAGACACCGAGCAGTGGCTCGGCGTGCGACGACGGGGTGGCGATCCACGCGGCGTCGACCAGTTCGTCGACATGCACCGTGGTGCGGCCTGCGAACTTCCCCATCGAAGCCGTCGCCAGGACCAGTTCGGTGTCCACGGCGGTCTCGACGTGCAGGCGCGGCGACTCACCGTCCAAGGGCCGGTGGGGTGGGCGGGACGTCAGTACGGCGAGGTCGATCGAGCCTGCCCGCAGCGCCCGGACCAGGGTGGGCGTGGTGCCCTCGGTCGTGGTGACCGTGATCTGCGGGTCGGTTGCCGCCAGCCGGGTGAGCGCGGCGGGCAGGACGACGGCGCCCGCGCTCAGGAACAGTCCGAGTCGCACCGGTTCGGTCCGTGGGACGGTGCCGGTGAGCTCGGACTCGGCCGCCGCGAGGCAGTCCAGGATGGTGCGGGCGTGGCGCAGCAGGGTCAGGCCCGCGGGGGTGAGCCGCACCCCGTCGGGGCGGCGGTCGAACAAGGTGGTGCCCGCGCTCCGTTCGAGGGAGACGGCCTGTCGTGAGACCGCCGACTGCGTGTAGCCGAGCCGGGCGGCGGCCGCGGTGAAGCTGCCGGATTCCGCGATCTGCTGCAGGACCCGCAGGCCCGTACTGGAGATGTCCATGCTGTGTACGCATACCACACATGCGCGATCGTCGCTTCCCGCATGGCCCGTCGAACTCCTAGTGTCGATGCCGAAGGACTTGGACGAACATGGAGGTCATCGCATGCGAGCAGCAGTACTGACGCGGTTCGGCGCCCCGCTCACGGTGCGGGAGATACCCGACCCCGAGGCCGGCGGTGGTGAGGTGGTGGTCGAGGTGCTGGCCACCTGTGTCCCCCCGTACGCGGCCGAGGTCTTCGGCGGCGAACGCAACTACCCTCTGGTCCCTCCTGTCGTGCCCGGGGTCGGCGGCGTGGGACGGATCGTCCACGCCGGCCCGGACGCCACCCGGCTGAGCGCCGGCGACCTGGTGTGGTGCGACTCCACCGTGCGCTCGCGGGACGACGCCCTGACGCCCGACATCACGCTCCAGGGGTGGAGCTCGCGCGGCGAGGGCGGCGCGCGGCTCGCCCAGTACATGCACGACGGGGCGTTCGCCGAACTGATGCGGGTCCCGACGGAGAACGTCTTCCCGCTGCCCGCCATGGCTGGGGACGACCCGGCCCGCTGGGCCGCGCTCAGTGTGCACACCATCTCCTACGGCGGGCTCCTGGCAGGCGGGCTCGCGGCCGGTGAGACGCTGCTCGTCAGCGGGGCCACCGGCAATCTCGGCAGCAGTGCCGTCGCGGTCGCGCTCGCGATGGGGGCGGGCCGCGTGGTCGCGCCGGGCCGCAACCGGGCAGCGCTCGACCTCCTCGCCGACCGGTTCGGTCCACGTGTGCGCCCGGTGCAACTGACCGGGGACGAGGCCGCCGACCGGGCGGCGATGTCCGCGGCGGCCGACGGCCCGATCGACATGGTGATCGATATGCTCCCGCCGAGCGCCCCCAGCTCCGCGGCGCGTGCGGCGGCGATGACCGTGCGCGAGTACGGTCGTGTCGTCCTCATGGGCGGCGTCGGCATGCTCGGAGGCGACGACCTCGCACTCCCCTACCCGTGGATCATGCGCAACTCGGTCACCGTGCGCGGCCAGTGGATGTACCCGCGCACGGCGAACGTCGGCATCATCCGGCTCCTCGCGTCGGGCGCGCTGGACCTCGCCCCCGAACACGTCCGGTCGTTCGGCCTCGGCGCCGTCAACGACGCCATCGCGTACGCCGCCTCGCACGGTGGCCTCTTCGACCGCACCACCCTCGTCCCGGGGGCGGCTGTCAGGCCCCCGAACAGGTGACCACGACCGCCGTGCGCACGCTGGGCCGCGCCCGCGGCCCAGCGTGCGGTCGGGCCGCATGAACGCGCTCACGGTGAGACGCCTCCGATACCGGCAGTCGGTGATCCGACCCCGCAGTGGCCGTCCTCCGGCTGGAAGCAGGCCGTTGCTGTCCGGCATGGACCAGCTCGGAGAAGCGGTTGAGCGGGCCTGCCGGCGGCTGGACCCCGGCTTCCGCCGGGTCAATCGGGAGATCCTCGGCAACACGGACCCGTTCTTGCATGCCCACGTCTGGCCGCGGTTCGAGTGGGAGCCGGCCGAGCTGGTGGGCAAGCCGGTGTGGCTGTATCCGCGTGACCGGTGGAGTGACGAGCGGTACAAGCTCGGCCCGCAGCACGATCTGCTGCGGGATGCGATCGGCAGCGAACTGGACCGGCTGCGGTCGATGCCCTGACGGTGTGGGCCCCCGGCCGTCAGGTCGCAGGGCCCGGGTTCAGTGACCGGCGGTGGACGTCACAGAGTCCTTTGGCAGCGGAAACATGTCGGGGACGGCCGTGAGGACGGAGGGGCGGGCCGCTTCCGCACGCTCTCCGGGGGGCAAGGAGCCGACGGCGGAAAGACGAGAGGTGTGCGCCGTGCAAGCGCGGGTACGCGCGCGGGAGTGAATGGGGTAGTGAAGGCGGCAGTAGTGGAATCAGTGCCTGTGGGCGATGACGGCACCCCACCGGGGGAGCAGGTCATACAGACCACGGCGGCCCTGGACGGGGACGGCAGGGACATCGCCCAGGCCCGCCGCCTGGCCGCCGGCTTCCTGACTCGTGCGCAGGCCGAGTACGGCCTGTCCGTCTCCCAGCGCGCCATGGACCTCACGCAGCTGGTGGTCAGCGAGCTGGTCACCAACGCCCGCAAGTACGCGCCCGGGCCGGCGCTGCTGGACCTGCGTATCCTCGGCGACGTGGTGGAGGTCGAGGTGTGGGACTCCGACCCCGTGCTGCCGACTGCCAGGGCCGCGGACGCCGGGCGGGTCGGCCAGCACGGACTGGAGATCGTGGCTGCCGTCGCCCAGGGCTTCGCGGTGCGGCGCGAACTGGTCGGCAAACGCATCACGGTCCGCATCGCCCTGCTCGACGCTCCCGGCGACACCCACGCCGGACGCCGGCACGTGTAGGCGCAGGGACTTCACACGAGTCAGCCGGAGCTGGGGGACCGGCACGGCTAAGCGGTCGAACGTCAGGCGCGGCGCCGCGTTGCGGGAAAGCCGCGTGGGCCCGGGCGGGCCACCCCAGGCGGTGGCGAGCCGTCGGTGTGTCAGCCGACCAGCGGTGGTGAGCCGTCCTGCGTGAACGTCACCGTGGTGACGGTGTCCGTGTTGGCCGTGTCCAGGAAGAGTTTGTACAGGTCGACGCCTTGGTAGGTGCCGCCCGGCGCGCCGCCGATGATCTCTACCAGCGCCAGATGGAGATGAGGCGGGGTCGGGTCGAACCTCAGCACGGTGCCCAGCAGGTCGCCCCTGCTGACCGGGGAATCGACGGCCAGCTCCGGCGGCACATCGGTGAGATGGGTGTAGAAACCGCCCATCATGTCGTTCGGGGCGCGCATGAACAACTGGGCTCCGTAGACCTTCTGCGTGTCCGCACCGGGGTCGTGCGGCGTCAGCTTGGTGATGTGCGCGTCGAAAGCGGCGAAGATCTGTGTGCCTTCGTCCGCGCCCAGGTCCATGCCGAACTGGATGTACCAGTTCGGTGGCTGGTGGCCCCCCTGGTTGGGCCCTCCGAGACCCCCGGTGAAGCCCGACGGGAACGGATTGGAAAGGTCGATGTCGAACGAAGCCATCGTGGCCACCTCTCAAACTTCCTACGGATCTCCTGACGGATCACACGGAAAGCACGTCGAAGCCCGCGCCGGCGAGCTGGGACCCCAGAGCGCTCACCGTGGCCGCGTCGTCGAACTGCCCGTTCGCCGGGTCGATTCCGTTGGCGGTCTGGAACGCCTGGACCGCGGCCCGCGTACTGGGACCGTCCGCGCCGTCCTGCCTGCCCGGCTTGAATCCGAGAGCCAGCAGGGCACCCTGTACTCCGAACACGTCGGACAGCTGCATCGCGATCTGCTCCACGGGCTGCCCCTGGTCCGCGACCGCCTGTGCCAGCAGGAAATGTTCCCGGTCGAGCTTGTTGCGGATCTGGATGGTTCCCTCGTCCGGAGTGAAGTGGCACTCGTCCGCGGCACCGTTCCAGTCGTTCCTGGCGACAGCCGCCCGGAACACGGGGAAGTCGTTCAGCGTCGGTCCCAGTGCCCAGCACATGCTCAGGGTCGCCAGCTGCGCATTGGCCGGCCAGGCGGCGAAGCCGCTGAACTCCGTACGGGAAAGGAGGGTCGCCTCCATCTGGTCGAGCTTGGCGAAGACACCTCGGTCTATCTCGTCGTCGTCCACGTGCAGGGAGGTGAGCGGGGGTCTGAAGGCGTTGTGCCCCTGAGGTGCCAGTTCGAGATGCCCCTTGACGGCGTCCCAGTCGGCGGCGACCTGGTCGGCGGTGGCCTGCGAACCGTCGTCGTTGACCAGCCACCGGAACTCCCGCGCCTCGGCCAGCGAGCGTTCGCGCTCCTCGGCGGTCGGCGCCGAGTCGGGTTTCTCCGTCTCGTCGATCTTGTTGCCGATGCCGGTGCTCACCCAGCCCTTCTGGTCCAGGTACATGAAGCCCACCCGGCCTTCGAGCGGATCATTGAACCCGATCCAGTAATTGCGCACGCTGTCGAACATGGCGCTGTCTCCTCTCCGTCCTGGCCGGTCACGCGCCTGCCGCCCGCTCAGTGGTGGCCGAACCCGCCCGGTCGGCCGAACCCGCCCGGTCGGCCGGGCCCGTCGTGATCGTCACCGTCGTCCTCCGATCGGTCGTGCCGGTCCTCCCCGTCGCCCCTGCCGTCTCTGTCATCGCCGTCGTCATGCCCTCCCTGACCGGGCGGGACCTCCACGGTGTCGCAGTAGATCACCGGCCCCTCCGGCGCGGACGGCGTGTTCACCGGCCCCTGGGGCGGCAACGGGGGGTGTCCGTCGGCCGGCACACCCTCGGTCTCCATGACCAGCAGGCGCAGTGGTGCGTCCCGCCGCTCCGGCGGCACCGGGACCTGGCCGGTGTAGAAGGGCCGGTGGGAGGACTCCGCGTCGATCGAGGTCAGTGGGGTGACGGTGTCGTCGAGGGTCACCCAGCCGAGGTCTTCGTCGGTGACGACGTCGTGCCGGCGTTGCAGCGCGGCGGTGATCCGGGGCGGCTGCGCACCTGTGGGATCCCAGGAGGGGCCGGTGACGCTGACCGACAGTGGCCGGCCGAACTTCACCGTCAGCTCTCGGTCGGGCAGGGTGCGGACCAGGTCGGCGAGGACGACGGACGAGATCTCGGCTCCGGGGATCGAATCCGGCTGGTAGCGGACGAGAGCGAGCCGGAGGAAGGGCAGGCAGGCGTCCGCGGTGTCCAGTTCCAGGTCGCAGAACCAGCGGCCGCCCTCCTCGTCCGCGTCGAACTGCGGAGCGAAGCCCACCACCGTGACGGGCAGCGTGCCGGTGGGCGTGGGAAGCGAGAGTTTCGCGGGCGGACTCACGGCGTTGGTGAACGTCTCCGCGGTCGGGGCGACGACGGGGGCCGAGCGGTGCAGGGCGTCGCGGCCCATCAGGGTGACCCAGGCATCGCGGACGGAGTCCGGGTCGCCGCCGGGCGGCTCGCCGAGGACCACTCCGAGCAGTTCGCCGTCTCCTGAGGAGAACCACGGGCGCTCCAGGTACACCCGGACACCGCCGCCGTGCCGGCGTCTGACCATCGCGCCGGACGGCCCGTCGCCCTGCTCCAGGGAGAGCGTGGGCATGCAGTACAGCAGGCGCGGTGCCGTGGGCGGTGCGCTGCTGAGTACCGAGTACTCCTGTGCCGCCCCCTGTACGGTGAGATCGTTCTGGCCCGGGTCGGCGAACTGCGCGGGGAAGCAGTCGCCGAACCCGCTGCCCGCCAGGGGGCGGTAGCGCACCGTCCGGTGTCTGGTGTCGCCGAACTCGTGCTTCCCGATGAGGGGCGGGGTCTTGTCGGTGACGGACTTGTCCTCGGCCGCCTGGGTGCTGAAGGACAGGACACCGTTCTGGAGGAGTGCGGGTTCGCTGCCGGGGGTCCCGGTCCGGCTCGCCCGCGCCGTCAGCAGTCCGAAGACCGGGGCGGTCATCGTGCGGCTGTCCCGGCCGGCCGGGCCGGCGTCCGTCACCTCCGACCACTCCGCGACCAGGTCGATCCGGCCCGTACTGTCCTCGTCGAGCGCGACGGTGCCGGCGAGGTGCTGGCCGGTCGCCTTCTCCGGACGCGGCGGCTGCTGCGCCAGGCCAAGCACGGGGGTCCGCAGAGGCTTCTGCACGGCGTGGACGAGGGTCAGGTCCTGCCCCGGGGTGAACATCCAGTGCCCGCCGGCCGAGGCCAGCGCCAGCACCTGGTCGGCCGGTTGCGGCACGGGACCGGACCCCGACGCCGGCATCGGTGTCTGCCTGAACCAGGTGGCCAGGCCCATCACGTCCTCGTCCAGATCGATCCCGGAAGACACCTGGACCACCGCCACGGCCCCCTTGGGCAGCAGGACCGTCAGCACCCTGGACGCGTCGTCGAAGCGAGGCGGCCCACTGCCCTCGGCCAGCCTCAGCCGGAAGGACTGGGGCCGATGCCAGACGGGGCCGTTCCAGGGGACGAAGAACGGCTGGTCGGCGGGCATCCCGGGCAGGCCGAGGAAGACGGCTCCCGAGGAGAGCGGTTCGGGGAGATAGGGCAGTTCGACCTGCTCGCCGGTGTGCAGGGCGGTCGTCGGCGGGTGGGCGGGGTCCGCGGTCGGTGAGGTGATCGGCGCGGGCCGCACGTCCGGCCCGGTCACGTCGTTCAGCGAGCCGCTCTCCCGCACGGCCAGGTCGTAGACCGCGTCCTGGACGCCGTGGTCGCTCGACCCGATGGCCTCGTCCAGCAGCCCGTGGCGCTCCACACACTGCAGCGACGCCTTCGGTGCCACCAGGTGGCGTTCGTCGCTTCCCTGGTACGGGGCGTGGCCCCCCGTGGTGACCAGCGGCGACCCGTTGAAGGCCGCGGCGTACTCCTCCGCGGCGGTGCCGCCCGACGGTGCCGTAACGGCGCCGCAGTCGACGGTGAAGCCGTTCTTGCGGCCCAGCTCGGTGAGGGACTGGCAGCCGGGGTTGCCGTCCGCGTCGCTCCCGGAGAATCCCTGAGTGCGTTGCTCCTCGGCGTAGGCGGCCCTGGTCAGGTCGCCGAAGACGCCGTCGGCGCCGCCCGGAAGGGGGTGGCCGTCGGCGATGAGGGCCTGCTGGACGGTGCGGACGTCGTCGTTGGTCAGCTGGAACTGGACGCGGGAGAGCAGGACCGGTGCCGTGGTCTGCGGTGCGCCGGGAGCGTCAGCCGGGGGCGGTGCGGGGCCCGGGCTGCTCCGGATCACCATCCGGTAGGGCGAGGCGCCCTCTTGCAACGGCAGCCGGGGTACGACGGCCGGCGCGAGGACGGGCTCGAATCTCTGGAACCGCAGCAGTCCGGCAGAAGGAAGCGTCAGGTCCTCCGGATCGGTCGGAGCCGGGGCCGCGGGGTCCGTCAGAGCCGTGGCCTGTGCGGCGTCGAGGCCGTTGCCCGCCAGGTCGACGGTGCGCAGCCGCACCCGGTAGCCGGCCCCGAAGCGCAGCCTGGGCAGGGAGCCGGGCCGCGCCCTGACCGTGATCTCCAACGGTACGCCCGGCCCGGCGTCGTTCTTCGGGGGCATGGGCGGCTTGGGGGGTTTGCCGGGCTCCTCCTCCGCGGAGTCCAGCACCAGGCCCGGACGGTGGGCCGAGAGCGACCATCCGTCCCAGGTGGCCAGCTGTTCGGGTACGTAGAGCGTGGAATCGTCGCGTGAGGAGACCAGGTGCTCCTGGAAGAAGCCCTCGTCCGAGACGGTGAGCAGCAGCGGTCCGGAGTCCCGCCCGCGGTACTCCACGTCGCGCTCGTGCAGGGAGAACCACGTGTGCCTCTGGTCGTCCCAGATGTCCATCCGGTGGCCGCGCACCACGTCCTCGGCGAACAGTTCGGGGGCGGCCGCGTCGTCGTCCGGGGGCTGGGCGTCCGGCGGGGCGACCTCGGGGTTGTTCTTCGCGAGCACCCCGGTGAAGGCCCTGTCGTGCACTTCCGCGCGTGCGAACTCCGGGGGCAGGTTGGACACGCGCTGGTTCTGGGACAGCGCTATTCCGGGCGTGCGCACAGGGCTCAGGCCGACGGAGTCCCCGGTGGCAGCCAGCATGCCCAGGGCGACGGCGTCGAAGTCGGTCTGCTCCCAGATGAAGTTGTTCTCCCCCGCTTCGTCCCGGGCTCCCAGGGCGACCAGGCCCCGGGACGGCGGCGGCAGCGGATCACCGGGTGTGGCCGCCTTGGCCGCGGGGACGAAGACGTGCCGGTCCGGGAGGAAGACGTAGTGGGTGCGGGAGGAGACGTCGTGCGGGTCCGCTTTCGGTTCGGGCGGCCACAGGGGTACGACCGTGAGCAGCCGTTCGCCCGAGGAGACGGGGAGGCGATCGGCGGGCAGCAGGAAGTCCAGGACGAGCCCGAGCCGCCTGAGCAGCGCGGGGTGGTCGCCCAGATGGGTGAGCAGTTCATGGAAGTCGGGAGGCTTGGCGGTCACCGGCTGCGGCGCGCCCCGGTCGGTGTCGCCGGCGACCTTCTTCAGCGGCGCGTTCGAGTGGAACCTCTTCAGCAAGGCCAGCTCCGCCAGGTCGGGGCCCTGCGACCCGGTCGTCGTTTCGAAGGGCTTGGTCGGGCTCCCGGATCCCTGTCCGTGCGGGGTCTGCGAGGCCGGGCTCTGGGCGTTCAGCGCTCCCCACGTCGAGGGCGGACTGTCGGGCCACATCCGGCCCGCGCCGGCGTAGGTCCGCTTGGTGAAGTCGCGCACCTCGGCCACCGAGTAGCTGCGGACCTCCCGTGAGCTGGTGTCCGGAGTGCTGAAGGTGTACGGCTCCAGTCGCGTGTCCGCGGGGAAGACGCTCGCCCACAGGGCGGGATCGGGCGCCGGGCCCTGCGGCCGGAGGCTGCCCGTGAAGACCGCGGAAGTCCCCGGGGTGCCGTTCTCCGTCGCGAACTGGAAGACGGCCGCACCGACCTTCCCCGGCCAGTCGAAGAAGTCGTGGAACTGGCTCAGTGTGCCGTCTGTCCCGGGCTCACCGGAGGCGTTCAGCCGGGGGGTGATGAAGACGGACACCCTGGCCTGGGTGCCGTCGTCGGACAGGCCCGCCGGCAGTACGGTCCAGTTGATGTGCTGGTCGATGGGCATGGTCGTCTCCCGCCGGACTCACCTGGCGTAGGCCTCGCAGTAGGCGCGCCAGTGCGGTTCCCTGGGCATGCAGAGGGCGAAGGAGGGGTCGCCGGGCGAGCCGGAGAAGGTCCGCTCGAAGGGGATCGAGACGGACTTGCTGAAGAAGGCGATGCGCACGCTGACGGTGAGGTTGCCGCTGCCGCGGATCACCGACTGGTTGCCGTGCTTCTCGTAGCCGAGTTCCACGTAGAAGTCGACGGACACCGTCACGATGCCCAGCACGGAGAGGAAGCCGTTGAACCGTAGGTAGCCGCTCAACTGGACGTCCCGGGGGCCGGCGATCTTGAAGCGGATGCCCACCATGATGGTCACACCCCCGGCCGCGACGCCGACGTCGACAGCCGCGCTGCCGCCGAACTCTATGGAGCCCTCGACCTCCTGCAGGCCCTTCTCGACGTCGACCAGCATGGAGAAGTAGCCGCCCCCGCCGAAGAGGGAGACGGTGACATCGAAGGGGTGCTGCTGCTCGGAGACCGAGAAGCGGAAGGAGACCGGGGAGGAGTCGAAGGGGATCGTCAGTTCGGCCGACAGGGTGAGGTTCGTCAGGGTGAGGACGCCCAGGGCGATGGAGGGGAGGGCGAGTTTGTAGCCGGCGACGATACCGGCGGGCTGGACGTCGACGTAGGCCCCGGGACCGATGACGTCCGAGGGCAGGGCGCTGCGGAGGGTGTTGACGAACTCCAGGTCGTGATCGAACGTCACTGCCAGTCCGGAGGCCGTGACGTCGGGCTTCTTGCCCGGGCCGGTGCGGAACCTCAGGTCGGCGATGTCCACCCGGATGTCGCCGAAGTTCAGGGCGAAGCCCGTCAGTTCGCCCGCCACGGTGGTGTTGTCCACGGCGTCCTTCGAGCGGGTGGTCCTGGCGTCCAGCGTGAGCGTGGTACCGGTCGCGACGAAGAAACGTGTCGGGTCGTCCGCCGCCGGAGGGGAAGCCGGGTCCGTCAACCTGGTCTTCCACACGTAGCGCAGTTCCTTGCCCTGCCCGTCCGCCAGGTCGCGGATGCGCAGTACCGGCGCCGGCAGCGTCCGTTGCGAGTCCTTCAGGATGGCTTCGATCTGGTCGTCGCCCAGCTGCCGGAGCTGTCCGAGGTCCTCCTTGACGATGTCGCTCACGACCTCGGCAAGGTCGATCAGACCGAGCAGTTTGGCCCCGCCGAAGGCCGTCTGTATGAGCTTGCGCGCATCGGTGGCGGAGTCGCCCGCCGCGAAGACGTCCGGGACGACCCCTGCCTGGCTGGTGATGACTTGGAGCGCGGCCTGGGGACTGGCGAGACCGCCGGCCTTCTCCGCCCCCAAAGTGAGGGGGAGGGGGTCCGTGAGCCTCAGATAGGCCCCGGCGGGGTGGCTGTCCATGCTCTGCTGGAGGTAGGTGGGGTCGAACGTCACCGCGAGGGCTTCGGCCTTGGGCAGGAACTGCTCGACCGCGGGCACCCGGACCTTCCCGGCGGACACGTAAGGCAGGCCCACCTCGGGGTGCGCATGGTCGTCCATCGTCCCGAGTCCGAAGGTCAGGGTCTCGACCGCGTGGGCGGTGCTGCCGGGCGCCTCGGCCGGAGGCTGTGCCATGGCCATCGTCTGACCGTGCAACTCACGCGTGTGGCGGTCGGGGACACCACTGTGCTTGTCCGGCTCTTGGTAGACAGCCGTGAAGTTCCCGTCGGGGTCGGGGAGCCCGTCGGGCACGAACACCAGGGGCATGGTGAAGCTGACCTTCCGGCCTTCGCAGTCCGTCCCGATCAGGGTGAACTCGTGGTCGACTTCGGTGTTCTGGAGGACCACCCAGAAGGCGGTGAAGTCCTTGAGCGGCCTGGCCGGGCCGTCCACCTCCTGCGACACCGGATCCGGCGGTCTGATGGGCGGGGTGGCACGGTCCGTGATCCGCAGCGTGCGGAAGGGCATCTCGCGGCCTTGGTGCGTGTAGCCGGTCTGCCCGTACTGGACCTCCGGCTGCTTGACGATGATGTGGTCCTCACGCCGCAGGAAGGCGACGATGCCGTCGTTCGGGTGGGCGGCGAACACCCGCCTGAACTCCTTGACGTGCGAGGACTCGTGACCGGTGCTCAAACGGCCGTGCCGCACCACACGTACGTACTGGTCGCGCCCCAGACCCGTGATGTGGTCGTACGCTTCCAGCCCCCTGCTCGCGGGCAGCGGTGGCCAGGCGCCGTGCAGATGGGCCGAGGAGCCCAGGGGGGTGACGATGAACTGCTCCGAACGCAACGGCGCGCTGGGGATGTCGGCGGGCAGGCCACCCGGGACGACCTGTTCGTTCCGGCTGGTGAGTGTGACGATGTCCGCCAGGTCCTCGACCGCGAGCGGGCTGCCGGCGGGCAGGTCGCCCCGGTCCCCGACCGCCGCGAAGGCCCGGAGCAGCACGTCGCCTTCCTGTGTGCCGTGCAGCCGGGCGTGCCACAGGGCGGTGCGCCCGCCCACCTGCTGGGGAGCGGTCCGGCCCACCCAGTCGACCGGTTCGTCGTAGGTGATCAGCAGCCGGGTGGGGAACTCGATGACGCTCCTCGGGAGGCCCTGGAAGAGGGCCGTTCCCGTCGTGTCCGGTTTCGTCGAACCGACCGGTACGGTCATCGGCACCAGGCGCGACCAGTCGAGCAGCGAGTCCAGCGACAGCTCCAGGTCCTCCAGGGTGGCCGGCACCGAGAAGGACAGCGTGCTCGCCCCGGCGGTCACGGCGGACACGGTGCCGGTGGCGGGCAACTGCTCCGAGGCCTGCTCCAGCACGTGCTGGGGCGGCAGCGTGACGACCACGAGCGTCGGAGCCGCCGGGTTCGTCCGCACCAGACGGTGGCCGTCGAAGCGCAGATTGACCAGGGATATGTCGAGGACGAGCATGTCCGACGGCCGCACCACGCGGAACGGGCCCTCCACGAGGTCATCGTCCTGCGGGCAGGAGTCGGCAGGACTGTCGGGGCGGGGGCCGTCGGGCGGATCGGACGGACGGCACCCGCCGGGGGCCCCGCGCCCGCCGAAGTCACCATCGTGATCGTCACCGGGACCACCGAAGTGGCCGTCGCCAGGATGGTGTCGCAGGTCTTTCCACAGCCCCGGGGAGCCAGGGCGGGCGATGTCGAATGACATGGGAAACGCCTCATCCGAGGTTCTGAGCGTCGTGACGTGACATGAAGCCACCGACCTCTTCTCCATGTTCACTCTTATGGCGGTACCCCGCTACCGGGCGCGGCGCGCCCTTCACTGGCCGCGCGGCAGCCATTTCGTATACGCGTCAACCGAATTGGCGCCGCGGTGGTGGCCCCGGCAGAGCGTGCTCGACGGCATGGCCACGCGTGCCCAGGAGTTCTGGTCACTGAGGGGGAACGCTGGGGAACGCCACCCTCACCGCCGTTCCTCTGGGCACCGTCGTTCCCTTCGGCGGGTCCTGACGGGAAATGGCGGCCGGAGCCGCCGATGGCCCTGACTCCGGTGCCAGCTCGAGCCTGAGCGTGGTCGTGCCCAGTTTCGCGGCGGCCTCGTCCATGGTGCAGTGGATCAGGTCGGGCACCGCTTCCTGACCACCGAACGCGGCGCTGAGCACGTCCCTGCGGGCATCGGCGGCGACCTTGCCCGAGAAGTAGAAGGCGACCGTCGACCCGACAGCCGCGGCGAGCGCCCCGATCAGCGTGCTCCGGAGGTTGGTGTCACGCACCGCGAAGGCCACCGCGCAGAACGCCACGAGGCCGGTGACGAGTGCCAGGGCGATCCAGCTGCGGACGATGCTGCCGTCCGAGGACGCCGAACGGCTCGGAACGAAGCGCCGGGCGGCGACCAGGACGATCCCGATGGCCACGACAGCCACCAGGAGGATCACCAGGAGTACCTGGACGTGTCCCCATGAGATTTCCGCCGGAACATCCGTCTGTGGCTCGAGAAATCCCATTCCGCGGGCCCCTCGCTACTCACCGCCTCCCTGCCGCACCCTGATGGTCACGGGACCGGGCGGGCGGGACCACCGGCCGGTGACGAGCCGGGCCCCGCAGTCCTCCCCGTTTCCGAGTCTCGCCCCCGCTCCGCGCAGGACGCAAACGCGGCGACTCGGGTCCTACCGGCCGCAGACCGCGCTGCTCGAGGTGCCCGCGACCGATGGCGCGGCGATCAAGGGCTGCTGTTCCGCGGAGTTGCACGGCCCGGTGGCACCGACTGAGACTGGTGACGAGCCACGACAAGCGTCCCGGCGAGGACCGTACGGGGGCGGGCGCCGCCGCAGGCGACGAAGGCGCCGCTGGAGCGCGGCCGGCTGCGGCAGTCGCGGCCGCACGCCCTCGACGCGCCGGCCGAGGCGTTCGTACGCGAAGGCAAGCCGGCGCCCGACCTGGAGGCGGCAGGGGAGAGTTCGCGCGCTGAGCCGTCGCGGGAGAGCGCGCACCGGGTCGCCGTGTCCGCGCACCCGGCGGAGGCAATGCCGGCGAGGCGGGCCGTCACCACCGCTCGCTCCGGCGGCTGCCGCGGCAGGAGTTGGGTGTCAGCGGTCTCCTCGTCTCGCACCGCTGCGCGCCAGTTGCGGGGTGGCGGACAACCCGGAAGGAGGTGACACCGGACCGTACTTCGGGCTGACGGCACGTCAGTAGGCTCGACGTGCCGTAACGGAAGGCCGAAGACCCACTCGGCCGGCATCGTCGTCGACCACCCGGACGCTCGCCTCCGGACGTCGCCGGACGGTGATCCGGGAGGACCGCATGACACCGACCCAGAAACTTCCGATCGTCTACGTGCGGGGATACGCCGGCGGCACCGCCGGCATCGACAAGGCGGTGACGGACCCCTTCTACGGCTTCAACCTGGGCTCCACGCACATCCGCATCGGCCCGGACGACGAGCCGTGCTTCTACCAGTTCGAGAGCCCCCTGCTGCGCCTGCACCTGGACGAGGGCTACCAGATCCTCGTCGACGGCGGACAGGAGCTCTACCTCGCCACCCACGACACCATCCCGCCGGACAGCATCTGGATCCACCGGTTCTACGACACCTCCGCGACCAGCTGGGGCGGCCCTGCGCACGAGTTCCGGATGGAGACGGCCGCGCAGGACCTGCGGAAGCTGATCGAGACGATCAGGGACAAGTCCAAGGCACCCCGCGTCCACCTGGTGGCCCACTCCATGGGGGGCCTGGTGTGCCGTTGCCTCATCCAGAAGGTACTTCCGGACCTCGGCCTCGATCCGGCCGACTACGTCGACAAGCTCTTCACCTACGGTACGCCGCACGGCGGCATCGCCTTCGACGTCGGCCTTGGCGTGCTGGAGAAGCTGCGCGACGTCACCGGCATCGACGGCGCGGAGATCTTCGGCCCGGAGCGGATGTACGCGTACCTGACCCCGAAGACGCTGACCGACCCGGATGGTCCTCCGGCGAAGTGGGACAGCCGCGGGATTCCCGACGACGGGCCGTCCGCCTTTCCCCACGCCCGCGTCTTCTGCCTGGTCGGCACCGACCCGACCGACTACGACGTGGCGCACGGCCTCTCGGCCGCCACGGTCGGGCCGCGCAGCGACGGTCTGGTGCAGATCGACAACGCGTACGTTCCCGGCGCCCACCAAGCCTACGTGCACCGTAGCCACAGCGGGAGCTACGGCCTCGTCAACTCCGAGGAGGGGTACCAGAACCTGCGCCGCTTCCTGTTCGGGGACCGCGAGGTGGAGGCGGCGCTCGTCGGGGTCCACCTCGCACAGCCGGCCGACACGACCTGGCAGGCCGAGGTCCGGCTGTCGGTGCGCGGCCTTCAGATCGTCACGCACGAACGCACGAGCGCCCACTGGTGCCCCGTCCAACTGGGTGACGGCGCGGAGGGCGCCGCCGACACGCCCCCGGACGCCGGGGCGGGCACCACCGCGGCGGACGGGGTGACCGTCCCGCTGGTGAACACCTTCCTGTGCAGCGGCCTCAGGGCGGACGACTCCGGCGCCATGCGGTACGCACTGCACCTGCGGATCCTGTCGCTGCACCGGTGCGACGGGGTGCTGAGCTTCCGGGACCACCTGGAACAGTCCGCCGACTTCGACGACACCCTGGTCGTCGACGTCGGCGCGGGCCCGGCCGACGGCGTGCCCGCGCTCTCGGCCACCTGGAACTCGGCCATCAACGGTCCGATCAGCGGCTACCGGCCCGAAGGCAGCGTCCTCGACGACGAGGACCACGCCCCCGGCGTCTGGGTGAACCACATCCGGCTGCCCGCCACCGCCGCCCCGATCCTCGGGGAGGACGCGCGGATCCGGCTCACCGTGACCCCCTGGGACTGACCGGACCAGCGCGAGTGCGCCTACGACCTGCCGGAGGCCGGGTGACCCTCGCGGACGGCGACGCGTGCCGCACGACCCACCCGACGGTCACCAGCGACACGACACCCCGCTCGTCGGAGGGCGGGGCACAGGGGGCACGGAGGCACCGCCCACATGCCTCCGGACGTGGGAATTCCCGGCGCACCGGCGCGGCCGTCGACGGCCGGAGCGGAAAGGTGGTGTGCTGGTCACCGCACGAGATCGTTTGACCGGGCGCGCGCTCGGCGGGCATCCGACGGCGCGGAGCCGGTCCGCACCGTCGGCACGGTCGGAACCCCGCGGACGGCCGGTGGCCTCAGGAGGTGATCAAGTGAGGGCTGCCCCCAGGTCTCCGTCCCGCTCGCACCTGAAAGTGCGACGGCCCCCACCGCGGACCCCGCGGTCCCACGTGGCCATGGCAGTGATCCTGCTGGTCCTCCTCGTGACGACACTGATGATGGGGTGGTTCGGCCTCGAGGACTTCGTCCATGCCCTGACCTTCCCCGGGCGTCTCACGGGTGCCGTCCTCATCGCGGTCGCCTTCACCGCGCTCCTGGGCTCCGCCGCCGTCGTGGACCACTGGTTGTGGCGCAGCTTCCCCTACTCCGGCATGGTCGCGCTGATCGGCGCGTTCGCGGCCCTGCTGACCAACGCCTTGCTCGTGGTGGAGACGAGGAGCGGCGACTCCGTGGCGTACCTCGTGCTGTTCGGCGCGCTCACGGCGGGTTCGGCCTGGGCTGTCTTCGCGGTGTGGCGGACAGCGGTCATGATTCCCGCTCCGAAGCGCGTGGCCGCGGCGCTCATCGTCTCCTCGGCCATCGCGATCGCCAATTTCGGCTACCAGAACCTTTACCAGCCCTACCAGCGCGAGACCAGGCCTCTCGTCAGAATGGCCCTGGGAGATCCCGTGCTGAACCAGGACCGGAAAGAATTCGCCGTACCGGTCGACATCACGTTGGAGAACCGCGGCGACGTCGGTTTCTACGTGCTCGGCACGGAATTCCACGCCATGGCGGAACGGGTGCCGTTGAGCCCGAAGGACCGGCTCCGCCGGCAATGGCGATCCGACGCGGAACAGTGGAGCAGATCCCAGGAAGTGAACCCGCTCTCCCGCAGGGAGATCCATCAGCCCGGCGAAATGGTGGAGGCGCGACCCTGGATGCCCTACGGACAGTGGATCGAGTCGAGCGACACGTTCGCGACCCGAGTGGTGGTGCAACTGCCTCTCGACACCCCGTACGACCAGCTGGCGTTCTACGCCACCGCCAGCCTCGCACGCAAGGACCGGCTCGGTCTGGAGCCACCGCTCCAGTTCAAGGCGTACTCCTGGAGCGGGAAGGAGGTCCCCACATGGGTGAAGGAGCAGCAGAAGAGCGGCCTCGACTCCATCATCTACCGCGCCAGGGTGCACGAGAACAATGCGATCGACGAGCGCACGAGAGACCCCCGGTACGTGACGGTCTACTGGAGGTTCGGCACGCACGGCGCGAGTGTGGCGACGATCGTCTCGCGAAGAGGCGAGGAAGACCATATTCCCACCGGAGCGGAGGAGCGCGAGCTGGTGAGCCGCTACGGGCTCGTCGATGTCCTCACCGGCCCGATGGAACGCTCGCTGTGGGACATCAAGAGCCGGCGCTGACCGGCCTGGCCGCGCCGCACGCGCCGCCGCGCCCCTCCAGTCGCTCCAGCCACGCCACCAGCGCCAGCGAACTGTTCACCCGGTCCCAGGAGTACGAGTCCCCGAGGCCGAACTGAGCCTCCCGCACCGCCCGGCACAGCAACGGGACGTCGAACATCTCCGCCACCAGCGGATGCCGGGCGGAGCGGCACAGGTCGATGAGTTCACCACCGTGGGCCCGCAGACCGCGGACATAGAGATCGTTGAAGGGAACCTTGACCGTCCTGCGGCGGATCCGCGCCGGCAGCAGGTCTGCCATGGCCTCACGCAGAACCGCCTTCGGACGCCCCGGATCGAACAGGGCTCCGGCGGGAAGGCGGCGCATCGTGGAGATGACCTCCGGGTCGAGGAAGGGGTGCGAGAGGAAGAACCCGTCCTCTCGCGCGCGCTGCCAGGACAGCAGGTCCGGAGCGGCGAGGTAGTTGGCCGCCTCGTACAGCGACTGCTCCGGCCTGCGCCCGTACACGAAGCGGCTCTCCGCGATGCTGGCCTCCCGGTAGCCGTGCGCTCGCGCGAATGCGGCTCGCAGCCATCGGGGACGGTTGAAGGTACCGAGGCCGCCGAGCACTGTTCCGCCGCGGCCGAGCGCCCCCATCCGTTCGGCCGCCAGTGGGAGAGCCGGCTGTACGACGTAGGCGTGGACGACCTCCCGCAGCCCCCGCTCGCCGCCCTCGGCCCAGGCGCGTGCCTGCTTGGCCAGCTCCCGGAACCGTCCCGTGCGGGCGAGACCGTGCAGGTGGAACGGGTTGGCGTCCACGACCGGGTCCGCCCCGCAACCGGTCAGGACGGTGTCACAGCCCAGTTCCGCGGCAGCGGCGTGGAGCCTGGTCCAGAACGGGGCGCGGAAGGCGTGCGCATGAGGCTCGTCGGCGTCTCCCGCGTGCTGCTCGAAGTCGTCGAAGTCGGCGAGATCGTCCGCGTCGACGATCACCGGGCGGGCCGCGGGGGCGAGACGGCGGACCCCCGCCATCGCCACGTCGAGGTACGGCTGCTCCGCGGCCAGCTCTCCGCCGGTGAAACGACCGGCGAGCAGGAAGAGGTTCCCGGAACCGTCCCGGTCCCCGGCCAGCAGACGAGCCGCGAGCAGCGCGACGCTGGTGGAGTCGAGGCCGCCGGAGACATGGCATGCCGTCATGGTGCCGATACGGCGCCCAACGGCCCCCTCCAGTGCCACGCGCAGATCCTTCGCGGCCCCACGGCCGCGGGAACCGTCCGCTGTCGGCACGGACGGGTCGTGGGCCTGACGGGCGCCTCGCGGCACCCGGCTGCGCACCCGCCCGTTGACCGAAAGTTCCAGCACCTCACCGCCGAGGACGCGGTGCACCCCGGCGAAGGGTGTGAGGTCCGAGTGCGGTTGCGCCATGTTTCCGGTGAGGTACCGGCAGAAGTAGCGAGGTTCGAGCGCTGTGCCGCTGCCCAGGCAGCGGGCGGAAGTGCTCACGGCGCTCACGCGGCCACCGGACTCTCTGAAGAACAGCGGAACACGTGCCTGCTCGTCCCGTGTCACGAGGACGCGGTCGCGGTACACCAGGACGGCCGCGTAGTCGCCGGCCGGCAGCGGCGCGGCGGCTCCCCGCCGGCCCAGGACGTCCAGGAGACCGCGGGCACCGGCCACCCGGTCCCGGGCCGAGCCGACCGAGCCGACGACGGCCGCGGTGCCGGCCCGCGAGGAGACCGTCGTCACGAGTCCCTGACGTTCCATCGCCCCGGCGGTCCAGAGCCTCGGCGCACCTTCGGCCCACTCGAGGCGGAGCGCCTCCACGTCACGGTCCTCCGGTGCCGATCGACAGCACGGGGGTGAACGCGTGCCCGCGCGGATCGGCGTCGGGGATGCACAGGCCTCCGGAAGCCGCCCACGCGTGCATGGCGAAGGGGTGTTCGCGCACACCGACGTGGAGAACGGCCTCCAGGCCGCGTCGCCGTAGCAGGACGAAGGCCGTCACGGCCTCGGACTTGCAGTCGCCGTTGACGAAGCAGCTTCTCCGGCTCCGCGACTGCACTGCTCGTTTCAGCCGCCCCACCTGCTCCGCCGAGGGTCTGTCCGCACGGACGTAATCCGGGGCGGCCACGGACAGCAGCCGCAGCACCCGTCCGAATCCCATGGTCCGGATCAGCAGGTGCGCGCCGTGCAGCCAGAGTCCGATGCCGGCTTCCGTGTGCTCCCGCCGGCGGTCCGCCGCGCAGCCGGCCCGGACGAGTCCGGTGACGACCTCGGTGCGTTCCTCGGAGTTCCCCCCAGCCACCACGCGGACGTCCGTCGACGTCATCCCTAGAAAGCGTGTCCGCTTCCAGTCCGCGATCAGTGCTCCGCCGGAGAGCGGGGTGACACGGCAATGCGGTGCCAGGATCTCCGCCAAGGCGGCCAGGGCATCGGCCTCGTCTGCCACCGCGCATCCTCCCGGGTCCGGTCAGGAACGGTGTCAGGACTGGTATCCGTGACCGTCGTAGAATCCGCCGCTGAAGCCCCGGATCAGGCGGCTGTCACCGAGAAGAACGAGTCGGCGCGGCTTGCGGATCCGCAGCAGTCGGAGAAACATGGCCTACCTCCGAAATCGGGCAGGATCTGTCAACTCCAGGCTACCCGGACCCGGATGCTCCGCAACCGGGCCGCGAGTCCTGCCCCGACGACCCGACCCGGACACATCGGCAACGAACCCCGACGACTCACCCGGAGCCCGCTTCGCCCCCCGGCCTCACACCTGGCAGAGGCCGCCACGAGCCGGATCACCCGACGTGACGAAGCACTACCAGGCGCTCGCGGCCCGACGATCGACCTCGGCCACCGGCATCTGATCACCTCTGCCACCGGCACCTGACACCTCGGCCACCGGCATTCGATCAATGGAGCGGCGTCTCGTGCATGACGTCCGCCCCGGCGGAGAACAGCACCCACAGCGGTGCGCCGAAGGGCAGTTGCTCGAACACGCACGCCGCGGGCTCGGCGAGGGCGTCCGTCCTGCCGGCGGACTGCGGGACGCGGTGGAGGGGGGCAGGACTCGCCGAGGGAGAACTGCGGTGCCGGGCCGATCGGTTGGAGTCGCCACTCGAAAAGCTCCTGGCCCACGGTCAGCCGGGCCCTGTCGGCACAGCGCGCCGTCACCCCTGAGGGACCGCCCGGCCGCTGTCCTCGGCGAGTCGGCGGGAGATCGCCCGCGCCGTCGCCCGTACGGCCGGGCCGTAGCCCGGAGCCCCCGGACCCGTGTCCGGTGCGACGACCGACAGGGCCGCCACCACCTCCGCGCCGTCCCGTACCGGCGCGGCCACCGTGGTCACCCGCCAGGGACGGTTCTGGCGTCCTACGGCGTGCTCGCCGCGCCGTACCTCCGCGAGCACACGGCGCAGGTCGTCGGGGGTACGGATGTCGTCGTCGCCGTGCCCCGGCGCGTACGCGGCGACGGCCTCCTCCTGGACGGCCCCCGGTGCGAAGGCGAGCAGCACCAGGCCGACCCCGGTCGAGGCCAGTGGAAGGCGGCCGCCCACGCGGTAACGCACCGGGGTCGCGTCACGCGCCGACAGCCGTTCGACGAGCAGCGCCTCGCCCTCGTCCCGCACGGCGAGCAGAACGTGCCGGCGGGTGACGTGGAAGAGATCCTCCATGTACGGCATCGCCACCGCCCGCAGCCCATGACCGCGCGGCGCCAGGGACGCGGTCTCCAGCAGCCGCAGCCCGACGACGTAGCGGCCGTCGGCCAGGCGTTCCAGCGCGCCCACGCCCATCAGCGACCGGGCGAGCCGCAGCGCACTGCTGCGGGGGGTGCCGCTGCGCCGGGCGAGTTCGGCGAGCGTCTGCGCGCGGTGGTCGCCGTCGAAGGAGGCGAGCAGGGCGAACGCCCGGTCGATCACCGGCTGCCCCTCGGGCGGCCTGCCCCCGCCTCTGCGCCGCGGACCGCCCTCGGACATCGCCGTTCCCCTCGCTGTTTCCTCCTGGTGTTCCATTCAACGGAATCACCCCTGCCAATGTACGGGCCCTCTTCCTACGGTGGCGATCACAGGCACCCGGGACCAGCCTCGTCAGCACGCCGGCGCACGACCTCGCAGGCACCCCGGAGCACACGACCTCGCAGGCACCCCAGAGCAATGGAGACCCGTATGACCCCGACCGGACTCGTCGACGTCCACGCCCACTTCGTCACCGGCGGCTATGTGACCGCGGCCCGGTCCGCCGGCATCGAACATCCCGACGGCATGCCCGGCTGGCCCACCTGGAGCGCCGAACACCACCTTGACCTGATGGAACGCTCGGGGATCGAGAAGTCCTACCTGTCGATCTCGTCCCCCGGGGTGCACTTCGGCGACGACGGCGCGGCCCGCGGGCTGGCCCGCGAGGTCAACGAGTTCGGCGCCCGAGTCCGCGCCGAGCACCCGCGGCGCTTCGGCCACTTCGCCTCCCTGCCCCTGCCCGACGTCGAGGGCGCGCTCGCGGAGGCCGCTCACGCACTCGACGTCCTGGGCGCGGACGGCGTCACGGTGGAGAGCAACCATCACGGCGTCTACCTCGGCGATCCGCGCCTCGAACCGCTCTGGGAGGACCTGGACCGGCGCGCCGCCGTCGTCTTCGTCCACCCCACCTCGCCGCCGCACGCCGACGACCTCGGCCTCGGCCGTCCCCGGCCGATGCTGGAGTTCCTCTTCGACACCGCCCGCACCGCCGGCGACCTCCTCTTCCGCGGCGTCCTCGCCCGCCGGCCGCGCATCCGCTGGATCCTCACCCACGGCGGGGGAGCGCTGCCGCTGCTCGCCGATCGGATGGAGCTGTTCCGCACCCACTTCGGCAGCGGCCCGGCGGACGCGCCGAGCGCCGTCGAACAGCTCGGCCGGCTCTGGTACGACATGGCCGGTACGCCCTTCCCCCGCCAGATCCCGGCCTTCGCCGCCGCCTTCGGCACCGAACGCCTCCTCTACGGCAGCGACTACTGCTGGACGCCCGTCGAAGCCGTCTTCGCGCAGGTCGCCACCGTCGACTCCGCGCCCGGACCGTCCGACGCCGCCACCTGGCGCGACCTCACCACCCGCAACGCGCACCGCCTCTTCACCGCGGACACACGGTGACCGCGTGAGCGGTGCCGAACACCGCCACCCCCGAGCAGGCCGCCGCGACCGTGCGCGAACGGGTCGCTGCGGGCGCCGACTTCGTCAAGTCCGCCGCGATGACCAAGGAGCGCTTGAGCGCTTCTTCGACCACATTCCTGTGCGCGCGTATCGGGTCGTCCGATCTGCTCGGTGACCTGTCGACCAATCACCTGGCAATCACCTGGCAATCACCTGGCAATCACCTGGGAAGACGAATCCTCCCCGTATTGATCTCACAGCTCCTGAGCCGCGCTGTGGCCGACCGCGGTGTTCGCTGGATCGGCGGCCGTTTCACAGGGCACGCGCTGTCCGGTTTCTGGCTTCTGACGTCAAGGTTCCGCCCCTAGTGTCGTCGCCGTCATCCCTGGAGCCGCGTCGAAAGGGTAAGAAGTGAGAACTTCTCGAGAGCTGGGGCGCGCCGCCTGCGCTGTCATGGCGCTTGGCGCCGCGGTTTCGCTGGGTACCGGGTTCGCCTCCGCAGCACCCGCCACCACCGCCACTACCACCACCGCGAGCTGCACCTACCCGTACGTGTGTATCCAGCGCGTGTCTGACGGGGCCATCATCGGCCGCTTCCAGGACGTCACCTCAACCTGGCAATCGCTGCCGTCCAAACCGAGCAACGTCAGGGTCATCAACACCCGCCACGACGACGTCGCCTACATTCGCGAGGCTGGTGGATCGGTGGACTGCGTCGCTCCGAACAGCACCCTTGGCATCATGGGCTATGTCCTGACAGGTATCCGCATCTCTTCGTCCGCTACCTGCGCGTGAGCCACGTCATCGCCGACCGGACCCCCCGCCAAGGAGGAGACATGAAGAGATCACGGCAGGCCGTCAAGCGAGTTGCGGGGGCCGCGGCAGTGGCCACCGGGCTCCTCGCCACCTCCGTGGGAGCAGCGGTCGCCGCCCCCACGACTGCGGCCGCCCAGGCCACGGCGAGCTGTGCATACCCCTACGTCTGCCTGTTCAAGAACGGCGTCAGGATCGGTCAGTTCCAGGACGTCACCCCGGGCTACCAGTCCCTGCCGTCCAGGCCCACCGGCACGAACAGCGCACCCATCACCGTCACCAACACCCGTCACGACGACGTCGCCTACATCCGGTACTCCACCGGCTCGACCTCGTGCATCCCTCCGTTGCAGAGCAGCGCCTTCACCGGAACGCTGACGGGTATCCGCATCTCCTCCTCCTCGACCTGCTGAGCTGTGGCAGCGAAGTGAGCCGTGACACCGCCGCCGTACGTCCACGGGCCCGCTGCGCAGCGAGGCCCGTGAACGGCCGGCCCCTTTCCACGGCGCCCCGGACCCCTGCCTACTCCGGGCAGGCCGGCATGCGCAGGCCGGGCACGCCAGGTCGGTGAGGCTCCCCGACCGCCAGGCACAGGACGAGGCCGGCTCCCAGGCGGGGCCCGCCTTGCCACCCGTCCTGGGGGCCTGCGCGCGGTGAGCGGTCGGCCGCGGGTGGTGCGGGTGCCACCTCGGCGGCTCTTCCCACCACCGCTCGTCGCCTGACGTCGTCGCACTGTTCGCGCACGTGACCGCGGTCGTCCCTGGCCCTTGTGGGCTGCTCCACGCTGGTCAGGACACCCGGTCCACGACCGACTGCCCGGCCACGGAGGCGGTGACACTCAAGCCCGCCGGAGACACCTCAGGGCCGGTGGGTCCCGGTCACGGCCGTTCGGATGTGACGGCCGCGAGGACGGCGAGGGCCGCGGCGGTGCTCCAGGTGACCGCTTCGTCACGCCTCACGTCGATCTCGCCGCCGAGCCGGCTGTCGATGATCCGCAGGGCGGCTCCGACCGCCCCGATCGCGGCGACCCGGGCCTGCTGGGCGCTGACGGGCGTCGCCTCGACGCCTTGTGCGTGCCGCCCCGCCTCGACTATCGCGGCGAGGTCGTCCGTGGCCCGGGCGCGCTGCGTGGCGACGGGGCCGCCGGCGCTCTGGGCGGCGGCGACGAAGTGTCCCTTGACCGGCACGGCCAGGAGTACGTCGAGCCCGGAGGAGACCGCCCGGCGGGCGGCGAGCGCGAGTCGTGGGTCGGTGTCGGCCAGTACGGCGCGCACCGCCGAACGCACTTCGCCGGTGATTTCCTCGAACAGCGTCCCCATGAGGGTGTCGACGGGCGCGGTCCGTCGGTTCACTCTGCAGGGCGCTTGTCCCGCGACGCGGAGCGCCCGCCGCATCGCCGCACACGACCGAACCCACCGCATCGGCTCCGGCGCACCGGCCGGCCCCCGTTCGACGTCGGCCTGCACGGCTCGGGCAAGACGGCCGCCCGCGATGCCGACACCCAGGAAACCGGCGACCGCACCGCCGTCCACTGCCTCATCCCGTCGGCCGCCGCAAACGCCGACGCCCGCACCCAGCGGAACCGGCCTCGTTCCACACCGCGTCAGCACGACATCCCGGGAAGTGACCTCACATGCCACGCCGACACATCGACTTCACCGTCCCCGACCTGCACGGCAAGCGTGCCGTCGTCACCGGGGCGAGCGACGGGACGGGCCTGGGTATCGCCATCCGCCTGGCCGCCGCCGGGGCGCAGGTGCTCATGCCGGTCCGCAATCAGCGCAAGGGTGTCGGCGAAGCGCCCGCCCTGCTCAGTGGCCGCAGACCGTGGCGGGCGCGGCAGTGGTCACGCGGTTCCTGGGAGATGCGGGACAGCAGCGGGGAGAGATCGTGGCGTGGCCGGTGCCACCGGGCACGGCGCCGCCGGCATCGGGACGACGTCACCCGAACGCGGTACCGAGCGGAGCGCCTCGCGCCGACCGGGGCCGCGCAGGGCCGCCCGGGTGCATGGCCGCGGTCTGCTGCATTGGCACCACCAAGTCACCGGGGCGGGGGAACGAACCCCCGGCTGCCGGGCCCGACACCCCAACCAGGTGTGACTATCGCAGTGGATGACATGACGACTCCGCTCAGTCACCGTGCCCGGCAGGAGGACCTACAGATGACACTGATGGTGCAACCCCTTCTCGGCGTCGCCGCGGCGATCGCCATAGGCACGCCGGCCCCGCTCGGCCCCGCCGCCACCCCAGCCACCGCCCCAGCCACCGCCCCCGCCGTCGCGGGCGCACATTGCGACCGCGCCGAGCAGGACGTGTGGTACAGCGGGCCCAGCCGCAACGTGACCGCCCGGCGTTGCAGCATCCCGTCCCACAAGAAACGCTGGTACACCGTGGAGGTCGGCACTCTCGCGCGGACCTACTACTGGGGCGACACCCCGGCCGGAGGAGTCGACCGGACAAGGGCCCTGCACAACAGGACCATCAGGTGCCTCGGCTACACCACCGACACCGACACCGACACCGGCACGGTCAACTGGTTCGGCTGCCCGCCCGACTGACGCACCCGTGTCCACCAGGCCGACGATGACATCCTCGGCGGGCAGCCCGAAGAGACGTAACCCGCTTGCCGCCGGCTCGACGCCTTGGCGGACCGTCAGGTCGATGTGCCTGTGACAGAACGAAGACGTCGCGGAGGACCGCCTGTGACTCGGTGCGAGATACAAATACTTCCGACCGCACGCACCGCGCTACTCCTGGGGAACACCGTGAAGTACACCCGCATCACTGCTCTCGCCGCCATCAGCGTCGCCGCCACCCTCTCGCTCACTGCTTGCGGCGGCGACGGCTCCGGGAAGGGCTCGTCCTCGCAGAACTCCTCGTCCTCGTCTTCTTCGTCCTCGGACGGTGGCTCGCAGTCGGACGGCGGCTCGGGCTCTGGTGGCTCTGAGGCCGGTAACGCGAACTCGACCTCCAGCAACACGAACACCGGCTCCGGCAACGCGCAGTCGGGCTCCGGCAACGCGCAGTCGGGCTCCGGCAACGCGCAGTCGGGCTCCGGTGAGAACACCGAGGCCGGCGCAGGCGCCAGGAACGGCACGCAGGAGACCGGCGGCAAGATCACGTTCTGCAAGACGGAGGACCTGGCCATCGACGCCAGGGACGCCGCGCCCGACGCGAACTCCGGCAGGATCGACATCACCATGGTCAACCGGGGGTCGACCACTTGCTCGGCGACGGGCTTCGCGGGCGTCGACATCAAGGACGCCGACCACACCTCCAGCCCCATCGAGCGCGGCCATGCCCAGCCGCGTGTCACCATCCTCAAGCCCGGCGACGCCGCCGTCTTCGACCTCGCCTACGACATCGACAACACCGGCAAGAGCCTCGCGTCCCCGACCAACCTCCTGGTGACGCCCCCGAACGAGACCCACACCGTGACCCTGAAGTGGCCCGCGGGCGCGGGGGACATCAAGGGCGCCTACACCGACGTTCAGGTCTACCCCACGCACACGACCAAGTAGGGGCCGTGTGCGCCGCCGGTCCTGGTGGCCAAGTGCCGTATCCCGCCGATAACTTGCCCCTCCGGTGTGTGGCGGCCCGTGTCCGCGACGCGGCCCCCTTGCCGAGACCGGCTGCCGAACAACGCCGAAGACGGCACCGTCGCGGGGGCCGAGGCGGGCCGGCTCAGACCGGGATGCCCGGGCCCCAGTACGGGCCGTCGTGCTCGCGGACCTCGCCGTCGTCGTCGAGCACGACGAACCGGTCGAAGGTGCGGGCGAACCAGCGGTCGTGGGTGACCGCGAGGACCGTGCCCTCGAAGCGTTCGAGAGCGGCCTCCAGGGCCTCGGCGCTGTGCAGGTCCAGGTTGTCCGTGGGCTCGTCCAGCAACAGCAGTGTGGAACCCTGCAGTTCGAGCAGCAGGATCTGGAAGCGGGCCTGCTGGCCGCCGGACAGCGACTCGAAGGTCTGGTCGGCCTGGGCCTGGAGTTCGTAGCGCCGCAGCGCGGACACGGCCGCCCCGCGCTCCCGGCCGTCCCGGCCCCCGTCCCCTCGGCCCAGGATCTCCACCAGCGTGCGCCCCACGAGGTCGGGCCGCTGCTGGGTCTGTGCGAACCAGCCGGGCCTGACCCGCCCCCCGAGGCGGGCGGTGCCCGCGTGGGCGACCGGCTCGCCGTGCCGGTCCGGATCATGGAGCTGCTGGTCGCTGCCGCCGGCCGCGAGCAGCCGCAGCAGATGGGACTTGCCGGTGCCGTTGGCGCCCAGCACGGCGACCCGCTCACCGAAGAACACCTCCAGGTCGAACGGCCGGGTCAGGCCCCGCAGTTCGAGGGCCTCGCAGCGCACCGCGCGCACCGCCGTGCGGTCGCCGCGCAGCCGCATGCGGACGTTCTGCTCGACCGGGCGCTCCGGCGGCGGGCCGGCCTCCTCGAAGCGGGCCAACCGGGTCTGGGTCGCCCGGTACTTGCCCGCCATCGACGCGGAGGCCTTCGCCTGCTGCTGGAGGGTGCGGACCAGGTCCTTGAGCCGCTGGTGCTCCTCGGACCAGCGGCGGTGCAGCTCGTCGAGGCGTTCCAGGCGCGCCGTTCGGGCCTCGTGATAATCGCGGAAACCGCCGCCGTGCACCCATACGCCCCCGGCCTCCAGGGTGAGTACCCGGGTCGCGGTCGAGGCGAGCAGCTCGCGGTCGTGGCTGACGTAGAGCACGGTCTTCGGGGAGGCCGCCATGGTCTCCTCCAGTTGCCGCTTGCCCGGTACGTCGAGGTAGTTGTCCGGCTCGTCCAGCAGCAGCACCTCGGCGCTGCCCCGGAACAGGGCCTCCAGGGCGAGCCGCTTCTGCTCGCCGCCGGACAGGGTGTGCAACTCGCGGAACCGGGCCCGGTCGAAAGGCAGCCGGAGCGCGGCCTGGGTGACCAGATCCCATTCGACCTCCGCGTCGTAACCGCCGGCGTCGCCCCACGCGGAGAGCGCCTCGGCATAACGGAGCTGGACGGCCTCGCTGTCCGACTCCATCATGGCGAGTTCGGCACGTTCCATGTCCGAAAATGCACGTTGCAATTCCGGACGGGAGAGGGAGACCAGGAATTCGTGCACCGTGGTCGAATCCCGTACCGAACCGATGAACTGGGGCATCACTCCCAGCCCGCCGACCACCCGGACTGTTCCGGATTCCGGCTTCAACTCGCCCGTCACCAGGCGCAGCAGCGTCGTCTTACCCATTCCGTTGGCGCCGATCAGGGCTACCTTGTCACCGTCCCCGACGCGGAAGGACGCATCGTGAAAAAGCATCCGACCGTCGGCCAACCAGTATTCAAGACCGGATACCTCCAGAAATCCCATCGATCTCCCACCCCTCATCGGCCGGTGCGACACGTCTGAATCCGATCAATCTCTCACGGCAGCCTTGAGCGAGAGAAATTCCCGTGACACCGTCGCCACCGACCGTCCGTTCGGGGAACGTCCCGGCCGGGACGGCGACCACTGGGTGGTCGGGCGCGGGCCACCCCCGTGTCCCGGCCGTCCGTCCACTCCAAGAGAGGGGAACCACCATGGAGTCCAACGCTCAGCGTCCGGAGACCGAGGAGACCGCCGAACTGCGCCAGCAGGACACGGCCGGCACGCCGGAGCTCGAGACCGACGGTCTCGTCTTCAAGCGTGAGCTGCTCAACGAGTTCCTCGGCAACCGCGTCCGCAGCTGACCACCGGCCGCCGGGCCCCGGGACCAGGTGCGGCCCCGGGGCCCGGCGGCCCAGCCGAAACGTCCGGCGCACCGCCGGCAGCCGACCGACCGGGGGGAGTCGTGGCCGAAGTGGGCACCCAGCACGCTCGCACCGACGGGCACGACACCGTTCTCGTCGTGGACCTCGACGCCTGGCCGCTCAGCCTGGACCCCTTCCACGTCGTGGACTTCAACCAGGCCCTCGTGCTGGACGCCCTGGTCGACCCGCTCACCCGCGACCTCGCCGACGGTCCCGGTACGGCTCCGTCCGCGCTGGCCGCGCTGACCCCGGCCGACGGGGACCGGGTCTGGCTGCTGCGGCCGGCCTCCGGACAGTGCTGGGACGACGGCAGCCCGGTGCGGCCGCAGGAGATCGCCGCCGGCGTCCACCGCGCCTGGGGCCCCACCTGCCTGCCCCTGCCCGCCGCCTACGACCCCGAGGGCACCGGCTCCCCGGCCACCACCCGGGTCGTCCCCGACCCGGCCGACGGCACACCCGTCGTCGAACTGCGCTCCGCGCTGCCGCTGCCCTATCTGCCGCAGCTCCTCGCCTTCCCCGGCGCCGCGCCCGTCCGGGAGACGCCCGACGGCGGCTGGAGGGCGAGCGGCCCCTTCCGGCCGGTCCGGGCCGACCGCGCCCGGGGCCGGATCGAACTGCGCCGCAAGCCGTCGCGCCGCACCGGGCCCGGCACCCCCGAACGGCTCGCCTTCCAGGTGCACGCCGACCGTACCGACGCCTTCGCCGCCCTGGCCGACGGCCGGCTCGACCTCTCCGTCAACACCGGCCTCACTCCGGACGAGTTCACCGCGGCGGCCGCCCGCCCCGGCGCGACCGTACGCGGCCTGTCCATGGCCTGCCAGCTGTGGGTGCGCCCCGGCCTCGACAGCCCCCTCGCCACCCCGGCCGGGCGCCGCGCCTTCTCCGCCGGTTTCGACCGGCGGGCGGCGAGCGCCCTCCTCAGGCAGGCGGCCCTTCCGCTGTGGCGCTACTCGGACCTGTGGGAGCCGCCAGGGAGCGGCCGGGGCGGCGACAGCCGGCCCACCGCCTCGCGGTCACCTCGCGCCACCGGGCCGGCGCGCCGAACTCATCCTGAGCCATGCCGACTTCCCGCCCAACGCAGACGCCGCCGCCCTCGTCGCGGCGGACCTCCGCGAGCGCTTCGGCCACCCCGTACGGCTGCGCCCGCTGTCGTACGAACGCTTCGCGCGGGCCGCCGCCACGCTCGACTACGAGCTGCTGTACGGCATCAATCCGGCCCCGCTGGCCCATGTGGCGGGCTTCCTCACCGGCTTCCACAGCACCGCCGGGCAGGCCCGCGCCCTCAGGTTCGCCGAGCCGGCCGTGGACGCGGCGCTGGACCGGGCGCTGCGCGCGGCCGGAGGGCCGGCCGCGGAGCGGGCCTGGCGGGAAGCGGAGGCGACGGTGCTCGACCACGCGCCGGTGGTGCCGCTGTTCCAGGTCAACAGCGTCACCCTGACCGGACCGCGCTGCCCCGCGCCCGCCGTGGCCGCCACCGGCACCGCGCACCTGGACGACCTGACCCGTACCGCCGTGCCCGTCCGCCACCACTGAAGGGCCGTACCGTATGACGCACAGCCCGGCCACCACCGCCCCCGGCACCGACGCCTCCGCCGCTCCGGCCACCATCGCGCCTGGTGCCGACGCCTCCGTGGCTCCGGCCTCCGCCGTCCATGGTGCCGATGCCGCCGCCGCTCCGGCCTTCGGCGCCCCTGGTGCCGATGCCTCCGCGGCGGCCCCGGCCACCACCGCCCCCGGCACCGACGCCTCCGCCGCTCCGGCCACCATCGCGCCTGGTGCCGACGCCTCCGTGGCTCCGGCCTCCGCCGTCCATGGTGCCGATGCCGCCGCCGCTCCGGCCTTCGGCGCCCCTGGTGCCGATGCCTCCGCGGCGGCCCCGGCCACCACCGCCCCCGGCACCGACGCCTCCGCCGCTTCGGTCACCACCGTCCCTGGTGCCGGTGCCCCCGCGGCCCCGGCCTCCGGCGTCCCTGGTGCAGATGCCTTCGCCGCCCCGGCCACCACCGCCCCCAGCGCCGACGCCTCCGTCGGCCGCAGCGCCCCGGCGATGTCCGACCCGCCGGCCACGTCCTCCCTGCGGTCCCCCTTCCGCCCGGCCGACCGCTCCCCGGCCGAGCGCGCCGGGCTCGCCGAGCTGTTGCGCGCCACGCCCGCCCGCCCCGTCCACCTCGACGGCTTCCTGCCGGACGCGCAGGCGCGGGCCCTCGGCGAGACGGTGCGGGCCATGCCCACCTGGGAGGCCTCGGCCGTGCTGTGGGACGCGGACCGGCTCGCCACCCGCCCGGCGACCCTGGAGGAGTGGCGCGCCGCGGCTCCCGAGGAACGGGCCGCCGTGCGCGAAGTGGCCCGGGACATCCCGGCCCTGTTCGACGACGGCTCGCCCTACCCGGCCGAGCTCCGCGTCCGCCTCTCCGACTTCTTCGTCTTCGCCGGCATGGGCCCGGACCTGCGCGACCTGCTGGGCCGGTGGACGGCCCCGGGCCGGCCGCTGACCACCAACGTCGAGTTCGCGCGCTACCGGTGCGGCGACACGCTCGGGGAGCACTCCGACGCCGAGTCGGACACCCTGTTCGTCCTCAACCTGTACCTGGATCCCGCCTACCGGGCGGGAGACGGCGGCGTCCTCGGTTTCCGGGACGAGGAGGGCCGCGAGCACCTGATGCCGCCCCGCTTCAACAGCCTGTCCGTGATGCCGATCCGGCCCGGCTGCGTGCACTGGGTCACCCCCTGGCGGGCCGACCGCGTCGGACGCCACACGGTCAGCATCGCCGCCGTTCCCGCGACCCCCGGTGAGGTGAAGTGACATGGCACCCGGCATCGAGACCGGCCCCGCGGCGCCCGCCGAAACCCTGCCCGGGGCCGCCGGGCCCGGCGCGGCGGCTGCGGGCGGCGGCTCCGTCGTCCTGGCCTTCCCCCCGCTGGTCGAGTCCAGCTTCGGCCGCTACTTCCCCTCGACCGCCGTCCTCGCCGGCTTCCTGCAGAGCCGCAAGGTCCGCACCCACCAGTGGGACCTCAACGAGGAGTTCGCCCTGCACCTGCTCGACCCCGGCCACCTGACCGAGGCGGGCGCGGGCCGGCTCGTCGGCCTGGAAGGCTGCTACCCCGAGGAGATGAGCGCCGTGGCGGGCCGCTGGCTCGCCCGCCACCACGACGCCCTCTTCGACGAGCACGGCCGGCACACCTTCGCCGCCGAGTCCGGCCCGGCGTTCCTGCTGTCCGCGCTGGCGCAGCCGTACCTGATCGACCCGGAGGCCGAGTGGCTGACCGACCCGGCGCTGCTGCGCTCGGACCGGACGCTGGTCTACCGCGCGTACTACGCCTCGCTGGGGCTGGCCGCCCGGCTGCCCGCGAACGCCCGGCTCCTGGGCGTCTCCGTTCCCATGGGCCCCCAGCTGGTGCCCGCGCTGCTGCTCGCCGAGGCCGTCAAGCGGGTCCGGCCCGAGATACGGACCGTGCTCGGCGGCCCGACGCTCTCCCTGATGAACGAGGACGACCTCGCCCGTCTGCTCGACGTCCACCGTCAGGTCGACGCTGTCGTCCGCTTCGACGGCGAGGCACCGCTGCTCGCCCTGTACCGGCAGGCCGACAGCGGCGACTGGCAGCCGACCGCGGTCGCGGGAGTCTGCGCCCTCGCCGACGGAGTGGCCGTGCACACCCCGCCCGCGGCGGGGCTCCACCCCAACGCGCTGCCCGCCGCCTCGTACGACCCCGCGCTGATGGCCCGGCTCGTCGGACCCGAGATAGGCATCGTCCAGGCTCGCGGCTGCTACTGGGGCAAGTGCGACTACTGCGACTTCGTCGAGCTGTACGACGGCTCCCCGCCGTACCGGGGGCGCTCCGTGCAGAGCTTCATGGCCGAGCTGGAGCACCAGGTCGGCACTCATGGGGTACGCCGCTTCGAACTGATCACCGAGTCCATCCCGCCGGCGTTCGCCCGCCGCTTCTCCCAGGCGGTCCTCGACCGCGGCCTGGACATCACCTGGAACTCCTTCGCCATGGTGGACCGGCGCTTCGACGCCGAACTGCTCCGGCTGATGGTCCGGGCCGGCTGCGAGTACCTCGTCATCGGCATGGAGACCACCAGCACCCGCGTGCTGAAACTGGTCCACAAGTCCGCCGACCGCGAGGAGAACCTCCGCTTCGTCCGCGAGGCGCACCAGGCCGGCATGAAGCTGCGGATCAACCTGATCCCCGACCTGCCCTCCACCACCCTGCAGGAGGCGATGGAGTCCCTGCGGGACGTGGCCGAACTCGCCGACTGCGTCGAGTCCTTCACCGTCTTCCCGTTCGAGGCGACCCGTTCCTCCGAAGTGGGCCGTCATCCCGAGCGTTTCGGCCTGGTCGTCGCAGACAGCCGCAACGGGCTCGCCAACCAGGCGCAGTACGCGCTCAACCACCTCGGCAACATCGACCCGGCCATGACCCGCGAGCAACGCGCCGGCGTCCACCGCGCCTACCAGGACTTCGCGGTCGGCCACGGCTCCGCCCCCATGCGCCGCACCGGGGCCGAGTTCCTCGACCGGCCACCTGGCGAGATGGAGGCGTTCCGGCTGGGTGTCGAGTCCCTGGACGTCCTTCCGCGCGGTGACGAGCTGGTCGTCACCCACGTCCTGCGCCGCGAGCGCACCGTCCTGCCCGCCGCGGTGGCCAAGGGGCTCGCCCCCTGGCTGGACGGGACACCACTGACCCGCCGCGACCTGACGGACGTCTACGGCACCGCCGGCGGCACCACGGTCCTGCGGCAGCTCGTCGAGGCCCGGATGCTGGTCGCCGTCGCCGCCACAGGACGCCCGGAGCCGGCCTTGGCATGACTCCGCGTCCCGCCCGCCCGGCCCGCACCGCCGCGGCCGGGGCGCCCACCTGCCCCGCCCACCCCACCCGTGAGGAGAACCATGTCCAGCACCACGACACGGCCCACGCCGCCGGTCCCGCCTGCCCTCCGCGGCGCCGCCCCCTACGTCGCGCCGCAGTACCTCACCGAGTCCACGGTCGAGCTGCTGCGCGACTGGTACCACCACGGGAAACCGTCCCGGCCCCTGCACCTGCGGGACTTCCTGCGCCCCGAGTTCGCCACACACCTCGCCGCCGCGATGCGCGCCATCCCCACGTGGTCGCGGCACGCCGCCAAGTACGAAGGGCGCCTGGGCAAGACCGAGTTCTGGGACGAAGCCGTCGACGAGCAGGACGAGGTCACCATCGCCCAGTTCGTCGTCAAGGACATCCACGCCCTGCTCGACGAGGGCGCCATGGACCCCACGCACCAGCGCACCCTGCAGGAGTTCTTCGTCTTCTCCGTGCTCTCCGACGCGCTGCGCGACTGGATCTCCTCCGGCACCGGCCTCGTCCTGCGCAAGCACACCACCATGGAGCTGGCCGCCTACCGCCGCTCCGACGCGCTCGGCGCCCACCAGGACCTGGTTCCCGGCCGGGTACTCGCGGTCAACTTCTACCTCGACGAGCAGTACACCCCCGAGGCCGGCGGACGGCTCGCCTTCCGCAACGGCGAGGACAAGGAGTTCTTCGTCGAACCCCTCTTCAACAGCGTCTCCCTGATGCCCATCCGGGAGGACTGCTGGCACTGGGTCGAGCCCTTCACCCGGGACGCCGTCGGCCGCTACACCATCGCCATGGGGCAGCACCTGGAGGGGAGCTGAACACCGTACGCCTGCTGCCCGCCGTCGCCGTCCACGAGACCCCGGACGAGACACTGCTGACCCTCGGCCCCCGGCTGCTGCGCATCCAAGGAGCCCGGCCGGGCCTGCGCGAAGCGCTGCGGCGGCTGCGGGAAGGCACCACGCGGGAGGCGCTCGGGGCGGCCTGGCGCCCCGGCGCGGCCACCGCGCTCCTCGCCGAGCTGCGCACACTGGGCTGGGTCACGGCCGAACCGGCCACGACAGCAACGGACTTCGCCGACGAGCCCTACGAACGGCAGGTCGACTACCTCGGCCTGTTCACCCCGGACACCGGCGCGGCGCAGCACCGGCTGTTCACCGCCCGGATCGGGGTGATCGGCCTGGGTGGCATCGGCGGCATCGTCGCCCAGCACCTGGCGGCGTCCGGCGTGGGACGGTTCTGGCTCGTCGACGACGACCGTGTCGCCCTGCACAACCTCAATCGGCAGTTCACGTACACGCGTTCCGACCTCGGGCGGCCCAAGACCGAGGCGCTGGCCGGCTACCTCGGAACGATCCGGGCCGGGGCCGAGATCGTCGGCGTGCGAAGGCGGATCCTCACGACCGGTGACCTCGCCGCGTCGCTCCCCGAGGACCTCGACCTGGTGGTCGTGGCCGCCGACACCCCGCCCGGGCTGCCCGGCGTGGTCGCCGAGTGGGCCGCCGGCACGGGTACGCCGACGGCGACGGGCGCGGTCGGCGTCGGTGTCGGCCTGTGGGGCCCGTTGGTCGATCCGGCCCGGGGCGGCTGCTGGACCTGTTCCGAACGCGCCAGGCGCGCCACGCTCACCGACCGTGAACGCGAGGTCGAGGACCGCTCCACCGAACCCGCCCCCTTTTCCTTCGGCCCTGCCAATACAGTGGTCGCCGCCATGCTCGCGCATGACATCGTCGAGTTCCTGTGCAGCGGAACGTGCCCCACCGTGGGCCGGCGGGCGGCCCTCGACTTCACCAGGCAGCAGATCACCCACAGCGAAGAGAGCACGTGCACGTGTCCGACGACCTCATGACGGATCAGCAGCAGGTACCGGAACAGCAGGCGGCCGGGAGGCCGGCCCCGCAAAAACCGTCCGGCGAGAATCGGTCCGCCGGGAATCCGTCCGTCGAGAAACCGGCCGGCGGGAAACGGCCCCGGGAGAAGCAGAAGAAGGCCCCGTTCCGGGGCACCGGCTTCCTGCGCCTGTGGACCGGCGAGACCCTGTCCCTCGCCGGCACCGAGATCACCTTCATGGCGATCGGCATCACCGCCGTGACCACCCTCGCGGCCACTCCGTGGCAGATGGGCGTCCTGGAGGCCGCCGAATCCGCCGCGGTGCTGCTGCTCGGACTGTCGGCGGGTGTCTGGGCGGACCGGTACGAGCGGCGCGCCCTCATGCTCGTGTCCAACGTGGCCCGGGGACTGCTGCTCTTCGCGATCCCACTGCTCTTCTGGCTCGACGCGCTCACCATCCCGGTCCTGTACGGGGTCGTCTTCCTGGTCGGCGCCTTCACCCTGCTCTTCGACAGCGCCATGTCGGCCTACCTGCCCCGGCTGCTGCCACGCGGACAACTGGAACGCGCCAACTCGTGGATGGAGGCCAGCACCTCCGTCGGCACCGTCGCCGGACCGGGTCTGGCCGGTCTGCTCATCCAGGTCATGAGCGCGCCCGTCGCCCTGGTCGTGGACTGCTTCTCCTACCTGATCAGCTGCTTCACACTGGCCGGCCTGCCCAAGGCCCCGCCGTCCGCGGACCCGGCGGCCGACGACGAGCGCACGGCGGACGGCGCGAACGGGGCCGAAGCCGAGGGCGCCCCGGGCGAAGGTGCCGGTCCCGGGGCGGGGGAGAAGAGGGAGTCGCACCGCAAGGCCGTACTCAAGGGCCTGCGCCTGCTGCGTGACGACCGCATCCAGCGCCCGATGATCCTCGCCGCCACCCACTTCAACATCTTCCACGCGATGTTCTTCGCGGTGCACACCCTCTTCGTGCTCCGCGTCCTCGGCTTCAGCCCGGGCCTGCTCGGCGCCACCAGCATGGCGGGCGGTGTCGCCGGCCTGCTCGGCGCGTCCTGCACCCCCTTCCTCACCCGGCTGCTCGGCCAGGGCCGGGCCCTCGTCCTGGCATACGCCGCCCCCGGCGTCTCGGCGGTCCTCGTCCCGCTCGCCCAGCAGTGGGACAACCGTCCGCTCGCCGTCGTCCTGGTGTCGGCCTCCACCTTCACCTGGACCTTCGCGGTCGTGGTCAACCTGGTCATCAGCGAGACGGTGAAGCAGAGCCTGGTCCCCGACCACCTGCTCGGCCGCGTCACCGCCACCACCCGCTTCGTCAGCTGGGGCTGCCAGCCGGTGGGCGCGCTGCTCGGCGGCTGGCTCGGCGGACGCTTCGGGCTGGCCGAGGTCATGTACGTGTCGGCGGCCGGCCTCCTCACGTCGGCGCTGTGGCCACTGCTCAGCCCGGTCCGTTCGCTACAGGGCACCGAGGGCGAGGACGGCGAGGACGGCGAGGAGCAAGAGGTGGACGGCCGGCCGGCCGGGGCGGCCCCCGTCGGCGACGAGCCGAGTCCGAAGACCCCGCCGCCCACCGAGCCGTAGGAGCGCCGTGCCCGTCCTCAACCCCGTCCGCCACACCCTCTCCAACGGTCTGCGGGTGGTCGTCTCCCAGGACCCCACCGTGCCGGTGGCCGCGATCTGCCTCTGGTACCGGGTGGGTTCCTGTGACGAGCCGCGCGGCCGGACCGGTCTCGCGCACCTCTTCGAGCACCTGATGTTCCAGGGCTCCACGCATGTGCCCGCAGGCGGACACACCGCCGCGGTCGAGGACGCGGGCGGGCACACGAACGCCGCCACCGGCTTCGAACGCACGGCCTTCCACAGCGTCGTACCGGCCGGCCGCCTGGAACTCATCCTCTGGCTGGAGGCCGACCGCATGGGGGGCCTGCTCGACGCGCTGACCGCCGGGAGCCTGGCCACCCAGCGGGACGTGGTGCTGAACGAGCGCCGCGAGCGCTACGACAACGTCCCCTACGGGACCGGCTGGGAGCAGTTGGTCGCCATGTCCTTCCCGGCCGGGCACCCCTTCCGTGCCTTGCCGGCCGGCAGCCCCGAGGACCTGCGGGCGGTCACCCTCGACGACTGCCGCGCCTTCTTCGGCCGCCACTACACCCCCAACCGGGCGATCCTGTCCGTGGTCGGCGACGTCTCACCGGAGGCGGTCATCGACCTGGCCGAGCGCCACTTCGGGCACATCCCGCCCTCCGGAGCCCGGACCGCCCTCGTCGCCCCCCTGACGCGAACCGTCGCGCCGGACGCCCCCACCGAACCGGCCGAGGCGCGGCGGCACGTGGTGGAGTCGGTGCCCGGGCCGGCCTTCATGGCGGCGTACCAGCTCCCCGCGTACGGCGAACCGGGGCACGCGGCCGCCGACCTGGCCCTGACTCTCCTCGGCGGCATGAGCAGCCGGGGCCTGCACGACCGGCTGGTGCGGCGCGACCAGCTCGCCCACACGGCGCGCGCGTCACTGATGCCGCTGCGGCAGGCCCCGTCCCTCGGCCGGCTCAACGTGCGGGCTCCGGCCGGGACCCGTCTCGCCGACGTGGAGCGCGCGGTGGACGCGGAGATCGAGCGGCTCGCCGGCGCAGGGGTCACCGAGGAGGCCCTGGAGGGGGCCCGGGCCCAGATCCGGAGGGACTGGCACGACCGGCTCGGCCACCCGGCCGGCCGGGCCGACGAACTCTGCGCCCAGGAGGCGTACTTCGGTGACGCCGCCCGCTGCGACCGGCATCTGGCGAGCGTCCTCGACGTCGGCGCCGAGGAGGTCGGCGCGGCGGCCGCCGGTCTGCTCGCCCCGGCGCGCCGCGCGGTCCTCACCTACGAGCCCGCGCGGGAGACGGCTCGCTCCCCAGCGGGACACGGCTCCCCAGGGTGACGTGGCCGGCCCCGGAAGGTTCCGCCCGGCCCCGCAGCCCACCGTGTCATCACCGATCCCCTGCCCGCCGGTCCTTCGCGAAGGGTCCCCGCATGACTGCGTCCGTCTCAGCCTCCCCGCCCCACCCGCCCGGTACGGGCCGTCGTCCCGCCGCAGCGCGGCCGAAGCGGCCGGTGCCGGTTCCTGTCGAGCCGTGGCTCTTCCCCGCGCTGCACGAGGACATGCTGGCGAACGGCGTGACCCTGCTGACGTGCGACCGCCCCGGTCAGGAGGTGCTGAGCGCCGAGATCGTGGTGGCGGCACCGCTCGCCCTCGAACCCCGTGACCTGGAGGGCGTCCTGGGCATCACCACCAGCGCCCTCGTCGAAGGTGTACCGGACCTCAGCTCGCTCGACTTCATCCGGGAGCTGGAGAACTGTGGCGCGACCCTCGGGGTCGGCGCCGAGCACGCGGGCCTGCGGATCACCCTGGACGTGCCCGTGCCCCACCTGGCCCGCGCGCTGTCCCTGCTGGTCCGCGCCCTGCGCGAACCGCTGCTCCCGGCCGCCTCGGTGGACCGGCTGGTCCGCTCACGCGTGCACAGCCTGGACCGTCTCCGGGCGGACCCGGAGCGCCTGGCCGCCCTGGAACTGCACAGCGCAGTCTTCGACCCCTCGGACCGGCGCAGCCGTCCCGCGCGCGGCACGCAGGAGACGGTCCGCCGGATCGACCGGGAGGCGGTCGTCGCCTGCCACCGCCGCTTCCTGCGCCCCGCCGTCACCACGGTGATCGTCGCCGGCGACCTGTCCGGGAACGGCACCGAGGCGACGCTGCGGCGGGTCCTGTCCGCATGGGAGGGCGAGCCCGGCACGCCGCCCACGCCGCCCGCCCCGCCCGTACGGGACGAGCCGGCGGTGATCGTCGTCGACCGGCCCGGGGCCGTCCAGACCCGACTGGTCCTCGGCCGGGCCGCGACCGCCCGCACGGCGCCGGGCTGGGACGCGCTGCTCATCGGGAACCACAGCCTCGGCGGCTCGGTCAACGCCCGCCTCGACCGGGAACTGCGGGAGGCCAAGGGGTACACGTACGGCTTCCACAGCCGACTGCTCGCAGTCGTGCAGCATTCGCTCGCGGTGGTGACCGGTGCGGTGGAGACGTCGGTGACAGGTGACGCGCTCGGTGACGTCCGGCGCATCCTGCGGGAGGTGGCCGAGCACGGGATCAGCGCGCGGGAGCGGTCGGCAGCGGTCGCGCAGATCGTGGACGCCGCGCCGCTGCGCTATCTGACGGCCTCCGCCGTCGCGGACGAGATCGCCGTGCTGGTGCTGGACGGGCGGGCGCCGGCCACGCTGCCGGGCGCGTTCCGGCGGGCCGCGGCCGTCACCGTGGAGGAGGCGTCGACGGCCCTGCGGGAGGCGTTCGCGCCCGACCGGCTGGTGACGGTGGCGGTCGGCGACGCCTCGCGGATCGGCGAGGCCGTCCGGGAAGCGGCGGGATCGCCGCCCCGCGCCGTCTGACGGCGGAGACGACGCCGATCTGGTTCAACGGACCTCCCTCTGACTCCACCGGGCCGGCAGTCAGACTGTTCAAGAGGGGAGATGCGCTCGGGCTGCCGCTGCGATCAGGGTGCCGCACTGACGCCCCGTCAACTCTCCGCTCGCCTTCCTCGCAGCGGCGACCCGGGTGACCGCCTGCACCAGACCGCCTCTGTTCTGGAACGGCCCCCGGTCCCAGACCTCGTCGAGGAACGTCAGACCGCCCGCCCCGGGCCGGTTCTCGACTCCGGTGGCGGTGTCCCCGAAGACGATCTCGGGTTCGGCGCGCCTGAAGTACATGTGGTAGTGGTCGGTGTCGTCGAGGTAGAAGGGCACCAGGGTCAGGCCGTCGACGGTGAACGTCATGGGCTCTGCGGTGGGGCGGATGACCCGGCGCAGGTCGCGGCTGAGGGGGTAGTCCCGGTACAGGGTCAGGTTCTGGTACTCCGTGGCGGAACTGCGGATCACCAGGGGCACCGGGCCGTAGGCGAGGGTCTGGGTGGCGGGGTCGTCCAGGGCGCGTTCGATGCGCAGCGTGAACGGCGCGGCGATCTCCACGCGGTCCCCGGTTCGCCATGTCCGCTTCAGTGAGACGTAGCCGCCCGGCGTGGCATCGACGCGCTGCCGTACTCCGTTGACCCGGACGGTGAAGCCGCGCTCGGCCCAGTAGGGCACCCGCAGTCTCAGGTCGAGGCGCCCGCCGCCGGTCACGGTCAGGGTGCTGGTGCCGGCCGGGTCGGTCGGGTAGCGGGTGGACTGGGTGATGGTCAGTGCGCGCTCCGGCCAGTTCAGCGTGGACGGCAGATAGAGGTTCACGTAGAGGGTGGAGCCGTCGGTGGAGCTGAAGTAGACGGAGTCCTGGAACTTCGCGTGTGTCTCCAGGCCGGTGCCGCCGCAGCAGGTGCCAAGGTTGCCGTACTCGCGCTGAGCCCCCGGATTCACCGGCACGAAGTATGTCAGCAGGGGGTCGGTGTCGCTGGAGGTGTTCTCACGCGAGGCGAGGAGCTGGCCGTACAGGGCCCGCTCGTAGTACTGCATGTACTTCGGGTCCGCGGTATGGAAGAACAGGCTGCGGCTCAGCTTGAGCATGTTGTAGACGCAGCAGGTCTCGGCGTTGTCCTGCTGGATGGTCGCGGCGATGACGTCCCGCGCGCCGAACATCTCCCCCGAGCCCGCCATACCGCCGTCGACGTACGTGCGGTGCGGCACCACCATGTCCCAGAAGTTCTCGGCCGCGGTGAAGTACTGCTTCTCCCCGGTCTGTTCGTAGATCTCCAGGTAGCCCTGGTACTGGGGGATGTGCTGGTTGGCGTGTTCACCGTCGAGGGTGTCCCGGTTCGCCACCGCGGCCTCGAACAGGTAGGTGTTGTCGAAGCACTTGGCGGTCGTCAGGTACTTCTCCTCGCCGGTGAGGGCGTACAGATCCGCCATGACCACGGGCATCGCGTTGTACTCGCCGGCGATGTAGATCTTCCACATCCGGTCGAGCTGGGTTCTCGGCAGATGACCGAGTCTGCTGTACGCCCAGTCGCCCATCCCCAGCACGATGCCGAGTGCCTCCTCGTTGCCCGCGTGCTGGTAGGCGTCGAGCAGCCCGCGCATGATCATGTGGCAGGTGTACCAGGGAGCCCAGATCCTGGGGTAGGTCGCGTACTGCTCCAGCAGGATGTACTGCGTCTCCGGATACGCGGCCAGGTAGCCGGCGCGGCTCGGCGCCCCGGGATCGTCCGTGCCGACCAGCGTGGCCAGGGCGTTCTGGCACTCGCCGAGTGCGGTGACCATGTAGTCGGCCTTCTCCTTGTAGGCCTGCTCGCCGGTGCCGGCGTACGCCAGGCTGAGGGCGCTGAGGAAGTGTCCGGCGTAGTGGCCCCTGAGGTTGCCGTCGGCGGTCTCCCAGCCGCCGGGCGGCTCGGCCCCGCGGGTGTCCAGCCCGGCGTTGGTGCGGAAGACGGCGAGCATGCGGTCGGCTGGGTAGGCGTGAAGGAAGTTCAGTACGCGGTCGCGGTTGTCGGTGAACAGGCTCGGACCGAGCGTCACTCGGGCGTTGTCGAACGGCTTGACGACCCAGGACGAGGGCGTTGCAACGGCGGGTGCCCGTGGGATGCCGGCCTTCGAGTCCGCGCCCGCCGTCCCGGCCGTCGCTGCTCCGGCCGCCGCCGGGAACATTGTCTGGAACGCCGGTATGGCGGTGGCGAGCGCGGTGAGCCGCAGAAGGTCACGGCGTGGAAGTTGGGACATGGCGGTCTCCTCTGTGATGCCAAAAAGCCACGAATGACCGGTGTGACGCTGCGGGCCACGAATGACCGGTGTGAAGCTTCAGGGAGTCATGGACGGGCGAGGGTCACCGAATTGCGGCCGGAGTGGACCGTGACCTGCGAAACGCGCATGTGGTGCGGAGGCGTGGCGGAAAGGAGCGGACTGAGGCGCCGTTGGACTCACCCCGGCGCCTGGGGAAGGAGTGGCTCTTCACGCTTGTTCGAGATATCGAATGCTGTTCGAAGTTCTGCCTGACAGTATGGGAGCCTTTCCTGGGCTGTCAATGGGAGCGGAGCCCGTGCGATCACTCCGCTCTGCCGTCCTGACCACGGACCAGGGCGAAGGGCCGGGCCTCATTCTCGGGTGAGGGCATGTCCGCGACTGCGGTTCGGAATCTCGCGCGGCCGGGCTGCCGGGCGGAAGGCCTCTACGGCCGTCGCAAGGGCAGCGGCCGAAGAGCGGGCCAGCGGGTGAGCATGCTCTCGCGCATGGCCGCGGCGAGCCTTCCGAGATCCTTCAGCTCACCGCTCCCGGCGGTCATCTGACTGACGACCCGGAGACGGTGCACCAGCCGCTGACGAGCAGTCGCGGTGCCCCATTTCCAGTCGCGGTCCGGAATCTCGCCCAAGTGGTCGACGGTCCCGCGCTGGGCTCGCTGCACCAAGGCGTCGCCCCGTAGAAGCCAGCCGGCACACGCGTCCGTGAGATCGCCCTGGACCTCGGTGCCACTCGCGTCCCGCCATGCCGTGCGGTACGCGGTCTCGGCTGCGTTCAGCACGTCGGGGGCGGGAGCGGTGGCGCACCAGCAGGTCGGGAAGCCGATGCGCAGGTAGGCGAGTTCCACGAGCCCGTTGCCCGCCGCGGCCTGCTCGAAGTCGACGAACCGTACACCGTTGCTGGTGTGGATGTCGTTGCCGGGACAGGGGTCGCCGTGCAGCAGGGCATGGCCCTGTGCACGGGACAGGCGGTTCACCAGGCCGTCCACGTCGGTTCGAGCGCCGGCCGGCATCACCACGCCGAGCGTCCGGGCAAGCCGGAGGAAAGAGTCGGCATCCTCCTGGGTCGGGCCCGACCAGGTCGGGAGAGTGCCCGCGGCGTCAGCGCCTGCGGCGGCGTGGAGCCGGGCCAACGCCGCCGCGTAGTCCACCAGCCAGTCGTCGCGCGGCGCCTGATGGGCCAAGTACTCCAGGACCAGCACCCGTTCGCCTGCGTCGGCGCCCAGGAGCATCGGCACCACGGGCGGGTCGACCCTGGACGCGAGCTGCAGGGCGGCCACCTCGCGGGCGTATCTCTCGGCTGCTTGCGGACCGTCGATGAGCTGCTTGACCACGACTGGTGCGCCCGACAGCTCGGCTCGCCATACTCGTGATCGCGGGCTGCTGCCCAACCTGCGGGCTCGTCGGGGCGAACCCAGCTCAGCCCGGAGCTTCTCCCCCCATGGCAGTCGTGACCACACGGGCCCATCCTTCCACGTGTGGAACACAGCCGGCGGAGCAAGTCGGAGGACCGGCCAGTCCACGCCGCTGCTGGGGCAGGTGCCGGGGAGATCCCGCTCATGCGGTGGCAAGGGCTCAGCGGCGCTCGGTGAGCCGGCCGCGTTCACTCAAGTCTCGCGACCTGGGCCGGAGGTGCTTCCTTCCGATCCGGCAGCGAGTGGGCCGCGCCCTCGTCCTGGAGGGCGAGCAAGCAGCCGCCGACGTCGCCTCGCCGAGGACCTGCCCCTGCGTCCGGCGGCCTGCTCCGGAGCGCTTTCTGACGCAGGACGACGGCAGGCGGGATGCGGCGCCGCCCACTACGGAGCTTGCCCGGCGCCCTCGGGTGGATGGTGTCCGTGGCCCCGTCGCGGCGCGCCGAGGTCATGCCGGCGTCGCGGGGTCTTACTCGGCCGTGAAGATCCGGTCGAGGTGGTGGCGCAGTACTCCCATGGCCGACTCCGGTGTCCGCTGGCCTACGAGGATGCTGGTCCCCATGGCCGCGGTCATGGCGAGAAGGCTGATCGCCTCCGTGCGCGGGTCGATGTCGCGGTCCGTCAGCCCGGCCTCACGCGCCTGCCGGAGCAAGCCGGCCAAGGCGTTCTCGGCGGCGTCGGGCTGGTCGACGAAGGGCTGGGCGGCGAGTGCCTTGTCGGTCACGGAAAGGATCGCGTACGAGGTGTAGAGGAGATGGAAGGTGCGGCTCTCCTCGTCGGTCGGGAGCGAGGCCAGGAGCAGCGCCTCGACGGTCGCGCGGGGGCCCGGAACCCGCCCGGTGGCGCGAAGGCGGGCGTCAACGCGTGCGGTGAAGTGGGCGGTCAGGTGCTGGAGGCCGTAGAAGAGCAGTTTCTCCTTGGTCTGGAAGTAGTACTGCACCAGCCGGAGGGACACCCCGGCCTCGGCTGCCACGTCCCGCATGCCGACCGCGTGCAGCCCACGCCGTCCCGCCACGCGGATGAGCGCTTCGGCGATCTGGGCGCGCCGCTCGTCGTGGTCCACGCGCTTTGGCATGAGTGGTGTCTCCGCCCGTCAGTGGTGAGTCTCGACAGTTTTATGGTACCGCCGTATCAATATCGTGGTACGGTCGTATCACGAAGAATGGATCTCCCAGAGGGGCTGTCGGTGCCTGAGACCACCACCCGGAACCGCCCGCGCCGCGACGTCGGCCGCTATGTGAACGACGCCCTGCGCGACCGCTGCTTCGCCGCCTGCGACGCCCTGTACGCCAAGGGCGCACCCGTCCGGTTCGAGACGGACGTGGAGACGAGTTTCGCCACCACACATGTCTACCGGTACGGCCCCGCGGACCCCGCTGCCGAGTCCCGCACGCCGGTCGTCCTGATCCACGGTGCCGGAGGCTGCTCCGCTCAGTGGTACCCCAACACTCGGGGGCTCAGTGCCGAACGCCCCGTCTACGCGCTCGACACCCCCGGCGACCCCGGACGCAGCGTCCAGCGCGAACCGATGTGGCAGCCCGAACGTGCGGCCCAGTGGCTCGACGAGGCACTCGACGCACTCGGCCTCGACCACGTCCACCTCGTCGGTTCCTCCTACGGCGGCTGGCTGGCACTCAATCAGGCGCACCGCAGGCCGAGCAGGCTCGCCTCGGTCACCCTGCTCGACCCCGGCGGCCTGGAGAAGGTGGGTCTGCGCTTCTTCGCCTGGATCTTCATCAGCCTCTTCGCGACCTTCGCCCCCAAGGCGCTGCGCCCACGCCTCGCCGCCTGGCTGGAACAGCCGGTGCTCGTCGTTCCAGAACTGCGCGCGATGGTCAGGGCGAGCGTCCGTGCCTTCCGGATACGTCGTCCCGCGCCTCTGCCGCTGACCGAGGCGGAACTGCGCACCATCCGCACCCCGCTCCACCTCGTCCTCGGCAAGCGCAGCCTGCTTGTGCACCCCGAGCGCCAACTGGAGCGGGTGCCGCGCTTGATCCCCGGGGCCCGCGCCGAGATCGTCGCCGGCACCGGCCACGGCCCCGCAATCGACCACCCGGACCTGCTCGACGCCAAGATGCTGAGCTTCATGGATGACGCCGACTCTCGGAACCGACCGTGAGCGTCGATGAAGCTGATCTCGGGGTGGACGCACACGTATCCGTCCGGGCAGTCGATCCCTGCCCGTACCGGCCACCGGCCCGGTCGCGGGGGAGACCGAGGCGCGCGCGGCCGAGCCGAGGACGGCGAGGGAGGTGACGAAGCCGGCACGCACGGGGCCGGCTGTCACCCTTGGGGAGGGCCGATCGCACCCTCGGGCGCACCCGCCACTCGCGCGCGTGCCTCAAAAGCCCCGCCGTCACCCCAGCGGAAGGGACGCTCCATGCGGGGCCCGGCGCTGCTGCAGAGGGAGAAGGCGCCCGCTGTCGGTGGATGTCTCGCCGTGGCGGTGTTCGACGTCCGGCCGGACCGCGTGCCGGTCAAGGATGCCGTCGGCCCGGTGGGGTCCGGCTGCCCGGCGCTGGACGACGTCCTCGTGGATCACGGGTGCCGGGCCCAGGGGGCTGTGCTTGTCGTGGAGTCACAGGGCCCGGCTGAGTTCCGTGCTGTTGTACGGGATGGGGCTCGGGGTGGGGCGGTAACGGTGACTGAAGTCGAGGGGGATGTCCAGTGCGAGGAAGTTCTTGCCGTCCGTCGTCCGTGCGCGCAGGTGGATGCGGTGTCTGGCGACCGGGACTGTTCTGGGGATGTACAGGTCCCATGTCTGTTGCCAGGGTCCGGCGGGCGGGTGGGGGTTGCCGGAAAGGTTCGTACCCATGTGCGTGAGCAGGTCGGGCAGCGGGTAGGTCCTGTCGAGCATTTTCACCGGGCCGATCTTCATGATCACGGTGCAGGTGACCTGGGTGAGGTCGACGGTTTCCTTGAGCAGGCTGCTCATGGTCCAGCGAAGCGGGCGGCCAAGACGTGGGTAGGAGGGGGTCAGGGTGATGTCGAGGATTTTCAGGACGTAGGTGTCGTCGCTGGCGTCCTCCACGAGGCGGATGTTCATGTCACTCGTCCCGTAGCGTTTGCGGGTGGAGAAGGTGCCGTGTGGTCGTGCGCGCCGTCGCGCCCGGAGGTGCGGGCCGCGGCATGCGGGGGAGTGGCCGGGGGGTGCGGCTCGCGCTCTGGTCACCTGTTCGGGTGTATCCCGGTCGCCGGTGGCGCGTGGTGGCCGCTGCCCGGGCCGGCGCGTCAACGGGGCGTGCTGGGGCAGGAGTCGGTGGTGAATGAGCCGGTAGGGCCAGGGGAGCGCCGCCGGTGCGGGGCGCGGGGCCTGTGGGCGGCGTTTAGTATGGCGTGACAGGTGCGTGGGCTGTCGGGGTGACGGTCTGGTGCGGGTGTCCCGGTGGGATGCTCCCGGGTTGTTGCCCAGATGAGAACCCCGGCCCGATTACGGCGGGCCGGGGTTCTCCGTCCTGCGGCGTGGTGCGTGTGGTGCGGTGGTGGGGCTGTTTTCAGAAGTCGCCCTTGTCGC